>JBFOLZ010000043.1:0-29368 GCA_040830445.1 Puniceicoccaceae bacterium
AGACCGAGCCAAAGCGGTACTCGGTGAAGGACGTGAAAGTTTCTCCCTTGTCGAGGCGGGTGGAGGGGAAGTTCTCGAAATTGGGGGCGTCCGGAAAGTGTTGGGTTTCCATGCAGAGGCCGGCATGCTTAGGATAAAAGAAGCCGTTTTTCCCGGCCAGTGTTTCATCGAGGAAGTTACCGGTATAGAACTGCAGGCCCGGCTCGGAGGTATAGACCTCCATCTTGCGGCCGGAGATCTCCTCCACCACGGCGGCTACCGGTTCAGAAATATCCCGGTCTTCGCGAAGGACAAAATTGTGATCAAAGCCGCCTTCAAAATCGACCTGCGCATTGGGGGAGTCGAGTCGATGGTCCAGGGGTTGAAGTTTGCGGAAGTCAAAGGGTCCGTCGGTGACATTCTCGAAAGCGCCGGTCGGGGTGCAGGTGTCCTCCCGGATGGGCAGGTAGGTATCGGCTTCAATCATGACTGAATGCTGCCGGATAGTCCCGGAATCCTGGCCCGCGAGATTGAAGTAGGGATGGGCCGTGAAGTTGACAATGGTCGGCTTGGTGGTCTTGGCGGTGTATTCGTAGCGCAAGCCGTTCTCCGGAGTGATGGACAATTCCACCTGAAAACTGAGTTTTCCCGGGTATCCCATTTCCCCATCAGGACTCTCGTAGGACAGGACGAGGACCTGCCCGTGTTTTCCGTCCTTGATGACGCTGTCCAAGAGCTTGCGGGAAAAGCCTTCGGGCCCGCCGTGAAGGTGGCCATGTTCCTCATTCAGGGGCAATTCATAGTCCTTCCCGTCGAGGGAAAATTTACCGTGCGCGATACGGTTGGCAAAGCGACCGACGATGGCCCCGAAGTAGGGCGGGTTGTTTTCGACATAGTCCTCAATGGAGTCGAGTCCCAGGGTCACATCATCCGGCATGCCGATGCGGTCGGGAACCTCAAGTTCCACCAGGATGCCACCGTAGTTGAGGAAAGTGGCCCGGAGGCCCTTTTCATTCTGGAGGGTATAGGCCTTGATGGGCCGTCCATCTGGCATCTCACCAATCTGTTCTTCGTGGATTTGCTCTATCATCGCTGACTCCAATCAATGCGGGGGCGGCAACCACTTTTCAGACTTTCATGGACAACCGCACCGCGTGGATTAGCACACTAATAACGCAACGCTAATGTGCAAAACAAAAATTGGCACATGCGCTGCAATCCTGCTCCAGAAGCGGCTTGCGCGGGCTAGAGCTGGAGGGACTGGCCGACGCTAAGCACGCTGAAGACAACACTGATGGCGATGATCGCGACGAGCAGGATGGCACCCCCGAGGGCGAGGACAACCGTCGTATTGGTGAGGAGGTTCAAGGACTTTGTCAGTTCCTCCCGGTAGATCTTGTTGATGTCGTCGAGGCTGGTAACGATGTTGCCGGTGTTTTCACCGACGGTGAGGATATCCATGGCCATGTCCGGCATGTAGTGGACCCGTTGAATCGCTGTGGCCATAGAGACCCCTTCCTGGATCTGCTTGCGGGCAGCGGCAAATTTTCCCCTGAGAACAAGGTTGTTGATCGTCCGCTCGACAAGCCGGAGGGTTTCTGTCGTGTTGACGCCGCTACCGAGGAGGGTCGACATCAAGTTGGTGGTACCGTAGATGCTCGAGTAGAGATAGATTCTTCCAATGATGGGAAACTTGAGGAGCCAGTAATCGGTTTTGCGCTGGCCGGCGTTGGACTTCCTCCACTGGCGCACGGCAAGAATAAGCACGATGGCGGCTGCCAGCACATAGGGACCGAAGGTGATGGTGGCGTTGGAGCCACCGATAAGCATTTTTGTAATGAGTGGCAGCTCCCCGCCGAGTTGATCCAGCATATCCTGGATTTTCGGCAGGAGGAAGGTCAGCAGAATGACAATGACAAGAACGGCGGTGGAGAGCACCACCGCAGGGTAGCTGAGATTGCTGAGCAGCCGCTTGCGGACATCGCGGGCTTCCTCAAGATACGCGACAACCCGTTCCAAGACGACAATCAGGTTGCCGCTGGATTCCCCGGCCTCGACCAGATGGATGGTGGAGGTCGTGAAAATCCCCTCCTCGGCGCGCATGGCACTGGCCAGGGTCTGTCCCTCACTGAGGCGACGCCAGATCGATTCACAAAGGTTCTTCATTTGTGGATCGGTGAGGCGGCGGCTGAGCAGGCTCACGGTATCCCCAATCGACATGCCGGAGGAGAGGAGGACGAGGACCCGCTTGAGGAACTCGAGGGCGACCTTGCTGTTGGAGCGCTTGAAAAGGGTCAGCCGGCTGGTCCGGCCCGACTTCTTGAAGAAATCCAGATCCTCGACCGCTTCGTCGGCTGTTACCTGCTCCCCGAGGAACTCGACGGCGAGGGGGCGCAGGCCCTTCTGCGAGAGTTGCTGCAGAAGCCGCTTGCGGTCCGTTGATTCAGCTTCACCGGTAACCTGCCGGCCGGAGCTGTCGAGTGCCTTGTAGGAGAAACGGGGCATGGTTCAGGCTATTCCTCCGCTTCCTCTCCCATGCTGTAACGCATGATTTCGTTGAGGGAAGTCCGTCCCAGCGACAGTTGTTCCCAGCCACTCATCTGGAGGGTGGTCATCCCGTATCTGAGGGCTTCCTGGCGGATATCCCGGGCGGAGCGCTTCTGCACGATCATCTCATGGATGGAATCATCGACGCGGAGGATTTCGAAGAGGCCGACCCGGCCCTGGTATCCGAGGCCACGGCAGGCTTCACAGCCGATGGGCTCGAGGATTTTCGCAGCGAGGCGTTCGGCGGTGGGTTCAAGGCCGAGGGCCTGCAGACACTCCTGCAGGTAGTGTTGGGAATAGTCCCCCGGGCGGGCACACTTCTGGCACAGGCGCCGCACCAGTCGCTGGGCGAGAATCATTTCCACGGCCGAGGCAATGAGGAAAGGCTCGATCTCCATGTCGATGAGCCGGGTAAGGGCGCCGGGAGCATCATTTGTATGGAGCGTACTGAGGACAAGGTGACCGGTGAGGGCGGCCCGGATGGCAATGTCCGCGGTTTCCGAGTCGCGAACTTCCCCGACCATGATGACATCGGGATCCTGGCGCAGGATATGGCGCAGGGCACTGGCGAAGGTGAACCCGATCTCCGAGTGGACCTGAGTCTGGTTGACCCCTTCGACCTCGTACTCGACCGGATCCTCAACCGTGATGATGCGACGTCCGGGCGAGTTGATTTGCCGGATAAAGGCCGTCAGGGAGGTGGACTTACCGGAACCGGTGGGACCGGTGACGAGGATAATGCCGTAGGGAAGGTCAAGGACCCGCTTGATGCGGTTCTGGTCGTTCTTGAGCATGCCCAACTCCTCCATGGAGAGGGGCTGGTTCTTCTGGTTGAGGAGGCGCAGCGAAACACTTTCCCCGTACATCGTCGGCATGGTGGAAATACGGATATCCAACTCGGTTGTCTTGCCCTTGTAGACAATACGGCCGTCCTGCGGCCGGCGCTTCTCCGAGATATTGAGTTTGGCCATGATCTTGAGCCGGGAAATAATGGCCCCCTGGAAGCGGATGAGGTTGTCCGGAACCCGGATGGGTACCAGCTCGCCGTCAATCCGGTAGCGGATCTGCAGGGACTCCTTGAGCGGTTCAAAATGAATGTCCGTGGCCCGGTCATCGACTGCCTTGGCAATGACTTCGTTGACAAAGCGGATGAGGGCGGCGTTTTCATCCTCCTCAACCTCCTCGAGTCGCCCCGAGTCCTCGGTGGCGATATCGGACTCAATCAGGGAATCCGCCCCGACGCCGTACCGTTGTGTAATGGTATCGCTGATACGGTTGGGTTGCCCGAGATACCAGACAGGCGCCTTACCGCTGACCGCGAGGACCCATTCGTTCATTTCCTCGGTCGCGGGCCATACGGTGACCAGAGAGATCTGGTCTTCCGGACCCCCTTCACTGACGAAGGGCAGGCACTGGTATTCATGCATGATCCGAAGCGGGAGGATGTCCGCCGCATCATCCGGCAGTTCAAAGTCTTCCAACACCTTCAGGCCGGCCTCATCCGCCAGGGCGTGCAGGACATCGCCTTCGGGCTGCCGTCTCAATTGAGCCAGGAGCGCGAGGCGGTTTTGCCGCGGGGCACCATCAAGGTTTGCCCGCTGGTCGGGATCCAGGGCCCCGAGAACCGGCTCGGGGGAGGCTTCGGTTGGTGAGCTCATGGTTGTTGTTGCTGGTTGTTACTGCTCGGGATGGTTGGACGCCGGGCAGCCGTTGAGGAAGTCGGGTTGCGGGTGCTGGGCCGGATGACCCGGCGGCGGACCGGGGTAGTGGTTGGCCGGGCTTCGGTGGTACGGGTGGTTGGCGCCTGGGCGGGACGGGTTGCGGGGGCCCTGCGGGGAGCGTTGGCCACCGGCATCGGGCGGTCGCTGGTCTCAACGAGCTCGAGGTTTACCCGTTCCCCGGAGACCTCGACGACCAGGATGTCCTCATCCAGATCGAAGCGGACGATCCGTGGGGAATCGCCACCGGACTCCTTTTCAGTGACCCAGGTACCGCTTTTGTCACGGGTATTGTAGAGGTTGAAGTAGTACTGGCCCCCCATCTGGTAAACGCCGCGGAATTCATACTGGCTGGCGGAGGCTGGCATGGATGGGTCACCCGCTCCACTTCCCGGCGGATTGAAGTCCGGCGGAAGGAAGGGGGACTGGGTGATGATCGTCGGACCACCGGATTCCTCATTGGCAAAAGCAGGCCCGGCCAGCAGGACTGCCGGCAGGAGGAGCATGGGGAATCTGGACAGGGCTTGCAGCATCAAGGCATCTTATCAGGGTTGATTGCGGCGCGGAACCTTGCGCTCTTCGGTGGCCTCGGGTTCCTCATCGTCCCGGAAGGAGCCGCTGTCGAGGTACCTGCGGATGTCCTCCGTGCCCTCGATCTGGTCGATCAGCTTGTTGGCATCGCGGCCCGCATCGGTCGTCGTCCGGATGATGGTGGGGCGGATGAAGATAAGGATTTCCGTGCGCTTGTAGAAGGTGCCCTTGCTGGTGAAGAGATTACCGAGGATGGGAATCTTCCCGAGGAGGGCCATGCGACCCTGGTTGTCCCGGTTCTCCAGCGACTGGAGGCCACCGAGGGCGATCAGGTCGCCGTCGCCGACACTGACGTAAGAGTTGGCCGAGCGCGTCCCGATAACGGGTTGCTCCCGTTGGTTGCTACCGGTCCCGATGACGACGGAGTCGATGACCGACTGGATTTGCTGCTCGATCTCCATCTGGACGATACCGTCAGAACCAATCAGCGGCTTGACCTTGAGTTCCAGCTTGATGTCCCGATACTGGACTTGCTCCTGGACGCCTTCACTGGTGGTGAAGGTGGTCGTCCCGGTCACTACCGGACGTTCCTCCCCGACGGAAACAGTCGCCTCCTTGTTGTGGGTGGTGACGATGGTTGGCGCTGAAAGGACACTGATATCGGAATTGGTTTCCGCGGCGTTGAGGATGAAGTCAATGCTGGAGCCTTCCGGTCCCCAGGTGATATCCCCGAAGGTCACCCCGTAGAAGTTCCCGGGGTTCAGGGTCCAGGTCGCATCCGGATCACTGAAGTCGATATCGGAAAGGTCCGAGGAAAAACTGACTCCGAAGTTGTCAATTCCCCGGGTGTCCTCATCGGTGAGGCCAACCTCTGTAATGACAACCTCGATACGGACTTGGGCGAGGAGGGTATCAATCTGCTCAATGAGCTGCTCGAGATAACTGAGGTCGTTATGGGTCCCGGAGGCGACAATCGTATTGGCCCGTTCATCAGGGACAATGGTCAGGTAATCGGAGAACTGCAGGTTGGAGGCATCTGCCCGTGCGGCAGCGGCGGCCTGGTTGTTCTGGCGGACCTGGGCGGCGGCCCGGGCCCGTGCGGCTTGGGCGGCGGGATTGTTGTCAGCCCCGGTTTCGGTCCGTACCTGGCGCTGCCCGGTGACAACCTGCTCGATGATGTTGACCACCTCGACTGCATCGGCATAGCGGATGGAGTAGACGTTGGTGGCGGTATTGGGAGCCACATCAATATCGAGCTTGCCGATAAGCCGGCTGATCAGTTCCACGTTCGACTTGTGGGTGAAGACGATAATCTGGTTGGTCCGGTCATCCGCGTCGAAGGTGGTGTTGTTTTCGAGGCGATTCTTGAGGGCACCGGTGACCAGTTGCTGCAGGCGGCGAACGACTTCCTCCGCATCAAGGTTCTGCAGTTCGAAGAAAAGCATCTCCGTGCGCATCTTGCCGGGCTGGTCGAGGACCGGGAGGAGCCGTTCAATCCGCTGCAGGTTGATCAGGGCGTCCGTGACCAGGATAAGGTTGCTCTTGGTAAAGGCAATGGGAGCGCCCTGGGACATCAGGGGCTGCAGGAGGGTGGCGGCTTCTTCCGTACTGAGGAAATCGAGCTCGAAAAGCTTCTCGTAAATCATCTGGCTGGGGGTCGCATCAAGGGTGGTGCCTTCCCATGGACGCGGCACCTGGGCGTTGATGATTGCGCTGGGAACCGCCTTGAGAAACTTGTCCCCGAGGGTGGTGATGGCGATGCCGTTGAGGGCCAGAAGACTCTCGATGGCGGTTATCGCCTCCCCCCTGGTCAGCGCGTTCTGGCTGAAGAAGGTAATCTTGACCGAGGGCAGGGTCTGCTGCCGCAGGATGGGCTTGGCGGTAAAGTTTTCCAGCATCTCCAGCACTTCGTTGGTGCCCATTTCCGGAATGCGGATGAGGCCGACGGTTTCCTGCATCATGGGGTCCCCGGCATCGATCAGCTCGGAACTCCTTTGCAAGAGTTCCTCTTCAGAGGGCGGGGTGCTGGCCGGGCGGGCGACCGGGCGCGGGATTCCGGACGGCGGTCCACTCGGCGGGGAAAAGTTCGGGGGCGGGGGCGGGACGAAATTCGGTGGCGGCCCCATCTGGCCGAAGGGCTGCTGGTCGGACTCCTCCCCTTGTTCCTGCTGGCCAAACAAGGAAGCTGCACAGCATAGCAGCGTGGCGTGGACAATGATGGTCTTCAGGAAAGTTCTCCCGTGACGGTTTATGGCTCGTTTATTCATTCAGGGCCTCTTCTTTCAATTCAAAGGATACGAGTTCAAATGATGCATCGAGAAAGCGCGGGTCCCGCTTGTTGGCGGTTACCTGGAAATCACCCAGGGCAATGTAGGGTGTGTAGGCCTTGACGGCCTGGTCGAACCGGATCAGCTCGTTGATGCGCGCCCGCTTGATCGACAGGCGGACATTGTGGAAACTGAACAACTGGCTCTCAATGGTGGAGGGGGTGCTGATGTCGAAGCTGGTGACCTCGTTTTCCCGGGCGAGGGAGTCCAATCGGCCGACCAGCTGGGCCGAAGAGAAGGTCTTGTTGCTGTCGAGACCCTGGCGGGCTGCGGTGAGGAGCAGTTGAGCTTCCTCAGCCTGGCCAATTGTCGTCACAAAGGCATCCAGTACCTGGTCGTTAAGGGTAAAAGTGGACCATGTCTTCTGGAAGCCCTCGACAAGATAGAGCAACCACAGCAGCAACAGCGCCCAGACGAATAGGGCCATCAGGTAGCGCTCCCGGAGGGACAGGGCATTGAATAATTGACGAATCATCATGGCTCAGCTGTTTCCATCGGGGTTTCCGGTTTCCGTTTCCTCCGCGGAGGACTCCTCCGGCAGGACGAAGCCGCCTTCCGGTGCCGGGGGCATGGCGGAAAAGGTGATCACCAACTCGAAGCTTGTCTGGTTGTTGCGGGTCTGGGAATTGTTTTCCACCGAGCTGACAAAAGGCAATTGGCTGATGGAATCGGAGAAGGCGTTGACCGGGGTAACTCCGTCCGTTGACTTGCCCTCGATTTCCAGCTCGTTGAAGGCACTGGAGCGAACCTTGTCGAAGTAGATGGAATTCGGGCGGAGGGGGTTGATGGATTCCATGAGGAGGAAGGGCTTGATGTCCTCTTCCGTCGATTGGGTCAGGCGGGTGGCAAGGGTGATCTTGTTTTCCACCCGTACGGCATCCGGTTCCAGCTGGTTGATTTTCTTCTCCCGCAACAGGTTGAAGCCCGAAAGGCCCAGCGTCAGGAGTTGCAGGATGACCAGAAGGATTGCAGTCCAGCCGGCGAACTGGAGGCTTTTCCAAATCAGTTTGCTCCGTTGGCGGACTTGGCCCTCCTTGGCGGCATAGCCTTCATCGCGCAAATCGCTGTTCCAGAGTGTATGCTCGTTGAGGTTGAGCTCATGCAACTTGAGTCCCATGGACTCTCCCTTATTCACATGGCGGTGCCGGAAGGCGAGGGCGCCACTGGCGAGGATATCCACCCCTTCTCCCAGCCAGATACCGTCCTCCGGCTTGAAATCCTCTGTCTGCAGACCGGCCAGGAGCATTTGCCGCGCCTCCAGCTGGATGTCATCCGTAAGCAACTCACCGGCGATGCGCCGTGAAACGATCTTTTCCGGGACCGGGTGACCGGGGACGAGGAAGAGGGCGGAGAGGACCCCGCATTGGGAAACAAAGCGGACTGTTCGTTGGTCAACCGGATCCCCGTAGAGCGTGATAAATCCGGGAAAGAGCTGGTGGTATTTTTCCAGCTGGTCTATTTCAAGGCGCTTGAGACGTGCCTTTGGGGAAGCATAGGCATAGGCGAAGCCGGCTTGAGGGTGCTCGAGGAAGCCCCAGGCCAGCTGTTCCATCGGGAAAGGTGAGTTGCCCTCAAGGTTGAGCTGGATGAAGGCCATCCGGTCCGCTTCGGGAATGCCCTCCGGGAGATCGATTTTGCGGGTGAAAAAGGCATCACCGGGGACCAGGCCGACCTTTTGATCGGGAATTTTTTCCTGCAGGCGGGCCAGCAGTTTGGACTTCTGGTTGGTGATTTGGCTCATGACGGGCGGAAGGGCTTTATTAAACGGTCAGAGGTAAAAAAGTGTCGATTAAAAATTGCGGTTCTCGGTGATACGGACGAAGCGGAACGGGTAACCCAATTTGGCGGAAGAGGCTGGGGCGGTACGGGTTTTGCCACGGGCCCGGACCCGCTCCTCCTCGGCGGTACCGGGGTCACTGTCGACGACGGCATCGGTATCCTCACCTTCAGTCTCGTCCGGCGTGCTTGTATCGGCTGCGCCGGGGTTGGAGCCGGACCAGGTGACAAGGGCTTGGAGCAGGAACCGGGCTTCCCCCCGTATTGCCTCGACGCTGATCCGGAGGAGCTCGATGCTGTCCGTGACTTCGCTTCCCTCGGCCGGTACGATGTTGTCATTTCCCTGCCCTTTGCGGAAGAGCCGATCATCCTCCGTCCCGGGAACACCGTCGGAACCGTTCCTGAAGTAGCCCAAGGAGCGCGAGTCCAGCAGACCTTTTTCCATGAGGACTTCCTGGACGGTGCCGTTGGCCTGGTTGATGTTGATGGCCCCCGTGTGGTAGAGCGAGACGGATGACTTGAAGCGGCCCCAAGCCTCCGTCGGGCGGCCTTCCTCGTCCCAGAAAAGGGTGTCGAAGGGCTCAATGAGCTTGAATTCATCCCATGAGACAATGGCCGAGTTGGAGGGCCGGTAGGGCGGATCCTTGTCCTCGTAGTCGTCACCATCAAACCCGTTGAGGCGTCTCAGGTCATCCTCATCCATCCAGTCGAGGAGACCGTCAGCGAGGGACTGGGCATCCGGGAGGTCGAAATCGAGGACATCAAAGAGGATCAGGAGGGTATCATAATCGAGATTCTGGAGCGGGAATTTGGCGCTCTCATCCTCGAAACGGACCCGGATTCCGGAGGCATGGGCAGGCTGAAAATCAGATTTCTCCAGCGGATTGCCCCATCCCTGGCTGGGTCCCCAGAGGGCGCCCTCTACCTCCCGGTACTGGTTGATGACGGCGAGGGTTATCTCCAGCGCTGAGTAGGCATCGGTGCGCAGGTCATCGCGGTTGTGAAAAAGGCCGTAGTACTTGATGCGGGCCGTCGCCTCCTCAAGAAAGGCGACCACGATAAAGGTCAGGAGGACAATGAAAACCAGAACGAGGACAATGATGGAGCCCCGTTTGCCATTTGGCTGGAATGGTGATTTGCAAACCATGGTCAAAACAGGGGGATCTCCATTGACCCGTGTGGTACCAGTACGGAGCGGACTCTGTCACCTTCGTCGGGATGGGTGAAGGTAAATTTCAGGAAATCAGGCAGCCGGAAATTGCCATCATCGTCCTCCATGGGTTCGTCGGTCAGCTCCCACTCATCATCCTCCAGTTCATAATAAGCATAATCCATTCCTGATACATAGTTGGAAATGGAGGTCCGGCGCAGATCGGCCTCCTCCTCGACATCCTCCGCATCGAGGACCGAGTACCAGAGGATGGAGAGGCCCTCCCGGTCATCAAAGTGGATATAGGCCTGGACCGCGGGTAGAGATTGTCCTTCACGGACAAAAAGGGCTGGTGCCTCCGCCTGCTGGAAGTAGAGCAGGGGATCATCCATATCACTGAACCCGGGTGGTCTCGCCCATTGAACGGGAGGCTCCCCTCCACCGGTGCCCCCGGAAGCCCCTTCCGAAGCCTCGAGGGCATTGTTCAGGAAAAGGACCACTCCATCAACATGCTGCTCAAAGAAATCATCGTCCGTCCGGTTGAGCCAGAGATTGCTCAAGCCCACCAGATGGAAGGAGAGCACCGTCATGAAGGTTCCGATGATGGCGATGCTGACAATCATCTCGACCAGGGTCAGTCCCCGCTTCTTCTGTGATGACAATCTCATGACCTTACCAGTCGCGCTTGAGGTTTTCCTCGAGGATGGCATCCCTGACCTCGGAGAGGATGGCTGAGCTTTCGATGGGGTCGCTCCATGTCGGCCGCATCAGGTAGAGGATTTCCCGGTATTCGATGGGTTCACCGTCGGGGTTTTCGAAGTCTATCTCCAGCAGGACCTTGAAGAGATCGACTATCTCCGTTTCTTCAATTTCAACCCTCCAGTCGGCCTGGCCGAGGTCCAGGGTCGTAATCTCTCCCCCGTCCTCCAGTTCATCGCGGTCCGCGATCTGGATGATTTCCCGGCGGACGAAGCGTACGTCCTTCTGGTAATCCGACTGGGATTCGAGGCTTTCAAGGGTCAACAGGACATTGAAGAAGGTCTGGGTGAGGACAAAAAAAGCAATGCCGGCCAACGAGACGGCGATGACCACCTCGATGAGGGAGAATCCACGGCGGTGAGAATTCCTATGGAGTGCGGGAATCATCGATGACAATGGCGGAAAAGGGATCATAGCGAAGCGTGAAAGACCGGGGGCCCTCGCTGATGATGACCTGGAAAGGTGTTGATGAACGGTCGGGGCGAAAGACAATCCCATCGATGGGAGCGGTATCGTCCCGGCCGAATCCCTCGAGGCCCCGTGCTGGCAGGATTTGTTCAAACTCGATTTCGGGGAATACCTCCCCCTCGGTGGTGAGGAAGGAAGCAAGCTCGCGGCCAGTGCCTGAATTGATGCGAAGAAGGCCCTCCTCCTCATCATAGTAAAGAAAAGCGGGCTCCTTGAGCGAGGCCGCCTGGTAACGGGCCTCGCGAACGGCATTCTGGAGGATCCGGTCGACGGGCTCCTCACCGAGTCCCCTGAGGATGGCCCTGGCATTGACGACCATCAAACCGCCCACTAACGCAATGAGGGCGATTACCAGAATCAACTCTATGAGGGTGAAACCACGCCGCACGATTTACCAGTTCCCTATGTTGTCATCCTCGGACTGGGAATCGGGGCCGAGTGACCAAAGATCATAACCGTCCGGGTTCTTGGTGCCCGGGTATTTGTACTGGTAGGGATTCCCCCACGGGTCCTCGGGTAATTTTTCGATGTAAGGACCTTTCCATTTGCCTGATTTGCTGGCGGGTTCATTAAGCAGGGCCAACAAGCCGCCATCCTCAGCAGTCGGATAGGAGCCGGTATCAATGCGATATTTCAGCAGGGGAGCCTTGAGGGCATTGTCAACAAACTGCTTGGCGACATCCTCCTGGGCCCCGCCGAAAAGATTGCCAATCCGCCCGATCAGCAGGGTCCCGACGATGGCAATCAGGGCGATGACGATGAGCATTTCGACCAGTGAGAAACCGGCGCGAATCCGGCTTCTGTTAATCTTCCTAGCGCGAGAACAGCATGAATACATAGTCATGCCTTAAAACAAATCAGTTCCCGCAAAGTTGCAAACCTCAATCCTTTAGCAGGCGGTCGATTCAGGGAGGCTCTGGTCCTTCCTGATTTCACCGAGGATGAGATTCAGCAATTCCTGCGGATCCTCCTCATAGTGGAGGTCATCCAGATTGGCTTTAATCCGTTTGTAAGTATCCCCGAAGGTGGCCCATTCGGCGAGGATCCGGGTCAGATCGCCGGATTTATTGATCATGCTGGCGGCGCCACGCTCAAGGAAGTAGCGGACCGTACAGCGTTCCTGGGGCATGAGGCCGCCAAGGGAGTTGTAGAGGAGCGGGCAGCCGAAGTGGAGGGCTTCCATGGTCGTGTTGGCACCGCCCCGGGTAACGATGGCATCACTAATCTGCATGAAACTGGCCACCTGGTCACTATAGCCTTCGACATAAGTGGTCAGTTGGTTGTTTTTGGCAGCCCATTGACTGACTTTTTCGAAAATCCTCTGGTTGCGCCCGCAAATGACAATGGCCTGAACACGGTCGGCGAGGGGTAGCATGGCCCGCAGAAAATCGAGGTGGTGATTGGCCCCGTAGCCACCAGTGGCGAGGAAGACGGTGAATTTTTTCGGATCCAGGCCCAGTTGCTCCAGGAAACGGACATTTTCGAGGTCATTTGACCGTTCCTCGAAGGAAGCGGGTGGGAGGAACTTGTGAAAGACAGCGGTCTGCTCCTGGGACAATCCGAGGTGCACGGCGAAATTCCGGGTGGGGTGTGTCCGGGCGATGAACAGGTCCGCGGCTTTACAAATCCAGTTCCGGCTGAATCCGTAGCCACCTGAAAATTCCCCGCAGTAGGTGACACAGCGGACATCCTGGCCGAGCAACCGCTTGGCATCCTCGAAGTAACCCCTGTTGGTGGAATCGTGGACACTGAGTATGGTATCGGGCTGGAACTCCTCTAGAAGATTCCTGTAATAGCGCCCCCCAAAACTGACCTTCCCCTTGTGGGTGAAAATGAAGAGCTCGACGATATGGAAGTAGATGTTGTGGAGGACGGGGGCTTGCTGCTGGATGGTGTTGTATATCCAGACCCCAAAGCGGCCCAGCCAGGAACTATTCTCGATGACCTGCTCGATTTTGACCGCTACCTGGTCCTCGTATTCCTGCCGAATCCACTGGGCGAAGGCCCGGGCCCGCATGTCGTGGCCGCTGCCGGTACTGGAGGTGAGGACTAGAATCCGCCGTTTCATGGCTTTTCAAAGGCAAGAACAACGTTGACGCCGCCGAATCCGCTGCTGTTCGAAAGAAGTCGCCGGGGCGCCTCAGGTCGGGTTTCCCGGAGGATATTGAGTCCCTCCGCTTCCGGGTCGAGCTCAGTAATGTGGGCACTCCCGGGCATGAATCCATCCGACATGCCAAGCAGGCAGAAACTGGCTTCCATGATACTGGAGAGCGAGAGGGCGTGACCGGTAAGCGCTTTTGTACTGCTGACGGCAGGCGATGCACCCTCTTCGAAGACCGACTTCAAGGCGCGGCATTCCGAGATGTCACCCGCTTGTGTCGAGGTTGCGTGAGCGTTGACATAATCGACCTCTCCGGGGTTCCAACCGGTGGAGGCGAGAGCGAGCTCCATGGCCCGGGCGAGGCCTTCGCCGTCGGGATGGGAAGCGGCGACATGGTAACCATCGGTGGCCTGGCCCCAGCCCGCATATCTGGCATAGATCGGGGCACCCCGTTCGCGGGCCAGCTCCTCGGATTCAAGGACCAGCGCCACAGCTCCACCGGTGCCGACAAATCCATCGCGGTTGCGGTCAAAGGGCCGTGAGGCGGAGTCGGGATCGGGATTAACCGAAAGGACCCGCATTCCGGAGAAGGGCACGATTGTCTCGAGGGTGAAATCCTCCGCCCCGACGACAATCATCCGGTCCTGCCGCTGGAGGGCGATTTCGTCATAGGCAAAGCCCATCGCATGGCCGCTGGAGGCGCAGGCCGAGACAAATCCGCAGGTGGATCCCTTGATGGCATAGGCCGCGGCAAGGTTGAAATTCAAGGTACCGGCGATGGAGGCGACAATGCCTAGCGGAGAACACCGCATGGGGCCGACCTTCTTCATTCGGGCCAGGTTGTGGTGGGTCAGGGCAGCCGAACCCGAAGATGCGGTATAAAGGCCGGTTCCTGGTCCGGAAATGTCCTCCCTCGACAATCCGGCGTCGCTGACTGCCCGGGTGAGGGCAAAATGGGCATAGAGGGCATTGGGGGAGAGACCGCGTAGCTGTTCGAGGCGAAAGCGGATTTCTCCGGGATAGGTCCAGTCCTCGGAGTCGGTGGTATTGGTCTCAAACCCGGGAATGGGGGCTGCCACCCGGATGGGGATATTCCTGTCTTCCAGAAACGGGGGGTATTCCACAAAACCATGCTGCAGGTTGCGCAGCCTGCCGCTGACTTCCGTCTTGTCGTTGCCCAGGCAGGTGACAAGTCCGATGCCGGTTACAACGACGTTTCGCATGGTTCAAGAGCAACCGCCCGGTTGCTGTCAGGCTGTTTCGGATGTTTCCTCGCCGTTTGCCAGGCCGAAGGTGAGGGAAATTTCCTCCGCCTTGGCCACCTTGGCGCCATGGCTGAGGATGACCCCTTCAAACTGGGCCAGCGGGGCATGGATTTTTTTCAGGGTGACCTTCATCTGGAGGACATCCTCCGGCTTGCACATCTTATGGCAGCGTACCCCGTCACAGGAGACGAAGAATATGGTCGAGGGATCCACATCTCCTCCAAAAGCGGAGGATTCGGACTTCAGCATGAGGAGCACGGCCAGTTGGCCGAGGGCCTCCAGCATAAGGGAGGCCGGAAAGACCGGATTGTCCTTGAAATGGCCCTCGAGGAAGGGCTCATCACCGGAAATACGGTAACTGCCCTCGGCTTCCGTGCCGTTGATCCGCGCCTCGTGGAGAAAGAGGAAGGGGGCCTGGTGCGGCATTACCGCAGCCAGCTCCTCGAAGGTTAGAACATTGCGGTTGGTCGGGAGCGGAAGGCCTTTAATCTTCGCATCGAGGTAGTTCTTGATATCCCCCAGGGTCCGCAGGTTGCGCAGCTCGTCGTTCTCAATCTGGATATCGAGGGTTTCCTCAACAAGAATGACAATCTCGACCATCAGGAGCGAGTCGATCCCGAGGTCCTCAAGGAGGCGCGTCTGGTCGTTTTCTTCTCGAAGGACGGGACGAACCTCCGGCTCGACGAATCGTTCGATAATTCCCATGACGATGGTCGGGACCAGGTCCGGGTCCTTGGATTCACAGAACTGGATGGCCGCCTCGATGGTGCGTTCCGGACATCGCTTGAGCGATTCGCGAAGTTCTTCTTCCTTTGCTTGGGTCAGTGCCATATGTAGTCAGGTTGGTAAGGTTGGGTGGTGGGACAGGAAATCCCTTCCATCACTTGAAGGATGATGGGATAGGTTCCGCGTGAGAGTCTGTAAACACTGAATTTTTCAGCTATTTGGTCCAGTTGATAGAGTTGACAGGGCTTCAGAGTGATTTAACCACATCCCAACCGCAAAAGTTTCCATGAAAATGCAGCATCCATGCCAATCAGGAAATGAAAGACTCAGCCGCTTCTCCATCAGGCGGTTGTGGGGTCCCGTCTCGCTGATGGTTGTCATCAGTCTGTTTTCGGGAACACCCGGCGTGCAACTGGGGGAGTGGTCCTTCATCGGGATCGACAAGCTGGGACACCTGCTGGTCTTTGGCCTGCTCGGAGTGGCCTGGTTGCGTGTCCTCATGGCGCAAGCCGGTACCCACTTCCAGGCATTGGTCCTGGCAGTGGCCCTGACGACCGCCTTCGGGGCATTCGATGAGCTGCACCAGTATCTCAATCCGGACCGCTATTTTGAATGGGCCGACCTCCTGGCCGATTTTTCCGGGGCCCTGCTGGCCGGGACTCTATATTGGCGCTGGTCCTTGTTCCGATCCGTCCTCGAGGTCAAAATCCGCCCACCCGCGATCTTGCGCTCATCGGATTAGGCGGCAAACTCGCCTTCCTAATGGCTGATATGAATGACATTGCCGAGCAGATGGAACGGTTGCGCCGGGAAATCGAGCGCCATGAACGCCTCTATCGCGTCGACCATCAGCCGGAGATTTCCGACCAGGACTTTGACCGGTTGGTCAAGGACCTGGAAGCCCTGGAGGCCGAATACCCGCTTTTTGCCAGGCCGGACAGTCCCACCCGCAAGGTGGGGGACGACCGGGCCAGTGGGTTTGCGACCGTTACCCACCGGATACCCATGCAGTCCCTCGATAATACCTACAACCGTGAGGAACTGTTCGAATTCGACAAGCGCCTGGGCAAAGTCCTCGATGAGGATCGGCTGGAATACCTTGTTGAGCCAAAGATTGATGGTCTGGCGATTAGCCTGACCTATGAAAATGGGCGACTGACGCAGGCTGTTACCCGCGGCAACGGGGAGCAGGGGGACGAAGTGACTGACAATGTCCGGACCATCCACAGCTTGCCCCAGCGGCTGAATGGGGGAGAAAACGTCCCCTTGATTGAGATCCGCGGCGAGATCTTCATGACCCGGGTCGAGTTTTGCCGCATCAATGCCGAGCGGGAGAAGGAAGGCCAGCCCCGGTTCATGAACCCGCGCAACCTTGCCAGCGGTACCCTCAAACAGCTGGATCCGAAGGTAGTGGCCCAGCGGAAGCTGGAAATCGTCTGCTACGGGCTGGGGGCGGCCGAAGGGGTGGACCTCACTCACCAGCACGAGTTGCGGGAGCAATTCCAGGCTCGGGGGCTACCGACGGTGGAGAAGGCCTGGAAGGTGACGGGTATTGAAAACGCCTGGGCGGCCATTGAGGAGTTGGCTGGGATGCGGTCCCGGTTCGCCTATCCAACAGACGGGGCCGTCCTGAAATTAAACAACCTTGCCGGTCAGCAGCGGGCGGGTTCGACCTCAAAGGCCCCACGCTGGGCCATCAGTTACAAGTTTGCCGCTGAACAGGCGGAAACCCGCCTGCGGGAGATTACGATTCAGATTGGGCGCACGGGGGCCCTGACCCCGGTAGCGGAACTGGAACCGGTGGAAATAGCCGGAACCTTGGTCAGCCGGGCCACCCTGCACAATGAGGACGAGATCCGCCGCAAGGATGTCCGCGAAGGTGATTGGGTGGTTGTCGAGAAAGCGGGTGAGATCATCCCCGCAGTGGTCCGGGTCACCCAAGCCAAACGGCCCGCCGATTCCGTGCCCTTTGATTTTCCGGCCCGCCTGAAGGAATTGGGCCACGAGGCGGAACGCGTTCCCGGGCAGGCGGTTTGGCGGCTCAAGGGGGAGGCCAATCCGGTCCGCCTGCGGCGCCAGATTGAGCATTATGCCGGACGCCAGGCAATGGACATCGAGGGACTGGGCAAGGAAGTGGTCAAGCAGCTGGTGGAGACCGGGCTGGTCCATGACATCGCCGATCTCTATGGCCTGCAGGCCTCGGACCTGCTCGGATTGGAGAAGTTTGCCGAAAAGTCCGCCAACAATCTCATCGAGGCCATCGCCCGCAGCCGGGATGCCGACTTGTGGCGCTTTATCCATGGACTGGGCATCCCCCTCATCGGGGCGGAAGCGGCTAAATTACTGGCCATCACCTTCGGCTCCATGGGCGTCCTGATGCAGGCCCGCGAGGAGGCCTTGAATGCCATCGACGGTATCGGGCCGAAAATGACGGAAAGCCTCCTGCAGTACTTTTCCGAAGGTCCCAACATGGAGCGTATCCGGCGTCTCTACCAGGAGGCAGGGCTGAATATGGAGTCCCGTCTCCAGAAGCCGGCTGAGGACGCTTCCCTCAGCGGCAAGACATTTGTCCTCACGGGAACCCTGCCCAATTGGACCCGTTCCGAGGCCAAAAGCCGGATCGAGGCCGCCGGCGGCAAGGTTTCCGGCAGTGTCAGCGGCAAGACCGACTTTGTCGTCGCCGGGGAAGAAGCCGGGAGCAAGCTTCGCAAGGCCAACGATCTTGGCATCACTATCCTCGATGAAGAGGGCCTGCGCACCCTCCTTGATGAGGGACACGCTGCGCCTTAAATCTGCCAGTCCGCCTGTCCGCTGGCCTCGTGTAGTCCGCATTCCCGCTTGAGACCGCCAAATCGGGTGTCCTCATCGCTCATCCCGGCTTCCAGTGGACGGGTGCTGTGGACATCGCCCACGCTCACATAGCCCTTCTCCCAAAGTGGGTGAAAGGGGAGGTCATGCTTCGTCATGTAGGTGTAGATTTCCTTTTCCGTCCAATCTACAATGGGATGGATCTTGACCGTCCGTTTCTGGTTCTGCACCACCGGCAGGTTGGCCCGCGATTTCGACTGTACCCGGCGCAGTCCGCTCAGCCACGCTTCCGCCCCCAGTTCCTGCAGCGCCCGGTTCATCGGTTCCACCTTGTTATCAAGATTGTAGGCTTCCAGCCCCTCCAGACCCTGTTCCCAGCGCTTCCCATGCACCGCTTCCTGTCGGGCCGGTGTCCATAGAGGGGTCGCCACTTGCAAATTCAGGCTAAACCGCTCCGCCAGCTCCTCCGCAAAGCGATAGGTCTCCGGAAAAAGGTAGCCCGTGTCCACAAATACCACCGGAATGTCCCGCCAGGCACGCGTCGCCAAGTGCAACATGACCGCCGACTGGACCCCGAAACTCGTCGATAGCACCAGCTTTTCCCCCCAGCGCTCCAGCGCCCAGGATATACGCGACTCCGCCGACTCGCCCTCCAGCCAGTCCGCCCCAAGACCCGTTTCCTCCATATTCCCGCTTGCTTTTGCGTTAATCATAACAATGTTAGGCAGAATACTAATGATTAATAATTGGACATTGGCAAGGGGAATTCTCAAAAAGGGCGGTGGACAGAATGCGATCCGGCCGGATGAATGGTGCACAAACGGATGAAGAACGGGGAAGGAACAGTCTATCTGGTTGGCGCGGGTCCGGGGGATCCGGAGCTGATCACGGTAAAGGGGAAGCGGCTGATAGAGAGCTGCGATGCCCTTGTTTATGATTACCTGGTGGACGAGGGGATGAAGGACTGGGTGAAACCGGCCTGTATCCTGCATTATGTCGGCAAGCGGTCGGGATTTCATTCCATGGAGCAGGAGAAGATCGAGGAGCTGTTGATCAAGCTGGCGCGGGAGGGGAAGCAGGTGGTTCGTTTGAAAGGGGGCGACCCCTTTATTTTCGGCCGTGGCGGTGAGGAGGCGGAAGCGCTGCGGGCAGCCGGTATCGGGTATGAGGTTATCCCGGCGGTGACAGCTGCATTGGGGTGTGCCGCATATTGCGGGATTCCGTTGACCCATCGCGAGCGAAGCAGCGCGGTGACCTTCATTTCCGGTCATGAGAAGCCTGACAAGGCAATGAGCATGGTGGACTGGGCGCGGCATGCCCGCAGTGGAGCGACCCTGGTCCTGTACATGTCAATGGGGCGACTGGAGGAAATAACCGGGCGCCTTATCAGCGAGGGCCGGGATCCCGGGACGTCGGCCTGTGTGGTGCAGTGGGGAACGACCCCGAAGCAACGCTCGGTCCGGGGCACCCTGGAAGACATCGCCTGGAAATCCGTGGAAGCGGGGCTGGGGCCGCCGGCAGTGGTCATCATCGGGGAGGTGGCCGCCCTTGGGGCTTCCCTGAACTGGTTTGATCCCTCGATTTAGGATTCGGGCACAAAAAAACCCCGGTTGGATGAACCGGGGTTGGAAAAAACGATTGGGAAAGCCTCAGGCCTTGACGACCTTGCCGGCCTTGAGGGCCTTGGCGGAAACCCAGACCCGCTTGACCTGCCCGTTGGGCATGCGGACGCGGACGCGCTGGACGTTGGGCTTGAAGGTACGCTTGCTGATCTTGGCAATGTGCGTGCCGATACCGCCGCTCTTCTTGGTGAGACCCTTGCGGTGGATGCGGCTGCCGCTGACGGGGCGCTTTCCGGTAACTGTACAAATTCGTGCCATGGTTATTTCTCCTGTAGAAAAGCGGGAAACCGTAGGTCAGTGCCTGCCGATGGCAAGTTTTTTTTAAAGTTCCCCCCGGCGAGCGCTCAGAACCTGGAACTTGTGGCCCATGTTTTCAGGATGAAGCAGCTCCATGAGGGTCTGTTTATCCGGGGAAAAGCTACCTGCCGTCGCCTCCAGGATACGGGCAATTTCCTGTCTCGAATGGTGCATGAAAAAGGCTTCCTGCCGCTCGATGCGAATGGATTCGAAGGCATTATCCCGGAGGGCCTCCTCCAGCTCGTCCCAGATGACGTGGCAGGTGATGTCGATGTGCCCTGGACTGGCCAGCAGGTCACTCCCCAGCTGATGGTTTGCATAGGTGCGCCCGGTCCCGGAGGGCCGCTCATTGAAGATGATTGACCGCTCCAACCCGTAATCGAAGGCAACAAGGAGCCCTTCCCACGATTGCGAGCAGATATCCTGCATCAACTGCCGGGCCCGGCCGGGCCAATCGATGATGTAGCCATCCCTTGTATCGGGAAGAGGGGGGAGGGGCTGAAGGGGCTCCAGTTCGCACCACTCGAGGCCATCCCCGGTCACGCGCACGCCTGCTTCCACCCATTTACCGGACCGCCGGATGAAACGGCGGAATGGCTGGGCATCAAAGAGCTCATTGGAAAAGACGATCGACCGGGGAGGAATGGCAAAGGCCTCCCCGGGCCGGACCAGCAGCGTTTCCTTGAATGGACTTTTCCCGGCAGCCCCCATGAAACCGGTCGATGATTCCGGGCCAAACTCGACCAGGCTGAACGAGTCCAGGGCAAAATCGGCGAGTTCCTCCATGGCCGCAAGGACCAGCTTGGAATAAACCGTGCCGAGGCTTGGGGCGGTGAAGAAATCGGTCCCGGAGCGGTGGCCGACGCGGGTTCCCGGGCGCCGGTAATAGCCCTCCTGCGGGTGGTAAAGGGCCAGATCAATGAAGGTTTCAAGAGGCATGGCTCCGGTTGCCGGGTCCAGGTGTTCCTCAAGCGCCTCCCTGACCTGCGGATCCAGGGCCTTGTCACCATCATTTTGCATGCCCCAACCCTTGCCAACTATGGCAGTGGAATCAAGCGGCACTTGCCGCCTGGCAAATCAATCCGAGGAATGCTAAAAAAATTCGTGCATGCAGCGGGGGGAATGCCCATAGTGCCGGGTTATGATCAAAGACGTCCTGAAATTACTGCTTGAAGGGGAAGCTGTCAGCACCGAGGCCATGGCTTCCATCCTTGGTGTCAGCGAGGCGGAAATTGAAGCCACCCTGGCAAAGCTGGAGGCTGACCAGATGCTGTTGGGTTGGCGTCCCGTCATCAACCCGAAAGCGCTGGCGGAAAACGTGGTCCAGGCACTGATCGAGGTCTCCATCGTGCCGGAACGGGAAGGCGGCTTCAACCACATCGCCGAACGGATTGCCCGCTTTGATCAAGTCGTCACCTGCTACCTGATGAGTGGCGGCTATGACCTCCTGGTCGTGGTCCGGGGCAAGAACCTGCTCTCGGTGGCCACTTTCGTTTCGGAAAAGCTGGCTACGCTCGGTGCTGTCCAGTCCACGGCAACCCGCTTCATGCTCCGCTGCTACAAGGTGGATGGCATCCTGCTGGGCCAGGATCCGGAGGAAACGGATAAACCGGCGATCAGTCCATAGCATTTGAATTCGTGCATCCATGAATTACGAAAACGTCATTGCCCGTCATGTCCACGGGCTGCAGCGCTCCGGTATCCGGGACTTTTTCGCCCTCGTGCAGCAAATGCCGCAGGCGATTTCCCTTGGCATTGGCGAACCCGATTTTGTCACCCCGTGGAACATTCGTGAGGCCGCCATCTACTCCCTTGAGAAGGGACGGACCAGTTATACCGACAACCTCGGGTTGCTGGCATTCCGGCGGGCGGTAACCGACTACGTGGAACGGATTTTCGGTCTCGCCTATGATCCTGCGAAAGAGTGCCTCATCGGCATCGGGGTCTCGGAGACCATGGATACCGCCATCCGGGCCCTCATCGATCCGGGCGACAAGGTCCTTTATCACGAACCCTGCTACGTCAGCTACTCTCCCAGCGTCCAACTGGCGGGCGGTGTTCCCCTTGCCGTGGCCACCCATGCCCGTGACAGTTTCGCCCTCCGGGTGGAGGACCTGGCCGCTGCCTGGGAGCCGGGAACCAAAATGCTCATTCTCAACTTTCCGACCAATCCCACCGGCGGGGGAGTGGAGCGGGAAAGACTGGAGAAAATTGCCGCCTTCGCTGTGGAGAAGAACCTCATCGTCCTCAGTGATGAAATTTATGCCGAGCTGACCTACGAGGGTGAACATGTCAGCATCGCCAGCTTCCCCGGCATGCGGGAGCGGACAGTTTTCCTGCACGGCGTTTCCAAGGCATTTGCGATGACCGGTTTCCGGATTGGTTATGCCTGTGCCCCGCACGAAATCATCGAGGCCATGATGAAGGTGCACCAGTATGCCGTCATGAGTGTGCCCATATTCGTCCAGGAGGCCGGGATCGAGGCGCTGCGCAACTCCAGTGATTCTGTGGAGTCAATGCGCGATTCCTACCGTCGGCGCCGTGACTTCCTGGTCCGGCGCTTCCGTGAGATAGGGCTTGCCTGCCACATGCCGCAGGCGACCTTCTACACCTTTCCGGATGTCACCCCAACGGGTCTCGATGGAAAGACATTCGCCACCCGCCTCCTCCAGGAAGGGGAAGTGGCTGTTGTCCCCGGTACCGCTTTCGGCAATGACGGGTCGGATTTCGTCCGGGCCAGCTTTTCAACCCGCTATGAAAAAATCGAGGAGGCCTGCAACCGCATGCAGGCCTTTGTCGACTCCCTCTAGTCTTTCATGAAGAACCTTTCCACAGTGGCCCTTGTCGGCCGTCCGAATGTCGGCAAAAGCCGCCTCTTCAATCGTCTGGCCCGCCGGAGGCTGGCCATTGTCCACGACCAGGCGGGCGTGACCCGGGATGTCAATTCAACTGTAGTGAGAAATCATTACAATTTGCTCGATACCGGAGGCATCGGACTGGTCGTCGACATGGACCACGAGAAGCTGATCGCCGCGGCCGAGGAACAGGTCTGGTTCGCGGTCGAGGCAGCCGACTTGATCTGTTTTGTCCTCGACGGGCGCGAGGGGCTGACAAGCCTTGACGAGACAATTGCCGAGCGCCTTCGCCAGAGTGGAAAAACCGTGCTGGCTATCGTCAACAAGATCGACGACGAGGGGATGGAAGGCCGGGTGGTTGACTTTGAGGCCTTGGGCTTTCCGGAACTGTTTCCGGTCTCGGCTGAACACGGCTACAATGTCAAGGGGGTCGAGGATGCCATTGAGTCGGTTATCGGGCCTGCCCCGGATGCCCCCAAGGAAAGCGAACCGCACCGCATTCACCTGGCCTTTGTCGGGCGGCCCAATGTCGGCAAGTCGAGCCTGTGCAATTTCCTTCTTGAAGACGAGCGGCTGGTGGTGAGCGAGGTCCCGGGGACAACGCGGGACAGCGTCATGCTGGATCTCGACTTCCAGACCAAGGACGGCGTCAGTCTCCCGTTCCGCCTGGTCGATACGGCCGGTTTGCGCCGGCGGAAAAGGGTCAGTCATTCCATCGAGTACTTCAGCACGGTTCGTACCCGGCATGCCATCGAGCGGTCCGACATCGTTTTCCTGGTTATTGACGCTGAGTCGGGCGTCACGCGGCAGGACAAGGCACTTGCCGGGGAGATCATGGAGGCGGGCAAAAGCGTGGCCCTCGTTGTCAACAAATGGGACGTGGCCATCGACCGCTTCCGGGCCAACCAGCCGGACCAGTACGAAAACATGGACGCCTTCCGCAAGAGCTATGCCCAGGATGCCCTGCGGGAAATTTTCTTCCTGCCCGACAGCCCGGTCCTGTTTGTCTCCGCCTTGCGGGGATTCGCCATGGACCGCGTCCTCAAGGTGGCACGCGCCCTTTGGGAGACCTCGGGCCGAACCCTTGCCACGCCCAAGGTCAACGCCCTGGTCCATGGCATGATCGAGAAGCGGCAACCAAGGTATATCGACAACAAGCGCTTCAAGGCCTATTATTCCGTGCAGACCGGCAATCGCCCGTTTTCCTTCCGGATCTTCTGCAACCGTGCGACCAAGCTGGATGACAGTTACCGGCGTTATCTGCAGAATGGCTTTATCAAGCACTTTCATCTCAGCGGCTGTCCCATCCAGTTTGAGTTGAAGGGCAAGGAAAAGCGCTATTCCCCTCCTGGTAAAAGGAGCCGCCGATGAAACTCGTCTTCATGGGGTCGGATCCGATTGTCCTGCCGGTCCTGCAGCACTTACATCGGGAATCCCCGGCTGGATTCGAGCTTGTTTCGGTCTACACACAACCGGACCGGCGGACGGGCCGGGGCATGCACCTGCAACCAAACGCGATCAAGCAATGGGCCATGGATGCCGGCGTCGATGTCCGGCAGCCGGTCAAGTGCGGGCAGGAGGATGCTGAATACCTGCGGGAGAATGGCATCGATGTGGTGGTGGCCATGGCTTATGGACAGATTCTGCCAAAAAGCTTTCTCGAAGCGCCGACCATGGGGACGCTCAACCTGCATGCTTCCCTTCTGCCGAGGCTGAGGGGGGCTTCCCCGATCCATACCGCGGTCGCGCTGGGGCATCAGGAAACGGGACTTTGCCTGATGCGCATCATACCCAAGCTGGATGCCGGACCGGTAGCAGACTGTGAAAAAGTTTCCATCCTCGCCGCGGATAAGGTGACCGATGTCCAGGCAAAGTTGGCCCAGGCGGCTCCGGTCCTGATGTCCCGCGGGCTGGCCCTGCTGGCTGGTGGGGAATTGGAATTCAGTGAACAGGAGGAGTCGGAAGTCACCTACTGCCGCATCATCGAGAAGACGGATTGTCATCTGGATTTCAATCAACCTGCGTTGGACCTCCATAATCGCGTCCGGGCGTTTCAGCCATGGCCGGGCACTTCCTTTTCCTTTGAGGGAACAGAGATTCGGATTCTCGAGGCTGAGGTGGAGGAATCAAGTATTGACGCCAATCCGGGAACCGTTCTTCCGGGCGCTGGAGGCGGCCTCCGCATTGCCTGTGCTTCGGGTACCCTGAAAGCCCTTAGCCTGCAGCGCCCGGGTGGCAAGCCATTGCCCGCGGATGCCTTCCTGCGCGGATTTCCAATTGCCGTCGGCACGTGCCTTGAAAGCCGGCCCATGCGGGAACTCGAAGCCCGGGAACCTTTTCCATACAAGAAGAAGTGAATTTCCCCTGCCGGTCCTGTTTAGGTCGTTGACCCATGGGCAATTTATGACAATACCGTTTACCATGAGCTTTGCACAATTGCGACCCCTCGTCCTTATGGCTTCAGCCGTTGTGCTGGGGACTGTTTCGACCACCGGACAGGTGACCCCGGTCAACGTACAGTTGGCCAACCTTCGCAGTGATGTTGACCGGCTGGACCAGGTCGTGCGTTCCCTTCGTTTTGAGGTGGAGGCCCTGCGCCGGGAAAACAGGGAGTTGCGGGACTGGGTTCAGGCTCAAGTCGGGTCCGGAAGCGACAGCGTCAGCCCGGAGGAGTTGAATGCCATCCTGAAGTCCTTCGAGCAGCGGATTCAATCCGCCAACCAGGCCAGCCGGCAAGGGCTGGTCGATGAAGTTTCCAAGGAAATCGAATCGCTGGCGGAAAAGACCCAGAAGGCCATCAACGCCCTGGCCAAAAGCCTCGAAGGACAGCCCCAATTGGAGCAGGTTGTCGTTTTCAGTGATGATTATCCCCGCACGGGTACATCCTACACCGTGCAGAGCGGGGACTCCCTGTCCGGGATCGCGCGCAAGATGGGTTCCCGGGTGGACTGGATTCGCAACGCCAACCGACTGGCCTCGGATGTCATCTATCCGGGGCAGGAACTTTTCATACCCTTGAAGAATTAGTAGCCATGGCAAAGAAAACAGGATTGGGGCGCGGACTGGGGTCACTTATCAGTGGTGGCATCAGTACGCCGGCACCCGCCCAAAAGAAGACCGTAAAGAAAAAAGCTGCCGCCACCAAGCGGTCTGCCAAACCAGTGGCAAGAAAGGCCGCCAAGAAAACTTCCCGGAAGACAAGGGGCGTTAAGAAGCCGGCTGCCCGGAGCTCGTCCTCCCCTGCAAAGCCGGCGGAAGCCCCGGCCCGGGAAAATGCCCTCGGTTTGCTGGAGATTCCAATCAACCGGATCACTCCCAACCCCCACCAGCCTCGGCGTGAATTCCATGAGGAAAGCCTCAATGAGTTGGCCGAAAGCATCCGTTCCGAAGGCTTGCTGCAGCCGGTGGTCGTCCGTGCCAGAAAGGACAAGTTTGAACTTATTGCCGGCGAACGTCGCTGGCGCGCCTGCCAGAAGCTGAAGTTGAAACAAATCCCCGCACGGGTGATCGAGGCATCGGAATCCTCCAGCGCAGTCCTGTCCCTGATTGAGAATCTACAACGGGAGAACCTCAATCCGATTGAAGAAGCAATGGGCTATGCCAGCCTGATCCGGGACTTTGACCTCACACAGGAACAAGTTGCCGAGCGGGTCGGCCGCAGCCGGGCTTCGGTGGCCAATGCCTTGCGCCTGCTTCAGCTGCAGCGGGAGATCCAGGCTTACATCATAAAGGGGCTGTTGTCGGTCGGCCACGCCAAGGTGCTGCTGGGCCTGGATGATCTCGAGACCCGCTTATTGCTTTCCCGGCAATCCATCGAGCGGGGCTGGAGTGTCCGTGAGATCGAGCGCCAGGTGGAACGGGCGAAAGTCCACAAGGAACGGCCCCAAAAGCAGCGCTCCAATGCTCCAGCTGACGAACAGCGGGCGATTGAGGATTTGCAGAAGCAGTTATCCAGCAGTTTCAGTACCCGGGTAACCCTCAAGCACAGCCCCAAGAAGGGGCGCATCATCATCGAGTATTACGGCAACGACGACCTGCAGCGCATAATTGAACAGATGGGCCTCCACTAGGCCGGCTGAGTGCCCCGCCGGTACCGGAAATTTTACTTGAAACTTGATCTAAGGGTCTCCAGCGTTGCACGTTTTTCTAACGAGAGACACATCTCATGCTTACCATTGTCATCAATTTACTCACATTCGTGCTGATTCTTATCAGCCTGTTCCTGGTCTTGGTCATCCTCATGCAGCGGGCCAATTCAAATGCGGGCATGGGCTCGGCATTTGGTGGCGGCGTCACAGAATCCACCTTTGGAGCGGAAACCACCAACGTATTGGAGCGGGCCACCAAGTGGGCCGCCTTCGCCTTTTTCATCCTCGCCCTGGTCCTTTACCTGCTCTTCATGAGCCGCGAAGGGGTCCAGGACAAGGCTCCCGAATCTGATTTGCCGGAAATTCCGGTTGTTCAGGAATCCGCACCGGCGGAACCGGTTACCTTGCCTGCTGAAACTGGCGAAGCAGCCGATGCTGCTGTTGCTGAAGCTGAGGACGTCCTCAACCAGGCCGTAACCGAAGCTGAAGAAGCAGCCGCCGATCTGGCTGAGGAGCCTGTACCGGCCACCTTGCCTGAAACGGAAAGCGCACCGGCTCCTTAATCCCTGCCCGGGCATTGCCCAGATATTCCATGAGGAACACTTTCAGCCTGCCCCTTTTTTACCGGGGCAGGTTTTTTTGTGTCCTGCTTCTTGCAACCCTGATCGCCGTTCCTCCATTGGGTGCCCAGTTCAAGTTCAGGGAACCTCCCAACCGCCAGAATCCTGATGCGCTTGAAGAACGGGAAGGGGACCGCGTATGGGAACAGTTTCTCGTTAACCGTCATATTGGATCCTTTCAGCTTGAGGGCGTTCTGGTTTATCGACCTGGCCGGGCTCCCTCGCGCACCTATAAATTGCAACTGAGCGGAAACTGGCAAAATGGATCGGAACTGACACGTGTCGCCCTCACCGGTGAGGATGGACAGCATGAGGACAAAAGCGTTCTCCTGGAAGGAGGGCGGACCTTCCTTGTCAACGACCAGGATAGTCGTTGCACTGAACCGGTAGCCGTTGAATCCGGTCAATTGGATGAGCCCATCTTCGAATCCCTTCCGTTTACCTGGGCTGACTTGCTCATGCCATTCCTCAACTGGGACAATGCCAACTATGAAGGTCCGGACCGTTACCTCGGCCGGCCGGCACACCGTTTCTCCTTACTCAATCCCGAACCGCAATCCTTTCCTGTACGTGTCGTGGTCACCGTTGATGAAGACTATGCCGCCCTTTTAAAAGCAGACTTTCATGATGGCGATGATGTACGCGTGAAACGCTTGCGGATTGGCGGCTTCAAGCAGTTTGACAACGAATGGATGTTCAGTGAGCTTACCTGGTCGAACCGTCCCCAGCGGGAAAGTGTTACCTTGCGGGTTCGTTCATTTAAGCTGTTGCCCTAGTCATTCCATGCACCGGCTGGCGCCTGCTGCCGGTAAATCCCGTTGTAGTGATTCTTCATTGCAAATTGCCGCTCCTTCAGGTGGGCATTCGACAAGACGATTACCACGGATTTATCAATACTTTTTTTTGTTGTATTTTTATCTGCCTCTTGTAATTATTTTCGCCCGAGTATTCTGAATCCAATACAAGGGAGAACAGATGAAATCAAAAACAACACCTCTGAGCTTTGAAATTGATGCCGAGTTGGCAGCAAGTCTGGAGAAACTACGCACACAATTGGGTGGGGTCTCTTTTTCAAAACTCATCGACTACGCAATCGAGCAATTCGATTATAAAAAGGTCTCCCGCAAAGCGAGTGGGAAGCGCCGGCAATTATCCGTTCGATTAGCGGATGCCAAAAGGACTTCCCTCGAGAGGATTTCCAAGTCTGAAAAAGCAAGTATGGCTTACTTGATTCGAATGGCTTTGGAAGCTCTGATGGAGTCTGCAAATAAGAAAACCGTACAAAAGGAACTGCAAATGGCGTTAGCTTCAAAAAAACGAAAGACCGCTAAGAAGGCGGCTAAGAAACCCGTTAAGAAGGCTGCGAAAAAGAAGGTTGCCAAGAAGGCTGCCAAGAAGGTCGTGAAGAAGGCTGCCAAGAAGCCGGCCAAGAAGAAGGTCGCTAAGAAAGCTGCCAAGAAGGTTGCCAAGAAAAAGGTCGCTAAGAAAGCTGCCAAGAAGGTTGCCAAGAAAAAGGTCGCCAAGAAGGCTGCCAAGAAACCGGCCAAGAAAAAAGTAGCCAAGAAGAAGGTTACCAAGAAACCGGCCAAGAAGAAGGTTGACAAGAAACCGGCCAAGAAGGACGCTAAGAAAAAGGTCGACAAGGAAGCTGATAAGAAGCCGGCCAAGAAGGACACAAAGAAAGAGGTAGAAAAGAAAGATGAGAAGAAAACGGCGAACAAGAAAGTCATG
>JBFOLZ010000044.1:0-8243 GCA_040830445.1 Puniceicoccaceae bacterium
GGCCAGCAGTGCGAACCGTTTGAAAATGTCTGGATCGATGTTCCGGATGACACTGTGGGAGGCATCATGAAGAACCTGGCCTCCCGCAAGGGACAGGTGACCGGAATGCATGCCCACATGATGGGACGGACGACGATTGAGGCCAACATTCCCACCCGGGGATTGATCGGCTTTGAATTCGACCTGGTCAACATGACCAGCGGCCACGGTGTCATGAGCCACCTTTTCGATGCCTACAAGCCCCTCGCCGGGGAAATTGTCAGCCGCCAGACAGGCACACTCGTCTCCATGGAGCAGGGAGCCGCCACCGGCTATGCCCTGATGGCGTTAGAAGAACGCGGCAAGCTGTTTGTCGGTCCCGGCGAGGAGACCTATGTCGGCATGATTGTCGGGGAAAATCCCAAGCGGCTCGACCTGCCGGTCAACCCGACGAAGGGCAAGCAGCTGACCAACTTCCGCGCTTCCGGCAGCGACAAGAACGTGCAGTTGGCTCCGCCGATCAAGTTCTCCCTCGAACGGGCCCTCGAGTACATCGAGGCCGACGAATACGTGGAGGCGACTCCGAAGATCCTTCGCCTGCGCAAGCGCATTCTCGATCCCCATGCCCGCAAGCGCATGGAGAAGGCCGGCAAAGCATAAGACTTTATCAAGAGAACCCGATTCAGGCCTGGTGACTTTCGGGATATGGGCTTAGGCCTGATAAAGGTACCACCTTCGGGATTCTGCCTGAAACTGTCGACACCAGGCCGACCAGTCGGCGAGGAGGTTCTGGATGGGAAGGGCAGCGCCCTTTTGGATGAGGGAATCGAGAACCCGTTGATCGCCGACATGCTTGTTGAAGAGACCCTGCTGGGAGCCGGTGGCTTTGGCAAAAGGATTGCTGGAGCTCCACTGGCAGGCCAGGGCCATCATGTGGAGGCTCAGCTCGGTGGGCCGGAGAGCATTCCAGTCCGTGACTTTGACATAAGTAGCCCGCCGGGGCTGGCCCTTGACCTTGAAAGGGACGATCGGAAAGGCAAGCCCCTGGATGGAACGCCGGGACAGGGCAGTGGCAATGGTTTCGGGAGAGGTCTTCGGATATTGCAGGAGACGGAAGGGCAGCCGGGTCCCGTAGCCGTGGGAAAATCCGCCCAGCTGGGCCCCCAGTCCTGTCATGGGATAGCCGAGGACGGCTGACAAGTCAGGGATGGCGGGTGAGGTCGGGACCCAGTCCAGTCCGGTATCGGGCCACATCATGCGGCGGTTCCAGCCGGACATGGAGACTACCTGGAGGCGGCCTTTGCGCCGGATGGAATCGGGTACCTTGAGGACGCCTGGCTTGTCCTTGCCCATCCGGGCCAGCTCGCCAATGGTCAGTCCATGGACGTAAGGGACCTGGAAGGCCCCGACATAACTCATCCATTTCTCCTCCAGGGGCGGGCCATCCACCTTGAGGCCTCCAAGCGGGTTGGGACGGTCGAGGACGACCACCTCCTTGCCGTGGGTAAAGGCTTCCTCCATGACATAGCGCATGCAACTGACGTAGGTGTAGCTGCGCGAGCCGATGTCCTGCAGGTCGATGACAATGACATCAATCCGGTCGAGCATCTCCTTGGTTGGGCGGCGGTATTTGCCGTAAAGGGAGTACACCGGAAGCCGCGTCCGGGGATCAATTTTATCAAGAACCGGAACATTGGCCTTTTCGTTGCCGTAAATGCCATGTTCCGGGCCAAAGAGGGCGACAAGATTCACCAGGGGCGTACCGCGCAGCACATCAATGGTGGATGTTCCAAAGCGATTGACACCGGCCGGGTGAGTCAGGAGGCCGACGCGCTTGCCCCGGAGAAGGCTGAACTGGTCGCGGGCAAGGACATCGATGCCGAGAAGGATCCCTGGTCGACGGGGAAGGGCCCCTAAAAGTGACGGGGCTCCAAGGAATCCCGAGGCAGCAATGACGGAGGCTGTCCGGCGGATAAAGGCGCGCCTGTCCACTCCAGCCGGGTCACCCATGGCCCTGCTCCTTGTGTCCATTGACCGGGGGAATCCGCTCCCCTGATTTCTCTTTTTCCATCCTTCTCTGCTGAAGCTCCTTCAGTCGCTTGTTGAAGACATCAACCTCGTAGGCGGCGAGACGATAGAGGCCCGAACCCAGCGCACCGAGGAAGGTGCCCAGGACACAGGCGCCGAGACTGGTCACGAGCCAGATTGTGGCGAGGTACTTCAAGTTGAAGCCCCAATTGCCGGCCTCCAGGGAATTAATGAGGGTATTCATCTCAGCCATGTTCACGGAGGGCGATTCAAAGCCGAAGGGATTGAGAATAACCCGCCCGATTTGGAAGGCCGTGAAATAGACCGGCAAAACCGTGAATGGATTGGTGATGAACTGGAGGGAGGCCAGGATGGGAAGGTTGGCCCGCAGGGCAAAAGCCAGCAGGACAGCCAGAGGCAGCTGAATGCCATATATCGGCAGAAGGGATAGGATGCACCCGGCATAAAGAGCAGGGACGACCGTTTTGACCCTAAAACACCAGAGGTAGGAGCGTTTTCTGGCGGCAGCAGCAAACCACTTCAAGACCGGGAAACGGTGGACCGTGGCCTTTCTGGGCATGATACGGAGGATGCGTTTGACACGGGCTACACGCTCGTGCCGCAGCAACTTCATCCGTTGTTCATCGTGGGTCATGGGGGCTTGAATTGAAAGGGCCGAGGGGAAAAGCTGACAAGCAAAAGCGCCCGTCAGTCATCCTTTAAAGCCTCCAGAAGTTTAGTCCGGAGGGATTCCGGGGTTCTGCGTAAAGCTTCCTCCAGGGGCCAGTCCGGATCCGAAATCGGAATTACCTTCAGGTTCGGGAATTCATTTTGCAACTGGTCGATTGTCTTCATTTCAGCACTACCCGTCAAAAAGAGGACGCGTTTGTTCCGTTCCAGCATCTGCAAGAGTCCCACAGGACCTTTGCCTCCGAGCGAGCTTTCATCGAGCCGCCCCTCGCCCGTGATGACAAGGTCCGCAGCTTTTGACTTCTCCGCGAGGCCAAGTAACTCGGCGACGAGTGGAAAACCTTCCACAAAGCGGCTGTCGGGCAAGGCATGGCGCAAGGCAAAACCGATTCCACCAGCAGCTCCGGAACCCGGTTCCGAGAGGTGCTTCTCCCAGGTTTCGGGCGACTTGCCAAAGAGGCCAAGGATCCGTCGCCCCATCTTGTCCATCTGGCGCTCAAGGCGGTCAAAGTCCTCCGCCTGAAGTCCCTTTTGCGGACCAAAGACCCGGGTTGCGCCTGTTTCTCCGAGAAGAGGGTTGGTAACATCACAACCAATGCGGACCGGAGGGAATGTGTCCAGCAGGTGGGAGGTGGAGCCGAGGGTGTTGACCAGCTTGAAGGTGGCCGGGGTAATGTTTGAGACGGACTGGAGCTCCCTATCGTAATAGAGGACACCCAGTGCTTCGAGGGCACCGGCCCCGCAGTCATTGGTGGCACTTCCTCCGATGCCGAGAACGATCGCCTTGGCCCCGGCAGCAACGGCGGCCTTCATCAACTCCCCGGTACCGATGGTTGAGGTCTGCCAGGGATCGCGCTCATCCTCGCTGAGGCTTTCGTAACCACTGGCGGAAGCCATTTCGACAAAGGCAATCTTCCCCGAACCTGCGCTTCCGGATAATTGCAGGCGCTCCAGGGCGGCTGCAGGGATTACTGAGGCTTCGACCAGCGCGAAATTGCCTGTCACCGGTTTGAAGCGTGGCCCGGGAACTTCAACCTGGTACAATTCTCCGCCGAGGGCAGTTGCCAGAATGGTAGCAAAGCCCTCGCCGCCGTCTGTCAGCGGAGCCTGCTCTACAACAGCAGATGGAAGAGCATCTTTCATGGCTGCTTCTGCAATACGTACCGCTTCCGCGGCAGGCAGAGCGCCCTTGAACTTATCGAAAGCAAGAAGACAATTCATGATCGTTATTTATAAGGGTCGCGGTCGAGGATCAACTCCCTTGACTGGATAATGCTGGCCTCCGTCGTTTCACCCGGAGCCTTGTTCGGATCCTGGTTCAAAAGCTTGCCGTTTGAATCGTAGAAACGGATGACTGCCTGACGGTTATGCATTTCACCCTGGAAGCTGAGGGTGGCGAAATTCCTTTGTCCGTAGCGGTCGGGTTCACCCGGAAAAATGTCAACCCGGTAGGGATTCTCTGTCGCGGGGGCTCCTTCCCAGGGGCCTGCTGTCAATGGGGAGGAGGTAATGTCCCAGAAGATGTATTCCTTGTCTTTTTGGCCGGCCTTGGCCGGAACTCCTGCCTGACCGCCACCGATGTATACCATACGGCTGGCTTCCGAGGTGTGCACATCCCCGCTGATGAAGATGACATTGTGAATTTCCTCCTCAACGAGACGGTCGAAGAGGTATTGCCACTCGTCGGGGAAGCGACTCAATGAATCCTTGTCATAGGGCGAGAGGACGGGATTTCCCGTGGCCACGACATGGAAGCTGCAGGGATAGCTGCTTCTGGATTGCCACCGGTGATATTTCATCAGATCGACCATCCAGTCGATTTGTTCCTTGCCCAGCATCTGTGGCTTGTATCCGTAGGGTTCAGAATTGGCTTTTTCAACCGAAAGGGTCCGGTAGGTCCGGTTGTCGGTTAAGTAGAAGTGGACATCGCCCCAGGCAAAGTAGGTGAAGATACCCGGCAGTTCCGGAAGTCCAGCAGTGGGATTACCGTTGAAGAGGCTGAAAATTTCTGTCGCCTCAGCCTTGTTCCAGTAGAAGCGGCCGATGTCGTTGGGGCCGTAATCATGGTCGTCCCAAGTAGCGTATTGGGGAATATTGGCCAGCATGGGGCGTAATTCAGGAAGTGACCGGTCATGGGTCCAGCGATGAATCATTCCTGTCCGCGTGGTCCAGTCCGGCTCTCGGTAGTAGACGTTGTCGCCGAGCCAGATGAAGAAATCCGGGTCGACCGTGTAGATGGATTCAAAGATCTGGTAGTCCTGCCCGTAGGGTGTCTCGGAATTCATACGGTCATAGCCGCCCTCGGGTTCGTTGACGTAGGCACAGCTGCCGAAGCCAACGGTGAAGTCCTGGACCGCATGGCCACTTTTGCGGAATCGCCAGTTCGGCGGCGTTTCGAAGGTCATGGGGATGGCTCCCTCGGCGAATCCTTCCCGGAACTGCGGCTCGACTTTCTCGCCATCAATGTAGACTGCATAGCCGTACCCGGTTCCTTCACGGACCTGATCGGCGATGCATTTGGCGACGAAGGCGGTGGCCTTTTTCGTTTCCACCGCATCCGTTTGCAGGACCTTTTCAGGAGAATCGAGCTCCCAATAGTGGATGTGGACCGTTGCCGGGCTGTCCGTCTGGACCCAGATCAGCACTTCCGCCATGGTGGCATAACCCAGCATGGGTCCGTTCTGCAGCTTTCCCCCAAAAAGGAGAAGCGGGCAAATGAGAAATATTAAGGCGAGCCAATACCTGTTAGCCATGCGGAGAAGGATGTCATGGGGTCGTTCCATGGTCAACTGAAGGATACGAATTGCTGCCGGATTACTGAACAATGCCCATGGCCTGCAATTGCGCCAGCGGCCGCTGGGGCCATTCCCGGTTGGCAATGGGGCTGGCCGGACTTGGGTGGAGGAGGGTCCCAATTTCAAGGTTGTCGACCTTTAATCGCTGGAGGCACTTCGTGGCCCATCCGCCGACACCCACCGCCCTCTGTGGCTGGAGGATCTCCAGAATGGCCCGCAGGTGGGCATCGCAGGCCGCCTCCAGTGGTTCACGTTCGGTGGCGCTCAGTTTGTCTGGAGTCAGGTTGGCCCCGGATTCCAGAAGAAAGGCCAGCGGACAGTAGTTGAGGACAAAGGCACTCGTGAAAAAACCCTCCGCGCTTCCGTGGATGTCCTTGAAAAGTCCCCACAGGCGGCGGCCACTGACTTCCGAGCGCTGGCAGGCAAAGCCCTCCACGATGCGCTTGGGATGTTCCCGCGGTGGCTTGCCGATTTCGGCCTCCAGACCCATCCAGCCACGGACGGCCTCAATCTCCCCAAAGGGGACACCCGTCTGGGCCATCCCCCAGGGGCCGGGATTCATGCCGAGGAACAGTGTCTTCTTGCGGCCCCCGCCGAAGCGCCGGACATAGGCAGCATAGCCCGGCCAGGCATAATCGAAGGCATTGTAGACCGCCCACACCTTTGCTGAGAAGCGCAGGTCATCACAGCTTTGGGCCAGTTGCCTGCCCGCCTGCAGAATCGCATCAATTTGAGAGGACATGTTAACCGGGATAAGGGAAGCGTCTTCCTTTGCAACGGAGAAGCGATGCGGAAAAGATTGCCTGTGGGGGACGGGACTCCCACAGTGCTTCTCAACTTGAAAAAGCTGGAGACACGGACCCTCTTCGACACCACCCGGCGCATTATTTCCAACACCCAGCACTCACGGACGGATTGGATTGCCCCGGTCATCATGGTGCTACTGTCCGTCATCGGGATTTTCTTCATTTACAGTGCCCAGGCCTTCAGTGGCTCCAGTTACTGGAGCAAGCAGATCATCTGGATTTTCCTCGGGGGTATTGTCTACATCGTCGTTTCCCGGATCGACTACAAGATCTACATGGAGAATGCCCTCTGGTTCTATCTTGGCAGTATAATCCTCCTGCTGATGCTCTTTTTCTCCTCGCTCGGGGTGCCGGTGCTGGGGGTTGCCCGAGATGGTGCCTGGCGCTGGCTCGATTTCGGGATCATGGCCTACCAGCCCGCCGAGGCGGCCAAGGTCTGCAGCCTCATCATGACCGCCAGTATTCTCGCCCGGTCTGAACTCGGGACCGTTAGGCAGAGCCTGTGGGTGTTGCTTAAGGTGTTCTTTGTCACGGCGATACCTATGATCTTGATTTTTGCCCAGCCTGATCTAGGTTCGTGTCTCATCATTCCACCGACGATGTTGGCTCTCCTCTACGTTTCCAAGCTTTCCCAGCGTTTCTTCGTGGCTGTTTTCGGCCTCGTCCTGCTGCTGGGCGCGGTTCTGGGGATGGACCTCATTCGTTATAGTAACTTTCTCGAAGAAAACAACCTGACCGCGCTCCAGGCGCGCGGAGAATTTCAGGAAAAGTCCTGGATCCCGCTGCACGACTATCAGCGGGAGCGCATAATGACTTTTGTCGCACCCGAAGTGGTGGATCCCCGGGGAACCGGATCTGCATGGAACTCCAACCAGGCCCAGCAAGCCGTCGGTACCGGCGGCCTCACCGGCAAGGGTTGGCAGTCCGGATTGCAGGCCCGGCTGGGGTACCTGCCGCGCTCGGTGGCGCACAACGATTTTATCTTCGCCGTCCTGGCGGAGGAAAAAGGATTCATAGGGGGATTGCTCGTAATCGGCCTCTTTACCTTGCTGCTTGCAAACGGGGTTCGCATTGCAGGCATGTCACGTGACCGATTCGGTATGCTCCTCGCTGTTGGTGTAACGGTAATCTTTACCATTCACGTGTTCATCAATATCGGGATGACGATCGGGTTGACGCCGATTACGGGGCTTCCACTCCCATTTCTCAGTTATGGCGGCTCGTTTATTTTGAGCTGTTGCTTTCTCCAGGGAATTATTCAAAGCGTGCACCGCTACAGGAGGGCCTTCATATGATCGCCTGCCACGCAGAAACCCTGGCAATTTGGAACGCGTATCAGTCTTGCGGACCCCTGAAGAACGCGCCGCCGCCCACATATAAGGAGTCCACAAGACAGAATGAGCTCATCAGATACGTTTGACGAAAAGGAATTAACGACAGATCAGGAATCCGAGCTTCGGCTCCGCCCGGTGGATGAACCGGGCGAGTCGGTCGATCCTGAACAGCTGAAAAAGGAAGTCGAGGAGCGGGCCCAGCAGCGGCCTATTCTCCAGAAGCTGGCTGCCAAGATCCGCAAGGACGATTCCCCCTATCGGGAAATCATCATCAACGCCGAACCGCTGGAGAAGCGGGTCGCTGTCCTCAATGAGGGGGTCCTGGAGAAGTTTGAACTGGAACGGGTCGGCGATGACCGGCTCGTCGGCGCTATTTTCAAGGGCAAGATCCAGAACCTGGAACCCGGCCTGAAGGCGGCCTTTGTCGATATTGGGATGCCAAAGAACGCCTTCCTGCACTATTGGGACATCCTCCCTCAGGCGGACAGCTCCATTGAAATGGTGCGGGATACCCGCAGCGATGCGCAAAAGGAGAAAAAGGACAAGACCACCATCAAGGACATTCCCCGCCTCTATCCCATCGGCTCGGAGATCCTTGTCCAGATTACCAA
>JBFOLZ010000045.1:0-8447 GCA_040830445.1 Puniceicoccaceae bacterium
AGTCGGCATTCACCCCTGCGATATCGAGGACGACTGGGCGGAGCAGATTAAGGCCATTCCGACCTATTTCGGAACCGATCCACAACCGGTTGCCCTTGGGGAAATTGGCCTGGACCACTTCCACATGCCCAAGTACCCGGATGAAGCAGCTGAGTTGAAGGCTTTGCAGGAGCGTGTCTTCAAGGACCAGCTGACCCTTGCCTACCAGTTGGATTGTCCGGTGGTCATTCATTCGCGTAATGCCGTCAAGGAGTGTATCCGCCTCATTGACCAGAGCGGAGTGGATTGGCAGCGGGTCGTTTTTCATTGCTTCACCGACGGACCCGATTTGGTCCGCGAAATCAACAGCCGTGGCGGGCGGGCCTCCTTTACCGGTATCCTTACCTACAAGAATGCCTCAGCTGAGCCCATCCGCCAGGCTGCCCTCGAACAGGGATTGGAAAAACTCATGCTGGAGACCGATTCGCCCTACCTGACCCCGGAACCACTCAGGGGTCAGCCGAATGAACCGGCCAACGTGGCCCATATCGCCCGGTTTGCCGCCGGACTCTTTGGCATCAGCCTCGAGGATCTGGCAGGGATAACCACACGGAACGCCATGGAGTTCTACGGTCTCGATCCGGCATGAGGCTTATTTTGGCAGTTGTCTGTGGCTTGATGGGGGTGGGCTACTACCTCCTGACCGGTTGGTATCCGGATGTCCCCTGGCTGCAGGCATCCTTCTTTAACCTTGGCTGGCCTGTCACGATAACGGTCGTTGGGCTGATCCTTAGTCTCATTGCCCGCCGTTTCCTCTCCCGTGATCCAGTCCTCAGCTCATGGGGCATTGTCGGGTTGACGGGGTGCCTCCTGATTTTCCCCCTCATTCTTGCCCGCGAGGACCAGGCAGAGCGGGATATTGCCCGGCAGGAGGCGATTCAAGCCTCCCGCGAGGCCTTGCGGCTGGAGCGGCTTCGCCTTGACAAGGCGGAGGAGGAACGCCGGGCGGCCGAGCGGGCAGAGCGCGAGCAACGGGGCCAGACGGATCGGTTTGTCCAGTACGAGGGCCGGATCCCCTATGATACCCTGGATGCCCTGCGGCAGTTGGATCAGCAAATGCGGGAGGCGTTGGATGCCCAGTCCGAGGCCTATGCCGCTGCCATGGAGGCCAATCCCACCAAAGGTCCCGAATCGTGGATCCGCTTTCGTACCCTTGATCAGCTGGAGGTCGAACTGGCGGCCCACCGGGTCCTCTACGAGCAAACCCGATCCTTCACACAGTTCATCGAATCCTTCGAGGAAAGCTATACCACTTCCATTGAGGCCCTCGATCTCCAGCCACCGGCTGACCGGATCGCCATCGCCGAAATGGAGCGCGTCCTCCAATTCTGGGAACAATCCCGCATTTATGACCTGCGGGAGCTTGATGTCCGTTTGCTCGGCTCTGCCATTGCCGCCCTCAATGTCCTCCGGGAGGCTTGGGGTACGTGGTCCTACAACCCGCGTGAACAGCGGGTCCGCTTCGAGAACCCGGAGCAGGAGGCCACGTTTTACGAGCAAATCCAGCTCGTCCAGGCTATTGCCCTCGAGGTCAATGCCATCCGCGAGGCCCTCGATGAGGACCTCGAGCCCAATCCCTGAATCTGTAGCGGTTTTTCACTCGCTTTTTTCCGCCCGCAATGGCGTTTTTTTCCAAAAAAATTTTTCCGGAAATTCCCTGTTCCCGAGTTGTTCACACTAACTCACAGAAAAAGCGAAGTTATTCACATTCGCTCCGGTGTGTATCGCCATCCAAATGAGGGACTTACGAACAGGTTGTAAAAAACGGGTGTCAATAACCTTTGATTGTTCACAAAACGTTGATAACGAATGTTTTAGGGTTGACAGTCGGGACCCCTCAAGAGCACAATATGGTCAGTTCTTTGAAAGAACGGGCATTCAACTAGAAAGCCCCAGGATAATCCCGGGTAACCGGGGAACAGTCAGGTTTATCGAACGAATCTGGCTCCTCATGGAGAGGAGTCGGGCGGCTCTGAGGAGACGTCCACTAAAGGCTCCAGGAAGTGAGGCAAATTTCACCGTCGGTGCCAGGGTTGGTCACACAGTCCTGAATTGTGAAAGCACACGACCGGCGATCGGCTGGCGGCCGAGCGAGAGCGAGGCCAAGCACAATGCCAGCAGGTTGAGTTAGAAGGATCCGAAGGGGTTGTGCCCTGGGAGACTTCAACGCGGTGACCTGGAAGGTCAAGGGATGTTACCGTGCAGTTCGTCCGTTTGGCGAGGCGGGTGAGGGCTAATCTCACCATAAGCGACCGGAAAAACGTCGGTGCAGCGAAAACGTCTTGGTAAGCGGGGAAACAGGCGGCCGAGTACATGACAACAGCCGCAGGTTTCCTTCGAGAAGCAGTGGGCTCGAAAAACCGAGTCGACTGCCTGTAAACTGAACGCATCCCCGAGAGGTAAGAGGTCAGACCCGTAACTCAAGGCAAACGTCCATTGGAGACAGTGGAGCCGACCTTGGGAAGAATCGCGGAGGATACCGGATTACAGCGATATCCTCGGCGGGGAAGGAAGGTCCGCAGGTAGCACCTGTGGGGTGACCATGCTGAGAGGCCTCACTCTTGAATTAGATGGGAGTAATTCCATCTACGGCCCTGCTACGAGGCCGGGACTCCGAAGTGCCTCGGAGAATAGCGTCGGGGAGCTGGCAGCCATGATGAAGAATCACGAGCGCCAAATGTCAGCATCCGGGAAAGAGCGTGTGGCGAGCGCCGTCCCACATTTTAAGGTCCTGTTCCCTTTTGGGAGCAGGGCCTTTTTGTTTTGCCGGCCGCGAAGCGGCCACATCTCAAAGCCCAGGGTCAGCCATCCGAAGGATGGCGCAGCCCTGGGGATGTCGCCCCAAAAGATTAAAGAGCCCCAACGGGGCGACATTATTGGAAGAATTCCCCGGACAATATGTCGCCCCGGTGGGGCTCCCTCCAGTTTATGTCCTTTTCCCCAGGGCTGCGCCAACCTTCGGCCCGCTGCACTGCGTTCCGCGGGACTTCGGCTGGCTGACCCTGGGCTTTGTTATATAGCCTCTTCGAGGCGCAAAAATGGAACTGAGGAAGCGCCAAACCCCATGTCAAAGTTTCTCCACAGCTGAAGATGGGATGACTTTTTTGCTTTATGGAAATGGAGGGGGATGTAGGACTAGGAGCAACGTATGAGCTTACAACGACTGAGAGTCAAAGAAGCCCTGGAATCGGATGGACCGTTGGAGTCGGTTGAAGTGTATGGCTGGGTCCGGACCCGGCGGGATTCAAAGGGCTTTTCCTTTATTGAGATGAATGATGGCAGTTCCCTGGCGAATTTGCAGGTAATCGCCGATGAAAGCTGCCCCGGGTATGGGAACATCCATGCCTTCACGACAGGATCGGCGGTGCGGATGGCCGGCGAGCTGGTGGAGAGCCAGGGAAAGGGCCAGAAATGGGAGATCAAGGCCACCGAACTGGAGTTGATCGGGCAGGCGGAGGAGAGCTATCCCCTGCAGAAGAAGCGGCATTCACTGGAATACATGCGCGAAATCGCTCACTTGCGGCCACGGGCAAACCTCTTTGGGGCGGTTTTCCGGGTCCGGTCGCGACTTTCCTTTGCGGTGCACCAGTTCTTTCAGGAACGGGGCTTCATTTATGTCCACACACCGCTGATAACGGCGAGCGACTGCGAAGGGGCCGGGGAGATGTTTCGCGTTTCCACCCTGGAACCGGGCAATCCGCCGCGGGACGAGGACGGTAACATTGATTACGAAAAGGATTTCTTCGGTCGGCCGACCTATTTGACGGTCAGTGGCCAGCTGGAGGCGGAGATATTCGCCTTGTCGCACAGCAATGTCTATACCTTCGGGCCGACCTTCCGGGCGGAAAATTCAAACACTTCCCGGCATGCGAGCGAGTTCTGGATGATCGAGCCGGAAATGGCCTTTTGCGATCTGGAAGGCGACATGGATTTGGCGGAGGCCTTTATCAAGTACCTCATCGGGGATATCCTTGAGCATTGCCAGGAGGATCTGGAGATGTTCGGCAAATTCGTCGACAAGGGCCTCCATGAGCGCCTGCGGTTTGTGCTGGAACGGCCCTTTGAGCGCATCAGTTACACCGATGCGGTGGAATTGCTGAAAGAAGCGGATGTCAAATTCGACTATCCGGTGGAATACGGGGCCAACCTCCAAAGTGAACATGAACGCTGGCTGACGGAGACCCATTTCCAGCGGCCGGTCACGGTTTTCAATTACCCGAAGGAAATCAAGCCCTTCTACATGCGCCAGAATGATGACGACAAGACGGTTGCCGCCATGGATGTGCTGGTGCCGGGAATTGGGGAGATCATCGGGGGTAGTCAACGTGAGGAGCGTCTGGAGCGGCTGGATGCCGCCCTTGAGCTCCACGAATTGTCCAAGGAGGAATACTGGTGGTACCGGGACCTGCGACGCTATGGCACGGCCCCGCATGCCGGATTCGGCTTGGGGTTTGAGCGGATGCTGATGTTCGTCACGGGCGTGGCAAACATCCGGGACGTGATTCCCTTTGCCCGCACTCCGGGCAATGCGGAGTTCTAATTCCAGTCCTCGCTATCGCCAAAACCGAGCTGTTGCTTGATTTCAGGAACCTGCTCAAGGGCGTCGAGGAACTCCTGGACGTCGAAGTCGGCGACAATAAATTCCCCGAATTCAAAGGTGGGCGTTTTTGACTGGCCACTGATCTCCACCATGCGCTGCATGCTTTGCGGCTCGGAGGTAACGTCCCGGACTTGCAAGGGAACGCCATGCTCGGAAAAGAAGGCCAGTGCCTCGCGGCACCATGGGCAACCCGGCTTGATGTAGATAATAGGGCTATTGTCTTTCATATTCTGCGATTTATCCTAGCACGGATTGACCGCAAGGCAAATGCGGAATAAAAACTGCCAACAAAGAAAAAAGGTGCAGAAAGGGATTCACATAAAAGGCGCGCGGGTGCACAACCTGAAGGGGATTGATGTAACCATTCCGCGAGATCAACTGGTGGTGATTACCGGGGTTAGTGGGTCCGGCAAATCCTCCCTGGCCTTTGACACGATCTTTGCCGAGGGCTACCGGAAGTTCATGGACAGCTTGTCCACCCGGGCACGTCAACTGATGGACCAGATTGAGCGGCCGGAAGTCGACTATATCGACGGCCTGACCCCGGTCATTGCCATTGAGCAGCGGACAGGGACGGGAGCCAACCCCCGCAGCACCGTAGCGACAATCACGGAAATTGCCGATTATGCGCGCCTGTTATGGTCAATCTGCGGGGAGGCCCATTGCCCGAAAGACGGCGGTAGAATCGTCCGGAAGTCCCTCGACGACTGCCTTGAGCGGATATTCCGGGAGCCTGAAGACAGCCGCCTGATCATCCTGTCCCCCTACATGCGGGCCAAGGCCTCCGTGTTGCGAAACGAGATTCCCCATCTCAAGCAGAAGGGCTACCTGCGGGTGCGACTGAATGGGAAAATCCGGGAGCTGGAAGAAACGGACCTTTTCCCGAAAGGGAATGCTGAGCACCAGATGGATCTGGTCATTGACCGTCTTGTGCTCCGGGAAGATCAGCGCAGCCGGATAGCGGATTCGCTCGAGCTGGCCTTTAGGGAAGCGGACAACCGGGCGGAAGTGATGCTGCAGAAGGACCGGGCAGCTGAATGGGCGACGTTTGTTGTCAGCCAGCACCTTTCCTGCGAGGTGTGTGGGACGGTTTATCCGGAAGTCACCCCGAAGCAGTTTTCCTGGGATCATCCGGATGGAGCCTGTCCTACCTGCGGCGGACTGGGCGAGACTTTGCAGTTCAGTCCGGAACTGGTGGTACCGGACCCGGCCAAGTCGGTCCGCAAAGGGGCCATCAAGCCATGGCGGCTGGGCTCGCGCCGGATGATTATCGAGCGTAATGCCCGCTTAAAGCAGTTGGCCGAGCAATTGCCCTTTGACCCCACAACTCCCTGGCAGGAACTGCCAGAGGAAGTCCGGCAGATCATCCTCCACGGGGCCGGGGACCGGGAATTTCTCTTCAAGACAAAGCCGGGCAATCGCAAGCCGGAGGCAATGCCTTTCGAGGGGGTGCTGGCCGACCTCGAGAAAACCCGCCGGGACACCAGCAGCGACGGCTTGCGCAACCGCCTGCTGGCCTACCAGACGCGGAGCGGATGTGAGGACTGCCGGGGCACCCGGTTGCGGGACACGTCGCGCGCAGTCCTCCTGCAGGATTTGAATTATCCGGAGTTCCTGGGATTTTCCCTGCGGGAGGCCCTGGCCTTTGTCGAGTCCCTGCGATTACCGGGGTTTGAGGATGCCGTCAACGGACTCAAGAGCCGGTTGCGGTTCCTTAACGAGGTGGGATTGCATTATTTGAGTTTGGATCGGCCCTATGGCAGCCTGAGTGGGGGAGAGGCCCAGCGCGTCCGGCTGGCGACGCAAGTCGGCATGGGCCTTGTCGGGGTAACCTATGTTCTCGACGAACCGACCATCGGGCTGCATCCGGCCAACACAAGGGAGCTGATTGCGACTTTGGAAGGACTCCGGGAACGCGGTAGCAGCGTCCTTGTTGTGGAGCACGATCCCGATGTCATCGAGGCGGCGGACCATCTCCTGGAAATCGGGCCGGGTGCCGGTGAGGCTGGGGGAGAGGTGATTTTTCAAGGAAGCGTGGAGGCTTCGAAAAAGGCGCGGAACTCCCGCACCGGCGCCTTTCTGTCTGGCAAGGCCAGTGTTGAGCGGTCGGTACCGGTCAGGGAACCGGAAGAAGGCTGGGTGACCATCAAGGGCGCACATGAACACAACCTCAAGGAGCTGGAGGTCGCATTCCCGGTCGGGCTGTTGACAGTGGTCACGGGTGTTAGCGGCTCCGGGAAGAGCACCCTCGTCAATGACATCCTCGGCAAGGCAGCGGCCTTCAAGCTGAACCGGACCAAGGATATACCGGGGCGACACCGCGGACTGGAGGGATTGGAAAACTTCGAGCGCATCGTCCGGGTTGACCAGGATCCGATCGGGCGCAGCCCACGGTCCAATCCGGCAACCTTCACGAAGATATTCGATGACCTGCGGCGGCTTTATGCCCAGACACCGTTGGCGAAGGTCCGCGGGTATGGACCCGGACGCTTCAGTTTCAATGTCCGGGGCGGCCGCTGCGAACGTTGTCAGGGCGATGGGCTCATCAAGATGGACATGCAGTTTCTCAGCGATGTCTATGCGGAGTGCCCCAGTTGCCATGGGAAGCGCTACAACCGGGAGACCCTGGAAGTGAGGTTCAAGGGGTACAACATCGCGGATGTCCTTGAGATGACGGTTGATGAAGCGCTGAAGCTATTCGCCCATCAGCCCAAGGTACTGGCCAAACTGGAAACGCTGCAAGCGGTGGGTCTCGGCTACATCAAGTTGGGACAGGCGGCACCGACCCTTTCCGGTGGCGAGGCGCAACGGCTGAAGTTATCCCTGGAGCTAAGTAAAAGCCAGCGCAGCCGCAACCTCTACTTGCTCGATGAGCCGACGACGGGACTCCACTGGGTCGACATTCAGCACCTGATGGACCTGTTGTTCAAGCTGCGTGAACAGGGGCATACACTGATTCTCATCGAGCACAACCTTGATGTCATCCGCTTGGCGGACTGGGTCATCGACCTTGGCCCGGGTGGAGGAGATGAAGGGGGCGAACTGCTCTTCGCCGGTCCGGTGCTCGACCTCGAATCGGCCGAACGCAGCGTCACCCGGCGGCATTTGTTTTAATTTAGTAACCACAGAAAGCACAAAAGGCACAGAACAATCCTATAATTAATAATAAACAATTATGTGATTTTTGTGCTTTCTGTGGTTCCAAAAAACACGTCCTCACTTCTGGCTTTCGAGTTCGGCATCGAGCCCCTCGTCGATGGGTTCCCAGAGCTCGATCTTGTTGCCTTCGGGATCCATGATGTGGGCGAACTTGCCATAGGGAAAGGATTTTAAGGGAGTGACAATTTCGATACCTTCTGTTTGGAGTTGATCCAGCAAAGCTTCAAGATCTTTGACCCGGTAGTTGATCATGAATTCCTTTTTGCAGGGCTCAAAGTAGTCCGTGTCGTTCTGAAAGGGAGCCCACTGAAGAAGGGTGCGGTTCTCCGGTTCCTCGAATTCCCGGCCCTGGAAGAGGGAACCGTACTCGTTGACTTTGAATCCAAGGTGCTTGCGGTACCAGGCGTTGATTGCCTGGGGATCCTTGCTTTTGAAAAAGATGCCGCCAATACCGGTCACGCGTTTCATGTCTTTCCTTTGTTGGAGGTTAAAGGGGATTTGCCTGGATAATGAGATAGGGCCCGATCGGACGCCAGCCCCGGATGCCGGTGTGGGGGAGGAGGCCCTTGGCGCCATTGCCAATGAGGAGGTTGGTCGAGCTGCCGCCATCCATTTGGCCGCCGAATTGTACCCCGGCGGCTACCGCCTG
>JBFOLZ010000046.1:0-7231 GCA_040830445.1 Puniceicoccaceae bacterium
AATCTTGGTGCAGGCCTTGATCATCATGGGCGGTCCGCAGAGGTAAAATTCGACCGACTGGATGTTGGGATGCGCATCAAGGTAGTTATCGAGCACGACCTCGTGGATGAAGCCTTTGTGCCCCTCCCAGTTGTCCTCCTCCAGCGGCTCCGAGAGGGCGAGGTTGAAGGAAAAGTTCGGGTGGTCCGCGGCCATCTGCTCGAAGTAGTCCTGGTAGTAGATTTCCTGCCTGGAGCGGGCCCCGTACCAGTAGCTGACCTTTCGGGGAGTATTTTCGTTCTCGAAGAGGTGGGCCAGATGAGCGCGCATGGGAGCCATCCCGGCTCCACCGCCGATGTAGATCATTTCCCGCTGGGTGGGCTTGATATGGAAGTCGCCGAAGGGACCAATGGCGGTCACGGTATCGCCGGCCTTGAGGTTGAAGACATAGCTTGATCCGACGCCCGGAGGACAATCCTGCCCCGGTGGCGGCGTGGCGATGCGGACATTGAAGCGGAGGATGGTCTCCTTTTGCGAATTGCTGGCAAGGGAGTAATTGTTGCGCCGGTTCTCCTCCGTGTTGCTGGCGACCAGATCAAAGACATGCTGCCGTTCCCAGACCGTGGCGTAGGGCTCGGGGATATCGAACTCCCGGAAGCGGATCTGCTCGTAAGTCGGAATGTCCAACTGCATGTAGTCTCCCGGCTGGAAATCAACAGCGTCGTCCGCGCTGGCCGGTTCGAGGACCAGTTCCTTGATGAAGGTGGAGACACTGGTGTTGCTGACCACCTTGAACGTATAGGTCTTTTCCTCGCGGGCACCGTCCCCACCGGCCTGGCTGATGTTCAGCCAGATGCGCCCGTTGCGCTCCTCGATCGGATAGGTGACCAGTCCGCGGCAGATGGGCGCCCGGGCCGGGGATCCGTCGGCGAGGTTGAAGCGTCCGTTGTGTTTCGGGCACTCGACAATACGCCCCTTGACGAGACCATCCGCAAGGTGGGTGTTGCCGTGGGTGCAGAAACCGTCGGAGGCGTAGAGCTGTCCCTCGATATCCCGGTAGAGGGCGTAGGTCTTGGACCCGTGGTCAAAGCGAATGACATCTTCCGTACCGAGGTCGGCGGCGGCACAGATTTCCATCCAGCCCTCCGTATCCGGACCTTTGTCCGAGCGGTAGGTGTCATCCTCATGGGTCCGGCTGGGCTCGGGCAGCTTGCGCTTGACGTGCCATGCCGGTTCCTTCACCTGCCGCAGGATGGCGGGAATGATTTCCCTGTAGGCAACGATAAGATTCGGATAGGGCTCCGGACAGTCGTCCTTGATGGCCTCGTGCAGCTCGCGTTGCTTGTGGTAGGGCACCAGCGGGAACATATGGTGCTCCACGTGGTAGTTCATGTTCCAATACAAAAAGCGGTGAATCGGATTCATGTAGACCGTGCGGCAGTTCAGCCGGTGGTCGAGGACGTTCTCCGCGAGGCCGGCGTGCTGGGTCAGTCCATAGAGGACCATCAGCCAGCTGCCAAAGATGTTCGTCAGGCCGACATAGAACAGCGGCAGGACGCTGCCGGTGTAAAGCGATAGCGCGATGACGGAGGCGTAGATGAATACATAGACCCGTGCGTTGCGGTAAATTTTTCCGAACTCCGTTTCCGGGATGAAGGTCTTTTCATCATCGGACATCTTGCCAAGAGAATGACTGATGATGCTCTTGAAATACTTCGGATAGACGGTGAGGTTGAAGATGCCAAGGATGAGCGCCTTGATGTCCGGTGGGCGCGGCACCGCGATCTCCGGATCCCGCCCGACAATGATGGTGTCGCTGTGGTGGCGGGTGTGACTCCAGCGCCAGACGACCGATTCCCGCATGACCATGAAAGAGGCGATTTCGTAGAGGACATTGTTCATCCAGTCGGTGCGGAAGGCCGTCCCGTGGCTGGACTCGTGCCAACGGGAGTCCGAGCTGCCGGCGTAGAGGGCGGCGTAGGCAAGGTAGGGTAGAATGGCCCACCAGGTGCCCCAGAGCATGAAGGTGAGGTAGCCAAACCCAAAGATGAGCCCGAACCAGATGATGGTGTCGCGGATCGCCGGCCCGTTGCTGCGCTCCAGCAGTTTGCGCATGGTGGCACGGGGGACCGGGCACTGGTACCAGTCGGCCTCCGCGAGGCCCTTTTCAATGGACTTGGTGGCGTTTTCCCCGGTCAGGCTGTAGTCGAGGTGCTTTGGTGGTTTGGTGAGGACGGCGGATGCGTGTTCAAGATCGTCGAGCATGATGGTTTCTCCTGTTAAGGTGGTAGTGAATTAATCGTGACAGAAGGCAAATTTCGTGATGCGGCGCTGCGGATTTCCCGGGCGGACAATGATGTCTCCGAAGCCGGCTTGTGTCGTGGCGGCCGGATAACCCTCGGTCTCAAGACAAAGCCCGGCGCAGCGGGTGTAGGGGCGTCCCGACTTGCCGGTGAGGGACCCGTCAAAGTCCTTGCCGGTGTAGAACTGGAGGCAGGTCTCGGTGGTGCTGACTTCCATGACCTGGCCGGTTGGCGGGTGAAACAGGCGCGCCACGGGACGTAGCTCCTCCGCTTCGCCCAACCAGTAGAGGTCGCCGTGCTCCTGCCAGATGCCGGGAATGATGTCGCCAACCCGCTTGCGGGTATTGAGGTCGCAGGGCTTGCCGGCGACGGGCTCTTTCCCCCCGAGCAGGGTCATCTCTTCATCGGCCGCCGCGACGGCCTCACTGAGGATGACTAGTTCATGGTCCTCGATGGACCCGGAACCTTCCCCGGCGAGATTAAAGTAGGCATGATGGGTCAGGCTGACGGGGGTCGGCTCGCTGGTCGTCACCTCCGTCTCATAGAGAAAGGCATTGTCATGAGTGACGGTATAGGTCACCGCGACGAGGACTTCTCCCGGATAGCCTTCCTCCCCGGATGGACTGGTGTAGCTCAGCCGTACCGACGGCGCTCCGTCCGCCCGCTCGATCCCCTCGGCCGACCAGAGCCGCTTGTCGAAGCCAATGGCCCCGCCATGCAGGTGGTTGGTTCCGTCGTTTTGCAGTAAATGATAAGTCTTTCCTTCAACCTCAATGATGCCGTCCGGAACCCGGCCGGCAATCCGGCCCACCGTCGCCCCGGCAAAGGGCTTGTTGTTGAGGTAGGCGGCGAGGCCGTTGAATCCGAGCACGACGTCGCGGCGCTCGCCGCCGCCGTCCGGAACGATCAGTCGGGAGACGATGCCGCCATAGGTCAGGACTTCCAGCTCCATGCCGGCGGCATTGCGCAGTGTCCAGGCCGTCACGTCGCGCCCATCCGGCAGTTGGCCATAGGGGCGGGAGGTTACGGTGGGAGTGGTTTCCGGTGAAGGGGTAGGGGTCGATTCGGTGCTGCTCATCTATTATGTCAGGTTATAACAGATATCAGCAGTCCTTTCTTTTCGCCTGTTGTGGAAAACCTCTCCTTTTTTGCAAAGCGGATTGGATTGAGGGCTATTTCCCCGCGTTGAAGTCGCTAACCGTCTCGATCATGGCGACGATATTTTCGACTGGCGTGAGGGCCTGGACGTTGTGGATTGAATTGAAGACGAACCCGCCTTGCTTGCCGAGGACCTCGCAGCGTTCCCGGACCTCCTTGCGGACGGCCTCGGGGGTGCCGAAGGGGAGGGTTTCCTGGGTGTTGACCCCGCCACCCCAGAAGGTGATGCGGTCGCCATACTTGGCCTTGATGACGTCGGCATCCATGCCGGTGGCCTGGCACTGGACCGGATTGATGATATCGAATCCGGACTCAATGAGCGGATCGAGCAAGGGCTCTATGGCCCCGCAACTGTGCTTGAAGGTCTTCCAGGTGGTGTTCTCGTGGATCCAGTCGTTGATCTTGCGGTAATAGCCCTTCCATACATCGAGGAAGGTATCGACGGAGCAGAACTGGGAGGTCTGGGTGCCGAAGTCGGTCCCGCAGATCACGACCACGTCGAGGAGCTCCCCGACAATGGAATGGAGCCGCTTCATGTTCTCGACCGCAATCTCGGTCTGGGCTTCAAAAATCTTCTTCACGTGGTCCGGTTCCTCGGCCACGAGCATGTACCAGTCGGCGACCCCGCGGACGCCCTTGGGATTCTTCAGGAAGGGGGCCGGAACGAGGGCAATATCACCCAGACAGGTGCCGTTGAGGTGAGTCAGGATTGCCCGATCGCTACCCTTCATAGCTTCCGCCTCCCTGGTCCAGTAGGCAACATCATCTTCGGTCATGAGGCCGAATTCCTCAAGATTGTCCTCCACGTGGAGGTCATCCTCATCAAAGTCCGGATCGATGCGCTCGATGGAGTCGAAGAAGTAGCCGGTCTTGGGCAATTCCCCGCTCGGAGGTGCATTTCGGTCCCCTTGCGGATAAATCAGGATGGAGCCGTCCGCTTTCTCGTCAGTTTGAAAATGGGAAGAGACAAGCACCTCCTGTCCCCAGGGTGTTTGCCATTGCTTCCAGTCCTCGTTGGGGAAGCCGAAAATGGTCTTGTAGGGGAAGATGCTGGTGGTGTCGATGCCCATGGCCTCGCGGAGGTCATCCTCGACCATGCCCAGCATCTGGTAGGGTTCGCAGACCGTGACCGGTTTCTTCTCGAGACCGTAATAGTCCCGCAGTTGCTCCACGACACTGCAGTGAATGCCGGTGATGAAGGTGCTCCCGAAGTCGACGGGAATCGGGCCATCCTGATGATTGAGGGAATTGAGGACGCGTTCTTTATGGTTCATTTTTGGGGGTTTCCTTGGCTGGTGGATTATTCGAACTGTCACTTTCCAGTGTACTGGAGAGCCCGGGATAATTTCTTCTCGCTTCCGCGGAAAAACCTTTCATTTTTTGTAGGATGCTTGCGGATCTCAAACTGGGGCCGGAGTACGAGGGATTCCTCTTCCTTGCGGAATCCCGTCACAATCCTCCGGTTTTGAAGAGCCACCGCCATGTGGAACTGGAACTGAACCTGGTCACCCAGGGCTCGGTGACATATGTCATTTCCGGACACAGGTACACCTTCCCCCGGGGAAGCATGCTGTGGATCTTTCCGGCCCAGGAGCACCAGCTGGTGGACCGGACCCCGGATGCCAAATACTATGTGACGGTATTCAAGCCCGGGCTCATCGAGCGTTCCTGCAAGGGGGAAATGTACGCCCCGTTGAAGCAGGAATCCATTGAGGGGGAAGGGGTTATGAGCAAGGTCCTGCAGGTGGAAATGTACGACCTTGTTCTCCGGACAATGGATGTGCTGATGGAGGGCTCGCTGGAGCCGGAAGTCCTCAACCGGGAGGCCGGCTTTGGATATGAGTCCGAGTTTCGCTACGAGCACGGGGATCCGGACGCCCTCAACGCCGGCTTACGTCACCTCCTGGTTCATTGCTGGAAGATTTTCCAATCCGATGGTTCCGGTTCCAGCGCCATCAAGTTGCATCCCTCGGTAGCCAAGGCACTGAGCCTGATCAGCGATGAGGGCCTCTTCCTGAGCTTGTCGGAAATTGCGGATCGCTGCGGGATTTCAGAGACCTACCTCAGCCGCCTTTTCAAGGACCAGGTCGGGGTGCCCCTGAACCATTACCGCAACTCGGCCCGCCTGCGGACTTTCATGGAAACCTACCGCCAGCCGCCGCGGAAAACCATTCTCGAATGTGTCTATGCCGCCGGATTCGGCAGCTACGCCCAATTCTACAAGGTCTTCATGAAGACCTTTGGCTGTGGGCCGAGGGAGTATCTCAAGGACTGAGAGACAATAATGCGGGCAGGAGTGGTCGACTCCGAGGCCTTCACCACAGCCGGCCAACCCGCGACTCAATTAATGGAGTTCAGGAAATGTCTTCCGCTCGAATGACGTAGGTTTCGCTGAAGGTTTGGCCGGTTTTGACGTCGACCGGGCCAGCGACGCTGGGGCCGGATGCGATGTAGGCGAAGTCTCCACGGATCATGTACCAGGGGAAGCCATGTTGATGAGACATGCTCACACGGGCCTTTGTCCGGTCCCATTGACCATCGATGATTCCCCAGATGCCCACGTTGTCGGCCATATTCCCATGTGCCTCGAGGGTCTCAGTTGGCTGGCCGTCCACCTCAAGCCAGCCGAAGGCATCGCTCCCGTCCGCGCCAAAGCTCCACATCCAGGGAAGCCGGATACCAAGTCCATGGTAGTTGATCAGGCGTCCGTCGGTTGATTCATGAGCCCATTTGCTCTGTATCAAGCGATGGTCCCGCAGGGCTTTGCGCTCGGTCTTCCAGGTCCACTCGAAAGCGTTTTCCTTCCGGACACAGATGATGGTGCGGGTTTCCGTGTAGGTATGCAGGTGGCCCTGCTCCTCGCGCCAGAGCAGCGTTTGCCGGATACCGCCATCGATTGCTTCGGTCGAAAGAATTTCCTGGATGCCGCAATGGCCCGAGCCCGGTTCTTCTTCCCAGAAGCAGACATCCTCCGCGACGAGGGCATACATGACGCCCTTGTGGTGACGGTGGTCGCCGGGGCTGACCATGGTCAGGTTGTGCCCTGCCGGGGTGTTGAACTCGCTGAAGTGAGGCTTGAAGGCGTCGTTGAGTACGTAAATGCCGGCGGCCTTATCGCCTTCCATAAACACGACTTGTGAATCTGTGAGGATTGTTTTCATGGCTGTCTAGGAGAGTTGTTTCACCCGTTCGGTCTTACCCGAGCTGAGACTTGCTGCGATGGCGTCCAGAACCGCGATGGTATTGTAGTTCATTTCGAGGGTGTTCTGCAAAGGCTTGCGGCCTGCCAGTACAGATTCCCTGAAATGGAGGAGCTGCGCAGCATAAGGATTCGTTTCCGCGTCCGGATAAGCTTCCTTGACCTTCTTCGCGATGGGCTCAAATCCGCCATACATGGCCGGAAAGGTATCGATGACCGGGTCGGCACTGACCGTGGAGAACGGACCGGCGTAGTCGCCCGTCTTGGCATCCTGGTAAAGGCTTCCCCGTTCGCCGAACAGGACCATCCGCTGGGAGTAGGGCACCCGCGTCGGCTTGTAGGAGGCATGAAGGGTTCCGGTCAGGCCGCCGCTCATTTTGAAAAGGGCGGAACAGGAGGATTCAGCACCGTTCTTGAAGGGAGGATCAAAGCGGCCAATGGCGGTCACCTCGGTAAAGTCCTGTCCGGTGATGAACCGCAGGAGATCCAGCGGGTGGCAGGCCACGCTGATGCAGATCCCTCCGCCGGCTTTCCTCCCGTCAAGAATCCAGTGATCGTATCTTCCCCGAACGTAGCCCTGAATGTTTTGCCA
>JBFOLZ010000047.1:0-6113 GCA_040830445.1 Puniceicoccaceae bacterium
CCCCCTACAGTGCTGATCCGACCGGAGTGGTGGATGCCACGGCGGCCATCCAGTCGGCCATGAATGACCACGACGGGGATATCCTGACCCGGACCATCCTCTATTTTCCCGCGGGCACCTACCGGCTGACCGACACCTTGACGCTGGACACCCATGATGCGGTCAACGGCGGTAGTGGCCGTGGCATCATCTTCCGCGGGGAGGGGAGGGACCTGGTGACCCTGAAGCTGGATAATTCCGCATCGGGATTTGGTAATCCGGTCAGCCCGAAGGTGCTGGTCGACTTCAACGAGGCCAACGACATTGGCGGTTGGAACAATGTCGCCTTCATGGTCCACATCCGGGACCTGACGATTGATGTCGGCTCGGGAAATCCGGGTGCCATCGGGCTGGACTTCTGTGCCAGCAACACCGGCGGGCTGATGGATGTCCTTGTCCGGAGCTCGGATTCCGGCAAGACCGGGAAGACGGGCATCCTGTTAAGCACGATCCCGGGTCCGCAACTGTTCAAGCGGGTTGAGGTGGATGGCTTTGACTGGGGTCTCGAGACCGAAGGGCAGCCGCATTACAGCACCACCATCGAGTTCCTGACCCTGAAGAACTGCCTCTCCGGGGGGATCCTGAACCGGAAGCATTCCCTGGCCATCCGGGGGCTGGTGACGGATAGCCTCGGCGGCCCGGCGCTCTACAACCAGCATGCCGATGGCTTTGTGACCCTTTTGGAGGCCGAGCTGGCCGATGGCCCAGCATCCTCCCCGGCCATCGACAACAATGGCTTTGTCTATCTGCGCCACATCACGTCCACGGGCTATGCCCGTGCCCTCGATGATGCGACGGTGGGCCCGGTCCCCGGTGCCAACTTGAGTGAATGGTTTACCGGCCCCGGAGAGGGGCTGTTCGATACCACCCCTTTCACTTCCCTGCACCTGCCCATTGAGGAAACGCCCGAGCCGGTGCCCGAGTCCCCTTCCAGCTGGGTCAGTGTCGATTCCTTTGGCGCGGCTACAGGAGACTACAGCAACGATGCACCGGCCATCCAGGCCGCCATCAACTCCATGGGCCCGGGGCAGGCCAATGAAGGGAAGCACACCCTCTACTTTCCCTCTGTGGGACGCTACGACCTCGATGGGGGAATCACCATTCCCGCCTATGTCCACCGCATCGTCGGGACCTATTCCGGGATATTCCCCCGTAATGCCGCCATCAATACAGTTCCGGTCTTCACCATCCAGGGTGACGGGGAACTGCTCGTCATTGAGGAACTAATCAGCTTGCCCAGCGGACCCTTGCGCTCGACGCCGTTTATCCAGAACACCAGCAACCGCGACCTCGTCCTGCGCGATCTGACCTGCTTTGCGGGACAGACCTATGTCAATACGGGATCCGGCAAGCTGTATCTGGAAAACGTGGCCGGCCTGAGCAGTCGCTACTGGTCCAATCTGCCCCAGCCGCTGCCCAGTGCGGTTCCCGAATTCGATCTCGGGGGACAGGATTGCTGGGCCCGACAGCTGGACATGGAACAGAAGGACCTCAATCTCCTCAACGATGGAGGGGATGTCTGGATCCTCGGCATCAAGAACGAGGAGGATGGTACCCTTTTAAAAACGATCAATGGCGGTCGCACGGAGCTGCTCGGTGGTGTGGTCATGCCCCTGGATGTGGACGATCTGACTTCACCCGGTTTCGAGGTCATCGATGCCTCGGCCAGCTTTGTCACCGCCTACCACATTGGCAACGGACGCACCATCTATCCCGTCCTCATCCGTGAGGAGCGCTCCGGCGTTGCGCAGACCCTGGCCTACGACGGAACGGTCTATGAACGCAGCTACACGAACGGGTCCGGGGTGCGCCCGGCCGTCCTGCCGCTCTTCTCGGCCAGCGTCCTCACCCCGGCGGAGCACTGGCGGAGAAATTATTTTGGGACCATCGCGAATCCCGGGGACGCCGCCGATGCGGCGGATCCCGACCTGGACGGTTCAATCAACCGTCTCGAACGGGCCTTTGGAACCGATCCGACGGACCCGGTATCCTGGACAGCTCCGGAACTTTCGATGATCGACATCACGGGGTCCATTTATCCCGCCCTGACCTTCAACCGCCTGGTTGGGGGGAGTGGATCCACCGCCACCTATACCGCTTGGGGGCTGGATTATTCGATGGAAGTCTCCGCTTCCCTCGCACCCGCCAGCTGGAGCTCCCTCGACAGCGACTTTGTCATCGAGGTCGCCCCGGTTGATCTTGGCGATGGGCTGGAGTCGGTCACCATCCGCAGCAGCCAGTCGATTTCCAGCGGTAACCCGGCCTTCCTCCGCCTGAAGGTCGACTGATCTTGATCGGTGGTGCCGATGCCGCGCACGGGCATGGGCGGGTCGATGGGATGGATCCACGCGCTTCCCGGAAGCCGGGATTTGCCCAAAGAAAAGTCCCGCCGGCAACCTGCCCGCGGGACTGAAAGCGATCCGGTTGAACGGCGGCCTTATCCGCGGTAGCGGCGGCGAAGGATTAACAGCCCTACCGTGAGGAACCCGGCCAGGGCGGCATAGGTCGACGGCTCGGGGACGGCGACGCCGGTGACATCGATGTAGCTCTCACCAACGACAAGTTGATCGAATTGGGAGGATGCAGCGGCAAAATCAAAATTCGCCATGGCAATATAGAAACTTGTGGATGTGCCTGAGATGTTGCCTGTGGCCGATGCCTCCGGTGTCCATCCGCTGGTTGGAAGGGATTCTGTCGTATCGTAAATGCTGAAATTGATCGTATCCGATCCACTGCTCGATGTTAAGATCTGTATTAGGGCAAAGTTCACTTGACCGCTTCCCAATGCGCTCGTCGTTGTTCCCGTTGCACCTGCTTGCACACCAAACGTAGTGTTGCGCAGACCGATTTTCATCTGTGTGGCAAAACCATTGTCCATGAGGCCCAAATCAAGAACCTGTACGCCGGTCGCCTGGAATGCTTGGCTGAAACTATAAGAAATCCAATGTTCCCCATCGGTATCCCAGTTGATTCCGAGAGCATTGAAGTTGTAATAGGCCGCACTCAAGAAACCATCATCAACAGGGTTTTCAAAAGGACCCCGGACAATTCCAGGTGCTGTGGTGATGTTTCCGATCGAGTTGTAATTCGTCGGTGCGCCAAGACTGAATCCGTTCACCACGTTGATGTCGTCGGGATTGCCGAAGTCATTGAACCCTGCCTGGCCACTTAAATCACCTTCTGTCAGACCGCCAAAGGTTTGTTGGTAAACAATTCCCCCCTGCAGGGTTAGGGTCGCTAATGTTAGTCCAGTGACAGTCAGGGTAGTCTTAATCGATTGGTTCATCTCTTGCGCTTCATTTTAATTAATAGTATAGATACGTTACTATTTATCTTGCTCACGGTGAGAATCAAGTATCCCGCATTGGTACTTGTAACATTGTCTCTTTAAAGCGGGATTAAAACGTCTTTTGGTGATTTGGAATCGTAGCTGCAATGGGTGAAGCCAGCGATAATTTAACGTATTGACCGAATCCTTTGGTGTGCTTTAGTTCTTCCCTGTCACATGAGTCGCATCGGGACAGTCAACATCCGGGACGTGGCACAAGCAGCGGGGGTGTCGCCCATGACGGTGTCCCGAGTCCTGAACGGGGGCGCACGGGTGGCACCTGCGACCCGGGAGCAGGTCCTCGCGGAAGTGGAGCGGCTGGGCTATAGAATAAACCCACTGGTCCAGGCCTACACGACGCAGATCCGCGGTAGCCAGGACCGGACTGCTGGGGCGGGCTGCAACCTGGCCTTTGTCGTGAGTGATCCGGACCATACGCTTCCGCGGCATTTATGGCTGCTGCCGTATCTGCGGGGCGCCCAGGCGCGGGCGGCGGAGCTGGGTTATGGCCTCGACACCGACCTCAACCTGGCAGGGCTGACGGACCGGGAGGTGCTGAGGCAGCTCACTGCCCGCGGGGTGCGGGGGCTCTTGATTCCCCTTTTCGTGTTCGTCGGTCGCGACCTGCCACAGTATGACGGTATGGCCATGACAGGGATCGGGGAGACGCGGGACTCCGACTGGATGCACCGGGTCAATCCGGAATATTTCCTCAATGTCCAACTGGCCCTGGCCGCCCTGCGGGAGCGGGGATACAAGCGCATTGGGTTTTGTCTGACGTTGAACAGTATCTATACCAATCACGGGCAGGAGCTGGGCGGATTTCTTGAATACACGAAATTAGAGCAACCGGAAGCCTGTGTCCGGCATTGTGTCATGAAGGACGTCACTCAACCGCAACAGGTGGAAATATTTCTGGAGTGGATCCGGAAAGAGCAGCCGGATGTGGTGTTGACCACCTTTTACCAGGCGCTGCACTGGCTGCGGGATGCCGGCTACAACGTCCCAGGAGACATCGGAATTGCCCATCTCGGGCTGACCGATGATACCCGGAACTGGTCCGGCGTGGACTACCGGGCGGAGGCCATCGGGTCGGCTGCCGTTGACCTGTTGACCGCCCACATTGTGCGTAACGAATTCGGTATCCCCGCCATTCCAAAACGCATGCGCATCCCCGGCATCTGGCGCGACGGCGAGACCGCCAGGGTGGGGTGAAATCCATGTCCACTGGGAATTTATATCGGGGGATAAGGGACTGCTCAAAAGCTGGGTAGAGCAGGTTCTCAATAAGGTTTTAAACCAGAAGCAACAACTATGCTGATAGATCCAAATGAAAACGATAAACCTGAAAACTGACTTAAAGGAAACTGCCGAGCGATTCCAGACCTGGTGGAATTGCGAGGAGACCGACCGGCCGGTTCTGGAGCTGGCGATCAAGCCGGAGACTGAACCGACGATCCCGGTGTCGAATCATAGCAGCCTGCGCGAGCGCTGGCTCGATGTCGATTACCAGGTCGACCTTGCGCTGGCCCGTCTGCGGGCGGGTGTCTATGTGGCGGAGACGCTTCCGGTCTTCATGCCGGACATCGGGCCCGACCTGACCTCCACCTTCTTCGGGGAGCAGATTGAGTTTGGCGAAAACACCTCCTGGGCACTGCACCGGATCGCGGATGTCGATGACTGGGAGCAACTGGTCGACGCCCGGGCGAATTTTGACAACCTCTACTGGCAGACCCTTGTCAGGATGACCGAGCGGGCACTTGCATTGGGGGGCGATGACATTCTTGTCGGCATGCCGGACTTCCATGGAGCCTTTGATACCATGGTCAGCATGCGGGGTCCGGAAGGGGTGTGCCTCGATCTCATGGAGGAACCGGAACTGGTAGTCGGTGTCGCGGAGAACATCAGCCGGGAATTCAACAAGGCCGTCGCCAAAAGTTGGGAGATGCTGAAGTCGGCCGGGCAGGGCAGCACCACCTGGTGCCATTTTTATCATGAGGACCTGGCCTACATTCCTAGTTGCGACTTCTGGTGCCTGATCTCACCGGAGATGGCGCAAAAGCATGTCGTGCAGACCATTGAGATGGAGACGCGGCCCCTGACGGCTTCCATCTTCCATCTTGATGGTCCGGATGCACTGCGCCATCTGGACTGGGTGCTGGAATCCGACTTGTTCAATGCCGTGCAATGGGTCTTCGGGGCTGGCCAGGGCGATGCAAAGGACTGGGTCCACATCTTCAGGAAGATCCGGGATGCCGGCAAGTCCTTCCAAGCCTACGCCAATTCGCCCGATGACGCCCTGGAGCTCATCTCAAAGGTCGGCAAGCAGGGTGCCTGGATCACCTTGGCCAATCCGCTGGAAAACCGGGCCGAGGCGGAGGCCTTTATCCGGGCGATGGAGGCGCTCTAGTCGGCTGAAGAGACTTGGTTGGCCACTCAGCTTTCGCTGCTGATCTCTCCCCGACGCTCCTCGAGCAGGCGTTTGGTCTCCGCGATGTCTTCCCGGGTGATCTTGTAGTGACGGGAAAAATACAAGGCAAACCCGACCAGGACCAGCGGGAGGATGGCCAGGAGGAGCCGCATGTTCCAGAGGATATCATCCGGCACCCCGGCCTCGCGGTGGACATCGACATTGAATCCGGCGAGGACCACGATTGGACCGGAAAGCCCGTAGGCCAGTGAGGTGGCAAACTTGTTGAACCAGGAAAAGACGGAGGTATAGGATCCCTCCCGGCGCTCGCGGGTC
>JBFOLZ010000048.1:0-8970 GCA_040830445.1 Puniceicoccaceae bacterium
GACCAGCGTGGACGGCCCGAGCACGGCTTCAGAGGGACCTACCCGCTCCACCTGGAGGACGGTCACGACAATTCCCGACTCCAGCAGTGAACTGCCAATCTTACCCTCGACCCATTGCGGCAAAAGCCGGAAAAGCTGCAAGGCCAGCAGACCTCCCAGGACAATCAGGAAGGGTACCCAAAACCAGGGACCGAAACGATTCCAGGCTATATTCACCCGGCCCAAAGCTGCCCTTCCCTAGTTTTTCGGAAGCGGATTCCTCTCCGCCGGTTCATCGAACGTCCGGTCAAGGAGCCCCGGATTGATTTCGACCTGGTTAATCCGGATAATTTCCTTGCTCCCGTCCGGATGCTCCCGCTCGACCCGGTGCGAAACCCAAATCTGGCCATGACGCTCGTTCTCGAAGAAGGAGGAGACAACCTTCTGCGCCTTGTCCTTCACCGGCTTTTTCCACTTCACGTTCTTCAATTCCCGGAAAGTCCGGGAATCGACATAGTGATGACCGATGGTAAAGGGGGTCTCGATTTCGACGATAAAGTAGTCAATCCGCTCAATCCGTTCGATTCCAATGAGCCGGCGGCTTGTTCCCTCAAGGGCCTCGCCGACGAGGGGACCGTCAAAGTCAGCCTCCAGGCGCATCTGCTCGAGCTCATCGCCGTCGACGGGAATAACCTTGTCGAATCCGCGCTGGGTCAGCCGGGTCCACCCATGGTCGCCGTCAAAACCCCGTTCGATGGAGCGCTGGAAGAAACGCAGGTGCATGCGCAACTTGTCCGGTCGTTTCTTCAAGAGCACAAAATCATAGGAATCATTCGGGCTCTCGACCTCGCCCAGGAAGCGGGCGCTGGTGACTGATTTCAAGGCCTCCTCCCCTCCGTTGGCCTCGGAGATTTCGGCGAGGACATCCTCAAGGGTCCAGTCCTCGAGATCGACGGCGGCAAGGTCCGGACCGGTTAAAAACAAGGGGGCGAGAAGACCCGTGAGAAGGACGGCGCGAAAAGGAAATTTCATAACAGGTTCCGCATCTTCACCGGACATCAGCCATGAGGCAATGCTGTTCTTGCTTGAAAGGTAGGTCCGTCGGTTCATCTTGTAGACATGGGTAGCACTTTCGGTAATTTGTTCCGTATTTCCACATGGGGAGAAAGCCATGGAGGCAGCGTTGGCGTCGTCATCGACGGCTGCCCGCCCGGCCTGCCCCTGACGGTTGAGGATATCCAGTCCGAGCTGGACCGGCGGCGGCCCGGGCAAAGCGATATCACGACCCCGAGAAAAGAGCCGGACACGGTGGAGATCCTTTCGGGAGTGCACGAAGGCTTCTCCTTGGGCACCCCCATCGCCATGAATGTCCGCAACAAGGATGCGCGGCCGTCAGCCTATGCGGAAATGAAAAAGGCCTACCGTCCGTCCCATGCCGACTACACCTACGACGCCAAGTATGGCCGCCGTATGGCCGAGGGCGGTGGCCGTTCCTCGGCCCGGGAAACCATAGGCCGCGTGGCAGCCGGTGCCATCGCGAGGAAGATCCTCCAATTGGCCGGCGGAGTCGAGATTGTCGCCTTCATTGAGTCCATCGAGGACATATCCATGGAGGGAGATGTGACAGCAGTGACCCGGGAGGTTGTGGAGGCAACGCCGGTGAGGTGCCCCGATGCGGAGACGGCGGCAAGAATGATTGAGCGTATCAAGGCAGTCCGCAGCGAAGGGGACAGCGTTGGCGGCATCATCACCTGTGTCACCCGCGGTCTGCCGGCTGGTCTCGGCGAGCCCGTCTTTGATCGCCTCGAGGCCGATCTGGCCAAGGCCATGCTATCCATCCCGGCAACGAAGGGCTTCGAGGTTGGAAGCGGCTTTGCCGGTGCCCGTTTGCGGGGCAGCCAGCACAATGACGTCTTTGAAAACCGGGAGGGCGAAATCCGGACCCGGACCAACAATGCGGGAGGTGTCCTCGGGGGCATTTCCAGCGGGGAAGCCCTTTATTTCCGCACCGCCTTCAAGCCGACGGCAACCATCCTGCAGGAGCAGGAGACGGTTACCTCCGAAGGCGAGACGACAACGCTCATGGGCAAAGGTCGGCACGACGCCTGCGTCCTTCCCCGGGCGGTGCCGATCGTCGAGGCCATGACGGCACTGGTCCTCGTGGACCACTGGATGCGCCACATGGCCCAGAACGGGACCTTTTCCTTTGATGGCCGGGAGGCCTGAGGCATGAAGATCTACCTCGTCATGGGAACGCACCTGGCGGAAATCCGCCAGTGTATCCGTATCCTCGCCGGCTTGAGCGGGGAATCGCCAAAGGTTGAGGTCCATCTGCCCGACGGCCTCGACTGGGGGAATTCTGACGATGAAGGCTATTCAATCCAGCTCTATGAGCCTGAAACAGTCCTCTGGGTCTTTGATCCGGATGCGGAGGACACCGCCTTCATTGTCCTCGACCCACGCCAGCCCCTGATCGAACAACTGGAACAACTGGCCGACAACCTGGCCAAATGCTTCGTCGAGCCGGTGAAGATCCTGACCTGTGTGGATTGCCGCCAAACCGAGGAAAATGCGCGTTTGCGGGCATGGTTTGACGCCTGTATCTACTATTCCGACATTGTCCTGCTGGGCAACCGGCAGGACGCTTCCAAGGCCTTCATGCGGGATTACCAGAAGCATTATGAGCGCCTCTGCTACCCCAGCCTCTTTCTTTTCCTGAAGGGCGCGGGGAACCCGGGCGATCCGGTGGAAGTCCTCACTCCGGGCACCCGGAGGCTCTCCCAGCTCTTTGATCTGGAGGGTGACGGACCGCAAGAAGCGCCTCCCGGGGTTGTTATCGAGTCCTCCTGCGACCTTGAGCTCGAGGAAGCGGAAGCGGACCCCTTCCGCCAGCCGGGCCCGGAGGGTGCCCCAGCCCACGTGCCGGATGTATCCGACTGTATTGTCCCGGCTTGAAAGCTGATTAAAAATCCTTGACGCCACCATGCGGCGCTGTTGTTTTCATCGGTTTTCCAAGATTTAAAACTCAATTTTTTTCATCATGGCACAGCCAAAACGCAAGCAATCGAAGCAACGCTCCCGCAAGCGCCGTGGAGCCAACCAGTTCTCGGCCCCACAACTGGCCAAGGACCCGGCTGACGGTACCCTTTTCCGCCCCCACCGGGTCAATCCGGCCAACGGAATGTATCGCGGGCGTCAAGTTGTTGATGTTGAAGCATAAAGGCATCAACGGCCAAACATGACTTTTCCTCTTGCACGGCCCTTCGCGGGCCGTTTTTTTGTGCCTGAATGAGCAAAGCCGCCACATCGCTCTCAATCGCCGTCGATGCCATGGGCTCCGACATGGGTCCGGAGGAGGTTGTCGGCGCCGTGGCCATGGCCCTGACAAACAAGTGGATCCATGAAAAGGTAGTGCTGGTCGGACAGGAGGAGACGGTCCGCCCAATAGCCGATAAGCTCGGCATTGCGGATCATCCCAAATTGGAATTTTTTCAAGCCTCGGAGGTAATCGGCATGCAGGAAAAGCCGATCCAGAGCCTCAAGAGCAAGAAGGACGCCTCCCTCGTGCGGGCTGTCGAACTGGTCAAGGAGGGGAAATGCGGTGCTGCCGTCAGTTGCGGCAACACCGGCAGCCTGATGGCCTGCAGCACCCTCAAGCTGCGCCCGATTGATGGCGTATCGAAGCCGGCGCTGGCCTCGGTCTGGCCCAGCCTGAAAGGAAAATTCGTGGTCCTCGATGTCGGGGCCAATCCCCAGTGCCGCCCGGAAAACCTGCTCCACTATGCCATCCTCGGGAACCAGTACGCCCAGGATGCCCTCGGAATCGAGAAGCCCCGGGTGGGCCTGCTCTCCATCGGTACCGAGGAAGGCAAGGGAACGGACCTGACCAACCAGGCCCATACCCTCCTCAAGGACATCGCCGGCCAGATCAATTATATCGGCCTGATCGAGGGCTTCCAGGTTTTCAATGACGAGGTGGACGTGGTGGTCACCGACGGGTTCACAGGCAATGTCCTGCTCAAGTCCTGCGAGTCCCTCTGGAGGATGTTGAAGGAACTGGTATCCGAGGAAGTCCGGAAATCCCCCGTCCGCATGGCCGGTGCCCTCCTCATGAAAGGCAGCCTCAAGAGCATGAAGGGACGGCTGGACCCGAAGCAGTTCGGCGGCGCCCCGCTCCTCGGTCTCAAGGGAACCGTTCTCAAGGCTCATGGCTCCAGCGACCGCGTGGCCATTGCCAATGCCATTCGGATAGCCGGTGTTGCCATTGAGCACAACCTCGTCTCCCACACGGTCTCGGCCATCGCCAGCGCCAATGAAGCGCTGGCTGACAAGCTGACCGCCTCCATCGACATCGAATCCTCCTCGTCAGCCTTCCTCCAAACCCTTACCTTGACAGAGGGAAACCATTAACGACACTTCCAATCATCAGTGTCAGCACTTGCTTATGAGCCAGCTTAAAGGGAACTCAGTGATTATTTCGGGAACGGGATCCTACGCCCCTCCGAAAATCCTCTCCAACGACGACCTCTCGAAGATCGTGGATACCTCGGACGAATGGATCCGCACGCGGACCGGCATCCGGGAACGGCGCATCGCCGATGAAAACGAAACCACCTCGGACATGGCTGCCAACGCCGCCGGCGAGGCCATCAACAATGCCGGGCTCGAGGTTGGGGACATCGGTCTGGTGGTCGTCGCCACGGTGACCCCCGACATGCCCTTTCCCAACACCGCCTGTTTCGTCCAGAAGAAGCTCGGCCTGGGCAAAATCCCGGCCTTCGACATCGAGGCAGCCTGTTCCGGATTTGTCTACGCGATGGACATCGCCCGCGGGATGATGACGGTCAACGGCATCAAGCACGCCCTGGTCATCGGGGCGGAGAAATTGTCCAGCATTACCAACTGGGATGACCGCACGACCTGCGTACTTTTTGGTGACGGGGCCGGTGCTGTCGTCCTCAGTCTGGAGGACAAGGAGGACGTCGGCATCCTCGACATCATGACAGGGGCCGACGGAACGGAAACCGACATCCTGCTGGTCCCGGGCGGAGGCAGCGCCAACCCCTCCACGGTGGAGACCATCGAGCGCTCCATGCACAAGATCCAGATGCAGGGCAACCAGGTCTTCAAGCATGCCGTTCGGGTGATGTGCCAAAGTGCCTCGGACGTCCTCAAGAATGCTGGTCTGACCGCCGAGGACGTGGACCTTGTTGTCCCCCACCAGGCAAACACGCGCATCATCGAGGCGCTTGCCCAGCGCCTCAATGTCGGCATGGACAAGTTCAAGATCAACCTCGACCGCTACGGCAACACCTCGGCGGCTTCGGTTCCCATCGCGCTTGACGAAGCCTTTCGCAACGGCCGCATCCACCCGGGGGACAATATCCTCATGGTGGCCTTTGGCGGCGGACTGACATGGGCCAGCGCGCTCATCCGGTGGCATTAAGCCCCGGTATCTGAAGTTATCGCACTCTCTTGATGAAAATGATTTGCGCTAAACCGGATTTACCCTGCAATTGGTCACGCAACATGCGCATCGCTCTGACAATATTCAGCCTGATGGTCGTCCTGACGCCGGCACAGGCGATCAGTTTCCCCTGGTTCGGGAAGAAGCCCATTGATATCAATCCGGCCATCCAGACCGAGCAGGCCCAAGGGTACTACGAGGCAGGGCTGGAAGCCCAGCGGGCTGGAAAGCTGAAAAAGGCGCTCAAGAACTACAAGAAGATCTACAAGAAGTTCCCCGCCTCCGCCTACACCGCCCAGTCACTCTACAACACCGGGGTGATTGAGTTTGAACGGCGCAAGTGGAAGAAGTCGGCCTCCGCCTTCCAGGCGGTCCTGATCTACCACGCGGACTTCCCTCTCTTCAATGAGATGATCGAATACCAGTTCCGTATTGCCATGGAGCTGGCCAGCGGCGAAGGAGCCCGTTTCCTCTTTTTCCTCAAGTCCCGCGCCTACAACCGGGCAGTCAGTTATTTCGAACTGGTCATCCAGAATGCACCCTACTCAAATCTGGCCCCGCTGGCGCTGATGAACGTGGCCCTCATCCACCAGTTCCAAGGCAACATCGCCGAGGCCATTGACGCCCTCGACCGGCTCATCAACAGCTACCCGCAAAGCCTGCTTGCGGACGATGCCTATCTCTCCCTCGCCGAGACCTTCGCGACCCTGGTCCAAGGGCCGCAATACGACCAGGGTGCGACCCGGGAAGCGATGTCCTATTTCGAGGACTTCCTCATCCTCTACTCCCAAAACGAGGGGGTTGTCCGCGCTGAAAAGGGCCTCGCCGACATGGAGGATGTCTACGCCCGCAGCAAGCTGGTCATCGGTCAGTATTACTTCAAGCACCGCCGCTGGTACCAAGCCGCGGAAATCTTCTTCAATGAAGCCATAACGGTTGCTCCGGACTCCCCGGCGGCTGACACGGCCCGGACCTACCTCACCCGCATCGAGGAAATCCGCGCCAACTACACCCCGCCGCCTCAGGAGACCAAGGAACGAAAGGCTGAGAAGTCCTTTATCAAGCGTCTGGGTGACGCCGTGATCTTCTGGAAATGAAGCTTTTTCGCCAGCCCGGGCTGCTCCTCGCCCTGATTGCCGCCGGACTCGCCGGATGTGCCGGCTATGAGGCAGTGGAGACAGCGGACGAGCCGGTGGCGATTGCGGTGGCTCCCGTCATCAACGAGTCCGAGCTGGCCCAGGTTATCGCCCCGCTGACCCGGAACCTGCGTGAAGGCATTGCCCACTCCCCGAACTGGCGCCTCACCGGGGAAGACAATGCCGCAGCCGTCCTTCACCTGACGGTCCTCGACCTTGAACAGGATGCCCTGGCCCGGGATCCAGCCGACACCGGCCGGCCCCTTTCCTTCAACAGCATCCTGCGGGTGAAGGTTGAATGGGACAGCGAGCTTCCCGCCCCTTGGGGGAGCGACCCGGTCATCGAGGTCGAAACCGACCAGATCATCTATGCCCAGCCCAGCCTGGTCAATGCGCAAACCACCGCCACCGCCCAGATGGCGGACCGTCTGGCAGCGGCCATTCTGCAAAAGCTCGACTGGATGGAACCGGCACGGTAATACCGACCCATGTCCGATAGCAGTCCCCATTCGCTCCTTTTAGCCCCTTCCATTCTTGCTGCCGACCATTCCTGCCTTGCCGACGGGCTCAAGGTTGTCGAGTCCCTGCCCATCAAGTGGCTCCACCTCGATATCATGGACGGGCATTTCGTGCCCAACCTGAGTTTCGGACCCCAGACCGTGGCCGACCTCCGCAAGCGCAATAAAGACTTGTTTTTCGACACCCACCTGATGCTTGCCAACCCGGACAAGCATGTGGATGCCTTCATTGATGCCGGGGCCGACCTCGTCTCCATCCATATCGAGCCGGATTATGACATCGCCGGCACCCTGGAACGCATCCGGGAAGCCGGGAAGCAATGCGGCATTGTCCTCAATCCCGGGACCCCCGCCCAAGCCGCCCTGCCCTTTATCGGCACGGTGGACCTGATCCTCGTCATGACCGTCTGGCCCGGCTTTGGGGGGCAGTCCTTTATCGAGGACACCCTTCCGAAAGTGGCCCTTTTGCACCAGTGGCGGGAAGACCGTGACCTCAATTTCCGGCTCGAGGTCGATGGCGGGGTGGATCTGGAAACCGCTCCCCTCTGCCGCGAGAATGGCGTCGATACCTTCGTCGCCGGGACCGCCTTCTTCAAGGCCCCCGACCGCGCCGCCTTCCTCAAGGCGATCGAGGGGCGCTGATATTTTGTAACCACAAAAATCACAGAAAACTCAGAACTTTGAGTTCTATAATTTTGTGATTTTTGTGCATTCTGTGGTTTCTAAAAAAAATCAAGCCTCAAAGCAGAAGGGCTCGAAGCTCTGGCAACCCCGTTTGCGGGATTCGGCCTCGAAAATTGCCCCCCGGAGCTGCACATTGGCCTCGGCCACGGTGAACTTGCGCGGCAGGCCGTCGACGAAGCGGCGCACGATGGGCTCGATATCGCGCCCGAGGACACTGTCGTAGGGACCGCTCATGCCGGCATCAGTCAGGTAACCGGTCCCGCGGGGAAGGATGCGCGCATCTGCCGTCGGGATGTGGGTGTGGGTGCCAATGACGGCAGCCGCCCGCCCGTCAAGGTACCAGCCAAGGGCGACTTTTTCGGAGGTTGTCTCCGCGTGGGCCTCCACGAAAAACGCATCACACTCGTCCCGGAGTGCGTCCAGGTAAGCGCCAATGGCCGGAAAACCGGCGGCGGAGTTGATTTTCATCAGCTGCTGGCCAATGAAGGTGACCACACCCAGCCGCAGACCGCCTCCCTCGACGACCAGGTGCGGCCGGCCGGGACTGCCCGGGTAGAGATTGAAGGGACGGCAGACGTAAGGCAGCTCGTCGATGTCCTTTTCAAAGCCCCGCTGGTCCCAGCAGTGGTCGCCCAGGGTGATGCCGTCCACGCCGGCGGCATGCAGCTCCTCGGCGATACTCCGGGTGATCCCGGAACCACCGGCGGCGTTCTCCCCGTTAGCCACGACAATATCCAGTTTTTCCGCCTCGCGGATGCCCGGAAGGTGCCGCATGACGGCCTCCCGGCCAGCCCGGCCAACTATATCGCCCAGAAAGAGTATTCGCGCCATGGTCGTTATTGAGGTCAAAGCGCAGGATTCCTGCAATGCCGGATTCCCCCGAGGGTCGATTTTTTGGCTAAAAGCGCTTGCATTTTTCAGGGGGTATTCTTTCCTCCCTCCTAACATTTGGGACGAACCTTCAGGAATTTAATCATTGTGAAAAACCGGACGCCTATCGCTCTTGCCCTCGTAGTGGCCGAGCTCGTCGTCCCCGTCGTCGTCTGAGGCGGGCCGCTCTTTGTTGGTGCCCGCTGAATAACCGCTTCCAAGGAAACCGGATTTAAAAACCTGTGCAAAAATGAAAACTACAACCGACTCCCGCCCGGAATCTTCCGGAAACACGTCCACGCCCGCGAGCTCGCTC
>JBFOLZ010000049.1:0-18041 GCA_040830445.1 Puniceicoccaceae bacterium
CAGCCGCAGCCTTTGTGGGGTCTCACGGCCCAATTACTTCAATGGAGTCTGTACATACCACACGATGCTCCTGAATCTCATCCGGCCGGATAAGCTTTTCCTGGGCCGGAGGGATGCTCAGAAGGCGGTAGTCCTTGGCAAGCTCTTCCGGGAGCTGAATTTTCCGGTGGAGGTTGTGATGATCGACACCGTGCGGGAGGAAAGCGGATTGGCCTGCAATGCCCGCAATGCTTACCTCAATGAATTCCAGTTAAAGGATGCGGCTGCCCTTTTCAGCGCCTTGCTGGAAGGGAAGCGCCTTGTTGATACCGGCATCACCAATGTCGACCGGGTTGTTGCCGAAGTGATCCACCATGTTTCCCAACATCGGCGCTTGCGGGTCATCTACGTCTCTATTGTCGAACCCCGGACGATGCAGGCGGTCCGTGCTGAAATCATTCCCGGAAAAGCGTTGATTGCCGCAGCCATCTGGTGCGACGAGGTTCGCTTGATCGATAATATCCTCCTCTAGACGGGCTTGCCTGTTCATCGACTTTCACCTACCCCATCACCATGCAGCAGTCCTTTGACGTCCTTGTTGTTGGCAGCGGAATCGCCGGCCTCAGTTTCGCCCGGAAGGTGGCCGAAATGGGGCACTCCGTCTGTATCCTGACCAAGAAGGAGCGGGCCGAGAGCAACACCAACTATGCCCAGGGGGGAATTGCCGCCGTTACTTCACAGACGGACGACTTTGAATTGCATGTCCAGGATACCTTGACTGCCGGTGACGGATTGTGTGACGAGGAAGTCGTCCGCCATATCATCGAGGATGGCCCGGACCGGATCAAGGAACTGCACGACCTCGGGGTAGACTTTTCCCAACTGGACGACGGGCGGGTATCCCTGCACAAGGAGGGCGGGCATTCCAAGAGGCGGATTCTCCACGTCAAGGACCTGACCGGAAAGGCCATCGAGGAGGCCCTTGTCCACGCGGTGGAAACCCATCCCCGCATTACCTTGCTGGAACATGTGCACGCCATCGACCTGATAACAACCCGCAAGCTGGCGCTCGCCGGTCATCAGGTGGATGCCACCAAGAACCGCATTCTCGGGCTCTATGGATACAATACCCGTGACCGGATGGTGCAGACCTATGCTGCTCCCGTGGTCATGTTGTGTACAGGCGGCATTGGCCAGGTTTATCTCTACACCACCAATCCGGCCATTGCCACAGGTGACGGCATCGCGATGGCTTTCCGGGCCGGGGCGGAAATCCGCAACATGGAGTTCATCCAGTTTCACCCCACCGCCCTCTACGCCAGTACCGAGGACCGGTTCCTGATCAGTGAGGCTGTCCGTGGAGAGGGCGGGATACTCCGCAATCTCAATGGCGAGGCCTTCATGGAGCGCTATGATTCGCGCAAGGACCTGGCCCCGCGCGATATCGTCGCCCGGGCTATCGACAGTGAGATGAAGAAGTCCGGCTCCCGGCATGTATGGCTCGATATCAGCCACAAGTCGGAAGAATTCCTCAAGGAGCGTTTTCCCCACATCATGGAGAGGTGCCGGCAAGCCGGGATTGATATCGCCCGGGAACCGATTCCAGTGGTTCCGGCCATGCACTACCTCTGCGGCGGTGTGCGCACCAACCTCAATGCCAAGACCGGCCTGGCCGGCCTTTATGCCTGCGGGGAGGTTGCCTGCACGGGCCTGCACGGAGCAAACCGCCTCGCCAGCAACAGCCTGCTGGAGGCTGTCGTCATGGCCCACCGCGGCGCCCTCAAGGTGGATGAATTCCTCCGCTCGGCTTCATTTGAGGCAACCGACTTACCCGACTGGGTGGATGGCGACCTCCATGGCAGCGATGAACGGGTCATTATCAGTCACAATCTTGACGAATTGAAACGCTGTCTCTGGGACTACGTCGGCATTGTCCGTTCGACCAAGCGGTTGCAACGGGCACAGACCCGTGTCCAGCACCTCAAGCGGGAAATCCACGAATACTACTGGAATTTCAAGGTGGAACCTTCGCTCCTCGAACTGCGCAACCTCGTCGAAGTGGCGGAGATGATCATCATGTGCGCGCTCCAGCGCAAGGAGAGCCGGGGCCTCCATTACACCCTCGACTATCCTGACAAGCTGCCCGTCGCCATTGAAACCCGCTGGGGTATCCAGCAGTAGGGCCCGGTCTGCGGACTATCAAATTTGCAAGGCGGGACGATTCGGTCTTGAAGATGTACATATGTTCACTAGTATGGTTGGTTCGTGTTCAGTCTGGGAAACTTCAGTGCCTACAGCTTTTACGGGGCGGGGTGGACAGTAGGGCAGCTGGTGGAACGGCTGCTGGCCTTTGGCTACACGGGTGGTGGGCTCGCCGACATGGGGGGTTTTTACGGCGGGGTGGAATTCTCCCAGGCCTGTGATCGGGCGGGTTTGCGGATGGTGCTCGGCTGCCGGATACGGGTGCGGGACTTTGTCCCGGAGTGGCTTCAGCTGACAGTCCGCAGCCAAGCCGGGTATGCCGCCATTTGCCGTTTGGTCAGCGAGGCCAACGGCGGCGAAGTGGAGTGGGAGGGGATTGAGCGCCTGCAGGTAGAAGCGGCAGGCGGCGTCTGGCTCTCCTGTCCGATCCGGGTGGGGCATGCTTATGGCGGCCGGATTGGGGCCTTCCCGCGGTGGCGCGGGGCCTGGGAGCGGTTGCTGGAGTATGGCTGGGATAACCTGTGGCTGGAGCTGTGCTGGCACAATGCGGCCGGGCAGTTGCTGCAGCGGCGGGTGTTCAGTGAGCTGCAGCGGCACGGCTGGGATCGCTGGGTCGTGATGAACGGGGCGCGGCATGATGGAACCCGGAAGGGGAGCCGCCTGCTGGAACTGCTGCAGGCCATGGGGACCCTGACCCGCTTGGGCCAGCGTCATCCCGACAAGCTGCCCCCGGGGGAGTATGGCCTGCTTTCACCGGAAGCGGTTGAGCGGCGCTTTGCCCGGGTCCCCCAGGTGTTGCAACAGACCCGGGCATTTGTTGCGGCCTGTGATTTTGACTACCGCTACGGAAAAATCTACCTGCCAAACCCGCTCGTTCACCGGAATGCCGGAGAGGGGGAGACGGCGACCGGAAAGACCCGGCAGAACCGCCTTTTGGCATGGCGTTGCCTGCGCGGGATAGTGCGCCGGTACGGGCAGTCCTATCCCTGGCGGGACAAGCCCTCGCGGGAGAAGCTGCTGGAGCGCATCCGGAGGGAACTGGCCGTTGTAGCGGAAACTGGATACGCGGGCTATTTCCTTGTCTTCGCCGAGGTGGTCGACGAGTGCGCCCGGCGGGATATTCCCGTCCTTGCCCGCGGCAGCGCCGCGGGGAGCCTCATCTGTTATGCTCTTGGGGTGGCCAACGTCTGCCCTTTCCGCTTCGGACTGCGCTTTGAGCGCTTCCTGAACCGCGAACGGATGAAGCACAGCAAGTTGCCGGACATTGACCTCGACCTGCCGTGGGACCGGCGGGACGAGATCATGGCCTGGCTGTATGAACGCTACGGTCTGGACCGGGTGGCGATGATTGGCGGCTTTGCCACCTTCAAGGGACGGGCCTCCGTGGCCGAGGTGGCCAAGGCCATGGGCGTCCCGGCACACGAGGCGCACGCCTGGAGCAAGCGCCTGCCCTATGGCTCCCTGAAGAAGTTCCTTGCTGACCGGGAGGGCTATGTCGAGGCGCGTGGCGCCTGGGCGGATGACCGTTTCCGGGAGGCAGTGGAGCGTGCGGTGGATCTCCACGGACTGCCGCGTCACCCCATGATGCATCCCTGTGGCATGGTCATCGCCGACCGGCCGTTGACCGGTTTTACCCCGGTTGGGGGCAGTGCCAGGGGATTCTCCATGACCCAGATGTCGATGGACCCGATTGAGGACCTCGGTCTGCTGAAGATGGATCTGCTGGGCCAGGCCGGCTTGAGCGTGATCCGGGATTGTTGTGAGAATTTGAGGGACGAAGGACAAAGGACAAAGGACGAAGGTCCGGATCCGCTGAATCCCTTTGAGGGGATCGATTATTCGGATGATCGTATCTATGAACTGGTTCAGGCTGGCGAGGCGCGGGGGGTCTTCCACATTGAGTCGCCGGCCATGACCAGCCTGCTCAAGCTGTGCCGCTGTGCCGATATCGACTGTCTGGTGGCCACGGTCTCCGTAATCCGGCCGGGGGCGGCCAACGAGGACAAAAAGACCAAGTTTGCCCGCCGTTACCTGGGGATGGAACCGCCGCAGTACGCCCATCCGGTGCTGGAGGAGGTGCTGCATGACAGTTACGGGCTGATGATTTACGAGGAACACATCCTGCTGGTGGCCAACCGCTTTGCCGGGATGGATTTCGGGACGGCCGATCTGTTGCGCCGGATCCTGATCAAGAAGTCGGACGACGACGTGATGGATGAACTGGAGGCGGTTTTCCGGGCCAGTGCACTGCGGCAGGGTCGCGGGGAGGACGAGATCGAGACGGTCTGGCGGGAACTGCGCGACTTTTCCGGCTACATGTTCAACAAGGCGCATGGGGCCGCTTATGCCATTGAGGCCTTTCATGGGTGCTGGCTTAAGTACCATTGGCCGCTGCATTTCCTCGCGGCCGTCCTGAACAACCGGCGCGGTTTTTATGCGCCCCTGGTTTATGTCATGGAAATCCTGCGACACGGGGGTCGCTTTGTCCTGCCCGACGTGCAATGGCCGGGAGAGGATTATCGGGTGGAAGACAAGCGCGTCCACATCCCCTTGTGGCAGATCAAAGGATTGAGTGAACGCTTCCTGAGGGCATGGAGCCAGGCGCGGCAGCGCGGGCCCTTCCGGGGTTGGCGTGATTTTGTCAGCCGTACCCGTCCGGAGCCAGCCGAGGCGGAGTTGCTGGCGCGGGCCGGTGCCTTGCGGGCCTTCTTTGAGAACCGGCACTCCGCGGTCTGGCATGCCGGCCAGGTGAGACGGCGCCATTACGGTGAGGCAGAGGATCTTTTTGCCGCCAACAGCTCGCCACGGCCGGTCTTCCCGGAGCCCGGTAAAGTTGAAATGGCGGAAAGCGAGGCGGAACTGTTGGGTTATCCGGTGACATTGGATCCATTTGCCCTCTGGATGCGCGGGGTGGACCGCAGCAACACGGTCCCGGTAAGGAGCCTCGGGGACTTTGTTGGCCGGGAGATGCGCATTGCCGGCATCCAGGTTTGCCACCGCCTGCACCGGACGGTGAAGGGAGAGTTGATGAAGTTTGTTTCCGTGGCCGATGAAACTGGGATGGCCGAGACAGTCCTCTTCCCGGATGCCTATCGCCGGCACGGGTGGGACTTGTCGCAGAGTCGGGCGGCCTGCCTGCGGGTCTATGTCGAGCGGGATGAAACGGGAAGTGGGTTGAGTTTAAGCGTGACCGGTGCTGAAGCGCCGACTCTCTAAGTAAACTTGTCTGCTCCGGGATTAGCTGCTTCGCTCTGGGGAATTGATGCCTGGTAAAGGTCAGTTGAAAATTCGCTATCCCGAGGAATTGCCGATCACGGCCCACCGGGAGGCGATTGTTGATCTCATTCGGAAGCACCCGGTTGTTGTGTTGGCCGGGGAAACAGGTTCCGGCAAGACGACACAGATTCCCAAGATGTGCCTCGAGGCGGGGTTGGGGGAGAAGGGCAAGATTGCCTGTACCCAGCCGCGGCGGGTGGCGGCATTGTCGATTTCCCGCCGGATCGCCGAGGAGCTCGGCGTTGCCTGGGGACAGGAGGTCGGCGCCAAGATCCGTTTCACGGACAAGACCCGACCCGACACGCTCATCAAGGTGATGACGGACGGCATGCTGTTGACGGAGATCCAGGGTGATGCCGACCTGCGCCAGTACAGTGTCATCATCGTCGACGAGGCGCATGAGCGCAGTCTCAACATCGATTTCCTCCTCGGCTATCTCAATCTCCTGCTGCAACGGCGCAAGGATCTGAAGGTTATAATTACCTCGGCAACGATTGATACCGAGGCGTTTTCAAAGGCATTTGGCAATGCCCCTATCCTTGAGGTGAGTGGTCGCCTCTACCCGGTTGAGACCGTTTATGCCCCGATTGACGAGGTGTTGGAGGACACCGGCGACATGACTTACGTGGATGCCATTGTCCGCACCGTTGAGGATATCGTCAGCTGGAATCGTCCTGGCGACATCCTCGTCTTTCTTCCGGGGGAAAAGGATATCCGGGAGACCCGTGACCTTCTGGAAAAGCGCGGCCTCACCCGCTTGGAGGTCCTGCCCCTTTTCGGACGCCTGACCGCGGATGAGCAGGACCGCATTTTTAAATCCGGTCGCCTGCGCAAGGTCATTCTCTCGACGAATATTGCGGAGACCTCGATCACCATTCCCGGGATCCGGTTTGTTATCGACAGCGGGTTGGCCCGGGTAAGCCGATACAGCACTGCCACCCACACCAGACGCTTGCCGATTGAGAAGGTATCCCAGAGCTCGGCCAACCAGCGCAAGGGTCGCGCCGGCCGCTTGAGTGAGGGGGTCTGTGTCCGTCTGTACAGTGAACAGGATTTCCTCGGCCGCCCCGAGTACAGCATGCCGGAGATTCTACGCTGCAATCTCGCCGACGTGATTCTCCGGATGATCGCTTTCAAGATTGGGGATATCCGCACATTTCCCTTTATCGAGCCACCAGGGGAGCGGGCCATCCGTTCCGGATATGAACTCCTGGTCCAGTTGGGGGCGCTGGACGCCAAAATCCAAGGGCTGACCCCTTTGGGCCGCAAGTTGTCACACCTTCCGGTTGACCCTACCGTGGGCCGCATGCTGCTGGAGGCCAACCGGGAGGGTTGTGTTCATGAAATCCTGGTTATTGCCGCGGGTCTTAGTATCCAGGACCCTCGCGAGCGGCCCATGGACGCGGCCAAGGAGGCGGATGAGATGCACCGCAAGTTCCGGCATGAGGAGTCGGATTTCCTGACCCTCCTGAACATCTGGAATAGTTACCACGATGAGATGGAACGCCTGAGCCAGAACCAGTTGCGCAAGTTCTGTAAGGCCCACTTCCTGAGCTATCTCCGGATGCGGGAGTGGCGGGACATCCATGCCCAGCTGGAGCGGACCTTGAAGGACATCCGGATGTTCCGTGAGAACAAGGAGCCGGCCGAGTTTGAGCAAATCCACCGCGCCCTCCTGAGCGGGCTTCTTTCGGGCGTGGCCCAGCTTGAGGAAACCAACCACTACCGGGCCACCCGCAACCGCAAGGTGATGATCTTCCCGGGATCGACGCTCTTCCACAAGATCCCGTTCAAGAAGAAGCGGGCCAAGGGGGCTCCGGCGCCAAAGGTGCCCAAGCCGAATTCCGCCAAATGGATCCTCGCGGGTGAATTCATGGAAACCACGCGCTTGTATGCGCGGACAGTGGCCCGCATCGATCCGGCCTGGATCCTGCGGGTCGGAGAGCATGTATTGAATCATAAATACACCGATCCGGTTTATGATGAAAAGGGTGAGCGGGTCATGGCCCGGGAGCGGATCCTCCTCTACGGGCTCGAGGTTGCCGCCAAGCGGACGGCCTACCTGAAAATCAACTCGCGGGAAGCAACGGAAATCTTCATCCGTGAAGCACTGGTTGAGGGACGATTGAGGACAAGACTGCCCTTCCATGAGGCCAACCAGAAACTCCTTGAGGAAGTCCGGGACCGGCAAACGCGACTGCGCATGAGCGGAACCTGGGCACTCGATGAGCGGCTCTATCGTTTTTATGCGCAGCGGATTAAACGCGTGGGATCATTCGGCGACCTGAAGGCCTTTATCCGGGACCATCACGGCGGAAAGGCCGACTTTTTATTCGCCAGCGAGGGAGACTTGTTGCCGGGAGAAGACGAGGCGGAAGAGCTGGCGGCCTTTCCCGACGCGACGGAAATGAGCGGGGTCCGACTGGACCTGTCCTACGCCTACAAGCCGGGAGAGGATGAGGATGGCGCGACCCTGAAGATTCCCGTGGAGCAGTTTGAGTCGGTCGACGCCTCGATGATCGACTGGGTTGTTCCCGGTTATATCAAGCAGCGGATTGAGTTTCTTCTTCGTGGCCTGCCCAAGGATACCCGCAAGCAACTGTTCCCCATGGCCGACGTGGTGCAGGAGTTGGCGCTGGCGGTTGCTCCGGACAAGGGCAGCCTTGTCGACCAGCTGACACGTCTGCTCGGGGAAACCCGCGGTATCCGTATCTGGCCGACGGACTGGGCCCCGGATGCGGTGCCCGACTACCTGAAACCACGGGTTGAAGTCATTGACCGCAAGAAGCGGACGGTTGCCACCGGGCGTAACTGGGATGACGTCAGCCAGCAATACCGGGAAGCGGTCCGGGCTTCCTTTGAAAAAGGGGAGGGCCGCGACAAGCTCAAGGTCTGGCAGGAAGGTTGCCGGAAGTACGAAATGAAGGTCGTCCATCCCTCGACCTTGCCCAAGCTTCCGGCGGAACTTGTGCTGGGCAACCTTGCCGGCCTTCCGGTCAAGGCCTGGCCGGGATTGGAAGCAGGGAAGGACGGTGTTTCCCTGAAGCTGTTCACGAACGAATCTGCCGCCCGACGGGCAACGATTCCCGGCTTCATGGCCTTGTGTGAGGAGGCGGTCGGCAAGGACTTGGGGTGGTTGCAACGTGACTTGGCCAAGGAAGTGAAACGGGTCGGGCTCGGATTCGCCGCGATGATGGATTCGAAGACTTTGGCAGCCGAGTCGTTCGCTCTCATTCGTCGCTCCCTGCTGGCCTGTGAGGACCCGCTACCCCTGGACCCTGCCAACCTGGAGAAGGTCAGCATGGCAGCGCGGGAAAGGATGAAAGGTCTTGTCCCAAAGTATGTCGATTTACTGGACCGGATCCTCAAGGAACGGGAAAAGGTCGTGACGTTGATTCATCCTGATTCCCCCTGGAAAATGGAGCTGGACGCGCTGGTTCACCCAAAGTTCCTGCGCTCCCTCGGACTGTCGCGATTATATCACTACCCGCGTTACATTGATGCCTTGTCTCGGCGCATCCAGAGGGCGCGGCAGAATCCGGCCAAGGATGCGGAGAAGGCGCGCCCCTTGCTGGCTTACATCCGGCGTTTTGCGAGTCTCAAGGCGGACCCAGCTGAAAAGCGCCGGCTGCGCTGGCTTCTGGAGGAGTACAAGGTGCAGGTATTTGCCCAGGAGCTGGGGACCAGCGAGAAGGTTTCCCCGAAGATTATCGATGCCGCCTTTGCGCGACTGGAGAATCAGTCCTTACGCAAGGCGTAGAGCGTCAGTGAGGCAGCCACCGAGGCGTTGAGGGAATTGATCTTCCCGCTCTGCGGGATGGCCAGGACGGCAGAGGAGTTGTTGAGGATAAACTGTCCGACGCCCCGGTCTTCGCCTCCGATGACGACCAGAAGCGGGGAGGGGACATCCCTGGCGAAGTCATCGAGGAGGACCTTCCCCTTCATGTCCAGCGAGGCAACGGTATAGCCGGCTTCAACCGCTTTCTGGCAATAGGTCACCGCGCTGCAGTCGCGGGCGATGTTAAGAAACTCCACTGCTCCGGCAGAAACCTTTGAGACCGACGGGTAGACCTCGGGGACGCCCTTCGTCGGCAGGAGGACGTGATGGTATCCGAAGACCTCCGCCGAGCGGAGGATTGCGCCCACGTTGTGCGGGTCCTCCACGTTATCCAGTAGCAGGACCCGTTCCTGGGTCAGGCAATCGTCACTGGGAACATACGGGTAGCGGGAAACTCTCAGGACCACGTTCTGGTGTTCCGGGGAGCCGCACAACTGGTGCAGGCGGCCTTTGTCGGTCAGGTTCATGCGGACGCCGTTCTTCTCCAGCAGCCGGGCGAGCGTCTTTAATCGCGAGCTGGTGGCTGTCTTCTCGTTGACGAAGGCCTCGTGGACCGTCCGTCTTCCCGCCCGCAGGCACTCGAAGACGGGATTCAAACCATAGATGAACTCAACTGATGCCGATTTCTGGGCCATGCGATTACTTCTTCAATTGGACAATGCCGCTTCCCTTGACGACTTCTCCAATGACATGCGCCTTGTGGCGATGTTTCTTCGCCAGCTTCAGGAAGGCATCGACGGCATTCTTCTCGATGACGGCAACGAGGCCGATACCCATGTTGAAGACCTCGTAAGCTTCGTCAAAATCCACCCGCCCGTCACCGGTGATGACCTGGAATACCGGCAGAGGTTTCCATGTCGATGTATCGACAATACCATCACAATTGGCGGGGAGGATTCTGGGAATGTTCCCGGTGAACCCGCCACCGGTGATATGGGCGAGGCCGAAAACCCTGTTGTCCTTCCGGCGTGCCGCTTGTGTGCCTTTGTTAAGCTTCCCCAAGGCTTCCATGATAAAGCCGCTGTAGTTGACATGCGGCTGCATGAGGGCGTTTCCCGCCTTCTGGCGGTAGCCGGGAAGAAGGTCATCCCCCTTCAGCTTGAGATCGCCAAAGAGGATCTTCCGGGCGAGGGAGAACCCGTTTGTGTGCAGGCCGCTCGACCCGAGGCCGACCACGACGTCGCCGGGGCGGATGGCGGCACCGGTGAGGATTTTCGGCTTGTCCACGACTCCGACAATGGAGCCGACAAGGTCGCATTCCCCTTCGGTGTAGACGCCGGGCAGCTCGGCGGTTTCACCCCCGACGAGGGCGATGTTGCCGGCCGTGCAGGCCTTGGCGAGGCTTTTCAGGAGCGTGACGTAGTTCTGGTTGAGCTTTCCGGTGGCGTAGTAGTCAAGAAAGTAGAGCGGCTCAGCACCGCAGACAGCGATGTCATTGGCGCAGTGGTTGACGATGTCCGCCCCGAGGTTCCGATATATCCCGGTGACCTTGGCGGCTGTGACCTTGGTACCGACGCTGTCCGTGCTGCTGACTAGTACCGGATGCTTGTGCTTCAGTCGGGAGATGTCGAAGAATCCACCGAATCCGCCGATTGAACCGAGGGATTCCTTGCGGGTGGCCTGCTTGAGGAAGGGCTTGACCCGGTCAAGCAGCTTGTCAGCGAGGGCAATATCGACCCCCGCCTCGGCGTAGGCCTTTTTCCTTTTGTTAATTTTAGACATCGTAGCTGCGTCCGCTGCGGTTTTCAAAATAGTCGATGAAGGCCCGGTTGACCACCTGTGTTCCCCCCGGGGTCGGGTAGTTGCCGGTAAAGTACCAGTCCCCCGTATGTTCCGGAATGGAGGCGTGCAGGTCCTCGATGGTCTGGTAGAGGATGCACAGTTCGCCCTTCCAGGGGATGTCCTTCGGATAGAGCATCTCCGCGATCTTGGCCGAGATTTCCACAGCTGAAAACGGGGCGTAGATATCCTTCACGCAGTTGACCTGCTTTTCCTTCGGCTTGGTCACCTCTTTCAGGCAGGCCCGGTAGACATCCTCGATGCGTTCCTGGGCGCCGCGCTCCTTGAGGAGAGCGATGGCTGCCTGGAAGGCGATGAACTTGCCCAGCTCGCTCATGTCGATGCCATAGCAGTCCGGATAGCGGATCTGGGGAGCCGTCGAGGCGACGATGATCTTCTTCGGGTTTGTCCGGGAAAGTATCTTGATAATCGATTCCCGCAGGGTTGTTCCCCGAACGATGGAGTCGTCGAGGACCACGAGGTTGTCCTTGGCCTGGACGACATCGTAGGTGATGTCATAGACGTGCGAGACGAGCTTGCTGCGCCCCTGCTCGTTGGAAATGAAGGTGCGCAGCTTGATGTCCTTGTGGGCAATCTTCTCGGCCCGGGGCCAGTTGTCGAGGATCAGTTCATCAACCAGTTCTTCGTCGAGCGTCCCGTCCTCATGGGCCTTCAATATCCTGTCCTTGACCGCCGAACGGCGGTAGCGGCGGAGGCCATGGAGAAGTCCGTAACTGGATGTCTCCGCGGTGTTGGGAATGTAGGAAAAGACGGAGTTGGTCAGGTCGTAATCGAGCTCCTTGAGCAGGTGCGGGCAGAGGGCAGCACCGAGGGCCTTGCGCTCCTGATAGATCTCCGGGTCGTTCCCACGCGAGAAATAAATCCGTTCAAAGGTGCAGCTGGTCTGGGGAACGGCCTCGCTGAAACTGTCCACCCGGACCTCCCCTGAATTCTTGATGGAAACGACGTGCCCGGGCGGGACTTCCTTGATGTCGCCCTTTTCCTTGTCGAAGGCGGTCATCAACGGAACCCTTTCGGAAGCGAAGGCGATGACTTCGTCGTCCTCAAAATAATGGGCGGGACGGATGCCATGGGGATCCCGCATGACAAAGGTGTCCCCGTTACCAACCATCCCGGCAATGCAGTAGCCCCCGTCCCAGACGCCGGCCGCCTTGCGGAGGATGCGGACAATATCCAGTTCCCGGGAGATGACTTCCGGAATCTCCGGACCGGGCATCTTGGCCTCGTCGCGCATCTTGTGGTAGATGGCGTCATGGGCTTCATCAAGGTGGAACCCGATCTCCTCAAGGATGGTCTGGGTGTCGGTATCAAAAATGGGGTGCTGGCCGCGGTTGATGAGCAGCCGGTTGAGCTCCCCGGTGTTGGTCATGTTGAAGTTCCCGCAGACCATCAGGTTCCGGGTCGGCCAGTTGCTGCGCCGGAAGTAGGGATGGCACGAGCTCTCGGTGAAATCCCCGGAGGTCCCGTAGCGAAGATGGCCCATGAGGATCTCGCCACCAAAATCAAAATGCAGCTTCACGGTGTCGACAAACTCCGGAATGATGACTCCTTTGCTGATGGCCTTGTCGTAGCGCTTAAGCTGCCTCCGGAAGAGCGGCCCGAGGGAATTCTCCCGCAGCACCCGCTCCCGGTGCATGAAGGAATGCCCATGGGGGACGTTCAGCTTAACGCAGCCGATTCCCGCTCCATCCTGGCCCCGGTTGTGCTGTTTCTCCATCAGGAGGAACAGTTTACTGAAGCCATAAAGGGGCGATCCGTATTTTTCCGCAAAGTAGGCCAACGGTTGTTTCAACCGGATTAGGGCGATACCACATTCGTGCTTGATCAGTTCACTCATCGACGCTGCCGGATAACTTGAGAGCACCGTGGAGCACTCATTTGCGCTGTGCAAATCTTTTGTCGGAATTACTTGATCTTTGAGAGTTGCAGTCTTTCCCCTGCTGCCTCATCTCAGATGCATGATCAGGCGTTTGTATGTGGAAAAGCGGCCGGGATTCCGCCAGGAGGCGGAGGCATTACTGGAGGATGTGAGCCGCGACCTGAGATTGAACGGGCTAACCGGCCTGCGCCATTTGCTTCGTTACGATGTCGAAGGAGTGCCCGACGCGGTGTGGGAGGACAGCAAGCAATCCCTCTTCACGGAGCCGGCCATTGAGATCGGCTGGGAGACCCGGCCCTGGGAAGACGGGCAGGCGGTATTTGCGGTTGAATACCTGCCGGGACAATTCGACCAGCGCGCGGATTCCGCCGTGCAATGCCTCAAGCTGCTGGCGGATTGCCAACCGGTGGTCCGCTGTGCGGAGGTCCTGATTCTGGAAGGCAGCCTCTCCGATGATGACATGGAACGCCTCAAGGCCTACCGAATCAATCCCGTTGATTCGCGGGAAGCCAGTCTGGAACGGCCAGAGACGCTGGTTCATCCAGTCCCCGAGCCCCAGCCGGTTCAATCGATCAAGGGATTCAATACCGGTGACGCGGCCTTTCTGGACAGCCTTCACCAGTCCCTCGGGCTGGCCATGTCGACGGAGGACCTGGCCTTCTGCCAAAGATGGTTTCAGGAGGAAGCTGAGCGCGAACCTACCCTGACCGAGTTGAAACTGCTCGACACCTACTGGTCGGACCACTGCCGCCATACAACCTTCCTGTCGGAAATCACCTCTGTTGAATTTGAGAGAGGTCCCCTCAGCGCACCGCTTGAGCAAGCCTGGGCTTCCTACCAGGCTGCCCGTGAGGCCGTTTACGGGGAGAATCCCGAAGGCCGCCCGGTGTGCCTCATGGACATCGCCCTGATGGGGATGAAGGCCTTGCGGAAGGCGGGTCAGTTGGACGGGCTGGAGGTATCCGAGGAAGTTAATGCGGCCAGTATCGTGGTTCCGGTCGAGATCGATAGCCAGGAAGAGGAGTGGCTGGTCATGTTCAAAAACGAGACCCACAACCACCCGACGGAAATTGAACCGTTTGGTGGGGCCGCCACTTGCCTCGGGGGCGCCATCCGGGACCCGCTCTCCGGACGGAGCTATGTCTATCAGGCGATGCGGGTGACCGGGTGTGGCGACCCGCGCCAGCCGATTGAGGAAACGCTCCCCGGCAAGCTGCCCCAGCGCAAGATCACGCTCGAGGCTGCCCACGGTTACAGCAGCTACGGAAACCAGATTGGACTGGCCACGGGCATGGTCAACGAAGTCTACCATCCAGGCTATATCGCCAAGCGGATGGAGATCGGGGCGGTCATCGCCGCTGCTCCCCGTTCCCAGGTGGTCCGGGGAACCCCCGAACCGGGTGATGTGATTGTCCTCGTTGGCGGACGGACAGGGCGGGATGGCATTGGTGGGGCAACCGGCTCCTCAAAAGCCCATACCGACACGGCACTGGATAATGCTGCCGAAGTCCAGAAGGGGGACCCTCCGATGGAGCGCAAGCTGCAGCGGCTCTTCCGGGTTCCGGAAGTCAGTGGCATGATTAAGCGCTGCAACGACTTCGGGGCCGGTGGGGTCTCGGTGGCCATTGGTGAATTGGCGGACGGGCTTTCCATCGATCTGGATGCCGTGCCATTAAAGTACGATGGGCTCGACGGGACGGAAATCGCCCTCTCAGAATCCCAGGAACGGATGGCCGTGGTCCTCGATGCCGGCGACCTGCAGTCATTTATCGAACACGCTTCGATTGAAAATCTAGAAGCGGTCAAGGTCGCCGAAGTGACTGCCGACCCACGCCTTGTCATAACCTGGCGCGGGCAAAGGATTGTCGACATTTCCCGGGCCTTTCTCGATACCAACGGCGTGCGCCAGCAGGCCACGGTCAAGGTGGCGCACCCCGGTCCGGACAACGTACTTCAATCCCGGCCGACCAATGATTCAATTGCCAGCCAGTGGAAGATGACTCTCGGCAAGCTCAATGTCTGTTCGCAAAAGGGACTGATTGAGCGCTTTGACAGTACCATCGGGGCAGGCAGTGTCCTGCATCCATTTGGTGGCACGGAGCGGCTGACGCCGACCGAGGCGATGGCGGCCAAGCTGCCGGTCCTCGAGGGGGAAACCAACAACGGGACCTTGATGAGCTTTGGATTCCAGCCGGAAGTGTCCAGCTGGAGTCCGTATCACGGGGCGGTGTATGCCGTCGTGGAATCTGTCTCACGGTTGATTGCCACCGGCGGACGTCTGGAAGATACCTGGCTGACCCTGCAGGAGTACTTTGAAAAGCTGCGCGGGGAACCGGAGCGCTGGGGGAAGCCGTTCTCTGCCCTGCTAGGCGCCTGGACCGCCCAGAAGGAACTCGGCGTAGCCGCCATTGGCGGCAAGGATTCGATGTCCGGCACCTTCCGGGACATGGATGTGCCTCCGACGCTGGTTTCCTTTGCCGTCTGCCCGGTGGACGTGACGAGAGTGATTTCCCCTGAATTCAAAACCGCCGGCAATGCGGTCGTGAAGGTTTCCATTCCCCGGGACGAAGCGGATGTTCCTGTCTGGGAGGAACTGAAGGCAATCTATGCCTCGGTAGCGGAGGCCATTGGCCGTGAGGAAATCCTCTCCGCTTCGGTTGTGCGCGAGGGGGGTACGGCAGCGGCCCTTACCCGCATGGCCCTCGGCAACATGTTGGGCGTCAGCCTGAATGACTCCCTTACGGTGGAGGAGCTCTTTGCTGAAGAATACGGCAGCCTGCTGCTGGAACTCGCTCCTTCGGCCGATCCCGCATCATTGCCAGGCGTGGTCATCGGGAATGTTTCGGCTGAGCCTGTCATCAAGGCACTGGGAGAGAGCCTTGACCTGGCCGAGCTCCGTACCCTCTGGGAGCAACCACTGGAAAGCGTCTTTCCAACCAGGGTGGCCACCGGTGAAGCCCTCCCGCAGAGCCAGATGTTTGAGCCGCATACATTCCGGACGTCCAAGACCAAGGTCGCCCGCCCGCGGGTCGTTATTCCGGTCTTCCCGGGAACCAACTGCGAGTACGACTCCGCCCGGGCATTCGAGAAGGCAGGGGCGGAAGCGGATGTTCTTGTCATCCGCAACCGTACCCATGCGGAGATTGAGGCCAGTCTGAAGGCGCTTGAGGAGAAGCTCGATGAGAGCCAAATCCTCATGCTGGCAGGTGGATTCAGTGCCGGTGACGAACCGGGAGGCTCCGGCAAGTTCATTGCCTCCATCTTTCGTAACGAGCGGGTGGCGGAGGCCACGCGACGCCTCTACAAGGACCGCGACGGTCTCATTCTCGGCATTTGCAACGGCTTCCAGGCGCTGGTAAAGCTGGGCCTGCTGCCATTCGGCAAGATCAAGCCCATGCAGGAGGACCACCCGAGCCTGACCACCAATCACCTTGGTCGACACGTTTCCTGCTATGTCCGGACGAAGGTCGTATCCAAGCTTTCGCCATGGCTTTCCCAATGCGAACTGGGTAAGGAATACATGATACCGGTTTCCCACGGGGAGGGCCGTTTCGTCGGGCCGGAGGATGTCTTAGGCGGGCTTTTCCAGAACGACCAGGTAGCCACCCAGTATGTGGATGCGGAAGGCCGACCAACCCTGGCCCTTCCGGAAAATCCCAATGGCTCGATGCATGCCATTGAGGGCATCACCAGCCCGTGCGGGCGTATATTTGGCAAGATGGGCCACTCGGAGCGGGTCGGAGACCACATCGGGATTAATATCAGCGGAGAGCGGGCGCAGCCGATCTTCGCTTCCGGGGTGGCTTATTTCCAGTAGGACGATTTTGCGTGCAAAAGGCTGAGGAAGTGATTGTGTCTTCGGCTTTTCCGCATGAATCCGAAGAACATCCGCAATATCGCCATCATCGCGCACGTCGACCATGGCAAAACGACGCTGGTCGATGAAATGCTCAAGGCTGGCGGCCTATTCCGTGAAAACCAGGTGGTCGAGGACCGAATGATGGACTCCATGGACCTGGAGCGCGAAAAGGGGATCACGATTAAGGCCAAGAACACCTCCATCCACTGGAAGGACAACCTGATCAACATTGTCGACACGCCTGGACACGCTGACTTCGGAGCTGAAGTGGAACGAGTCATGAAGATGGTCGACGGGGTTCTGCTCCTCGTTGATGCCTACGAAGGGCCGCAGGCGCAGACCCGCTTTGTCCTTATGAAGGCCCTGCAGCAGCACTTGAAGCCGATCGTTGTCATCAACAAGGTTGATCGCGAGCACGCTGACCCAGAGGCCGTCCATGACAAGGTGCTGGAGCTGTTCCTCGACTTGGAAGCGGATGAGGACCAGTTCAATGCCCCCTTTATCTACGCCAGCGCCAAGAATGGCTGGGCGGACCAATCCCTCGAGGGGCCCCGCCAGGACATGACAGCCCTCTTTGAGACGATCATGGAACGGATTGATCCCCCGACGGTGGAGGAGGGTGCTTTCCGCATGCTGGTCAGTAACATTGACTGGAACGACTATGTCGGCCGGGTTGCTGTTGGGCGTATCCTCAGTGGCGAGGCCCAGGCCGGGGAGCGCCTGCATATCATCCGCAAGGACGGGAAGCGCGAAACCGCCAAGATCACGAAACTCTTTGAATACTCCGGGCTGCAGACATCCGACTCCCATCTTGCCGTTGCCGGAAACATTGTCGGGCTGGCCGGTTTCGAGGAAGTGGATATCGGGGAGACGATTGTCGCCACACCGGAACAGGAACCGCTTCCCTTTGTGGAAATCGATCCCCCGACCATCCAGATGGAATTTGCCGTCAATGACGGCCCCTTTGCCGGCAAGGATGGCAAGAAGGTGACCTCCCGCCAGATCCGCGAGCGCCTTATCCGCGAGACCAAGACCAACATCTCCATCCAGGTGGATGAAGAGGGCGACGGGGCACGCTTCATGGTGTCGGCGCGTGGTGCGATGCAGATCGCGGTCCTGGTGGAACAAATGCGACGGGAGGGTTATGAAGTCCTTGTTTCCCGCCCGCAGGTCATCAAGCAGGTCGTCGATGGCCAGCAGTGCGAACC
>JBFOLZ010000050.1:0-10051 GCA_040830445.1 Puniceicoccaceae bacterium
CCCCAACCATGGGCATCAGTCGCGGATGCTGGATTTCCCAGGGTCCTAAACCCGGAACCCCCGTTCCCGGGAGGAGAAAATCCTTGTGGTGGTTTTGTGGGGGGGGATTACGATTTTACCGGCGCCGACCGCCGTTGTCTGCTGTGTGGATGCGAGCAACCTGGAGAGGAATTTATACATGGCGACCCAGGTCATCGAGCTGGGATTGCCGACAGTGATTGCCCTGAACATGATGGACGTGGCGAGGAGTCGCGGGATCAAGATCGATGTCGAGCACCTGGAGAAACGGCTGGGGGTACCCGTGGTGGCCTGTGAGGCTTCCCATGGCATTGGTATCATGGAATTGCGACTGGCCTTAAGTCAGCATCCGCTGCCGAAGCCGACCCTGAAAATGGAAAAGCCGGCCTTGATCCACGAGGCGGTCGACGAGTTGCTTCCGGTCCTGCCGCCCCGTGAGAACAGGCAGTCCGTGCTGGCGCGTGGGGAGGCCAGGCTTTTGCTTTCCTGTGACGAGGATCCTGGCCTGGGTGGACCGGTTTGGACACGGGTCCGTTTATGGCAGCAACGCTTTGACCGGGAGATGCCGGGTTGGCGTAGTGAATGGATCACTTCGCGGTATGCCTGGATCGGCGAGTTGATGCGGGAGTCCGTGAAGCGCTTCAATCCCAACCGGACCACGATGACTGAGCGGGTGGACAATCTCCTCCTGCATCCCTGGATTGGCTTTCCGGTTCTGGCCCTGGTGATGGGCATCCTGTTCTACAGCATCTTTACCCTTGCCGTACCATTCATGGATGGCCTGGACGGCTTCATCGCCTGGCTGGGCAACACGGTGGGTGACTATTTGCCAGAGGGCCAGCTGCAGAATCTCGTCGTCGACGGGATATTCGGTGGCGTTGGCGGGGTGGTGGTCTTCCTACCGCAGATCCTGTTCCTGTTCTTCTTCATCGCGTTGCTGGAATCGACCGGGTACATGGCCCGGGCGGCCTTCATCCTTGACCGGGTGATGAGCAGTGTGGGCCTGCACGGCCGGTCCTTTATCCCGCTTCTCAGCTCCTACGCCTGTGCCGTTCCGGGGATTATGGCCACCCGTACAATCGAGTCGCCCAAGGACCGGTTGGTCACCATTCTGGTTGCTCCTTTCATGACCTGCGCGGCCCGCCTGCCGGTCTATCTGGTGATGATTGCCGCGATGCTTCCTACCGGACCCGGGCATGCCCTCAAGAAAAGCCTCATCCTGCTGATGTTGTATTTCCTGGGGACTGCGGTGGCCCTTGGGTTCGCCTGGTTTTTCCGAAAGACCCTTCTCAAGGGGCCCAGCTTGTCCATGGTCATGGAACTCCCGCCCTACCGCTTGCCACGCTGGGACAGTATCCTCCATGAAATGATGGACCGGGCCTGGGCCTTTCTCAAGCGGGCGGGGACCATCATTTTCGCCCTCTCCATCCTGCTCTGGTTCCTGATGAACTACCCGCAGGTGGAGGAACCCATGCCGGAAGCCATGGTCGGGACTGTCGAGGAAGTGATGGAACCGGCCTCAGGTGTTGAGGATAGCTTTGCCGGCATGCTGGGACGTGGGTTGGAACCGGCATTCGCTCCCCTTGGCTACGATTGGCAGATCACGGTGGGGATACTCTCGTCCTTTGCCGCCCGCGAGGTCTTTGTTTCCACGATGGCCATTATTTACCGGGTCGATGAGGAGGAAAGCGACTCTCTCGTGGCTGCGTTCCAGGAGGCGAAGCGATCCAACGGGGAACCGCTCTTCACGCCGCTGACCTGTCTGAGTATTCTCATTTTCTTTGTCTTCGCCCTGCAGTGCATCAGCACGGTGGCGGTCGTCCGGCGCGAGACCCAGACCTGGCGCTGGCCCATCTTCCAGTTCGGCTATATGTTTGCCTTTGCCTGGATCCTGTCGTTTATTGTTTACCAGGGAGGACAGTTACTGGGATTCTCCTGATTTCAAGCCATGCCGACTTCAATTGAACATCTGATCATTTACGGGATTGTCCTTCTCGTCCTGTTCTATCTTGGGCGCCGCCTCTTTTGTTCCCTTAGGACAAGCGGGAAGTGCAGCGACAACTGCACCTGCGGCAAGGGGGAGATTCGCCGGGATCCGGTGATTACAAAGTATCTCGAGAAGACGAAGGAGTAATTAGGTCGTAGGTCAAAGGTCCTGGCTAGAGGCTGTCCTTGGCCTTATCGAGGGTCTTTTTTTCCTCCTCGGTCAGCGAGCCGAATCCCTTGGAGTTGATCTTGTCGAGAATACGGTCGACCTCGGCTTTCATGGAGGGGGAATTTCCGGTATTTATGGAAAAGCGGTTCCCGGTTTGTTCCTTGGTGGCTTTGGCGCGCCGGGTCCACTTGGGGGCCTCCATGGTGGCCTTACCCTCAGTCAGCCTGCGGAAGAAGGCGGAGAGGGTGGAGATGTGGAGCAGCTTTTTCTCGTAGATGTAAGCGCCCAGCATGCCGCCAAGATGGGCCGAGTTGGCACTTGAGCTACCTGAGCCGGGGAGCTCGGCAAAGAGAAAGGAAAACAGCTGAAAACCGATCAGGACCCAGAACAGCTGTTTCCCGGTAAATTGGATCGGGAGCAGGTAAAAGGCCATGGGAGTGTTCCAGCGGTAGCGGCAGAACAGGAAGAGGGTAGCAAAGACGCCGGCGGAGGCCCCGACAACCGTCACCATCTGGCCGGTGAAAAAGTGGACGCAGGTCCAGATGATGCCCCCGGTCAGGACGCAAAAGAGAAAGAACTCCATGAACCGTTCCGAACCCATGCGCTTCTGGATTTCCTTGCCGAACCAGTAGAGCATCAGTCCGTTGAAGACAAGGTGCCACGGGAGGGCACCGGCGGTCGAATGGAGGAGTCCGTAGGTGAGCAGGGTATGTATCCAGCCACGGCTGAGCTGGTAAAGGTTGAGGGCAAAGTTCTGCTCGATGAAACCGGTGCCAATCCAGTGCCGGGCGATGTTCTGGAGCAGGAAGACCGCCACCAACGTTATGAGAATGGTCTTGAGGGCCCATTCGCGACGGTGGAACTCGGATGGATCCCGGCGCATGTAGCTGCGGCTGTAAATGCTCATAAGCGAACCGACATATGAATCCGGATCCCTCCCCGGAGCAAGTCATTCATTGACTTTCCTCGCGGATGTCCTTGACAGAAAGGGCAATTGCTCAAAGGAATTTCCGCACTATGGCAGAAAAAGACGAAAAGTGGCCCGAGAACGTCGCTGGCAAGTTCTATGTTGATGAGCAATGCATCGACTGTGACCTCTGCCGGGAGACGGCTCCCGACTTTTTTACGCGCAACGAGGACGGGGGATATTCCTTCGTCCACGCACAGCCGGAATCGGACGAGGATGTCGAGGCCTGCATGGAAGCCCTGGAGGGTTGTCCGGTGGAAGCCATCGGCGACGATGGTGACGAGTAATTCCGGTTCGCCTGAATGATTTTCCCAGCCCCGACAACCGTCGGGGCTTTTTTAATGCCTGTGGACTGCCTAGCGGGCGATATCGCCCCGGTCGAGGCAGCGGATCTGGCGGGCGTGGAGGACTGCCGCAGCGAACTCATTGTCCTCCACGTTCATGGCGATGCCATAGCGTCCATTCGGCCGGGTGATGAAGGGGTAAAGATAGTGGATATTAACCTCCGCTTCCACGAGGGCTGCGGTGACATATTTAAGGTCGGATTCCGAGTTGATTTCCACCGCCAGGATGGGGCTCTCGGAAAATGCGTAGCGCCATTCCTTGAGCAACTCACGGGCCGGCTCCGGGTAGTCGGGGATGAAGCGCATGATGGTGCACTCGGTGGAATCCAGCTGGGACAGGGCCATGATGTGGACATCCTTCTGGGCAAAGCGCTGGATGAGCTCATTAAGCCGGCCGACCTTGTTGTCCGCAAAGACGGAAAACTGCAGGACGGGCTCCCTTTCCCTCGACTGGATGGTATCGGATTCCATCTGGTTAGGGGGGCAGCTTGGAGGATTCCTTTCTTTCTGGCAAATCCATTTACCACAAGGATTTAGGCGTTTTTTGACCGAGAATTCCCTTGTGTGGTTGACGAATGCCGCTTTCCTGAGACAGCTTATCTCGAATTTATAGCACGATAATCATGGGAAAGAGCCTTTTTGAAAAAGTCTGGGACGCACATGCCGTTCGCGAGCTGCCCAACGGGCAGACGCAGTTGCTCATCGGGACGCACCTCATCCACGAGGTGACCAGCCCGCAGGCCTTCGGTATGCTCCGGGAACGCGGCATTCCGGTCAAGTACCCGGAACGCACCTTCGCCACGGTGGACCACATTGTCCCCACCAATGAAATCCAGGAGCCCTACAGCGATCCCCTGGCCCAGGCCATGATTGAGGAATTGCGCAAGAATTGTGCCGAGTACGGGGTGACTTTCTTCGACACCAACACCGGGAAGCAGGGCATCGTCCACATTGTCGGCCCGGAGCAGGGCATCACCCAGCCGGGGACAACCATTGCCTGCGGCGATTCCCACACCTCGACCCACGGGGCCTTCGGGGCCATTGCCTTCGGGATTGGGACCAGCCAGGTGCGAGACGTCCTCGCCACCCAGACCATGGCCCTGAACAAGCTCAAGGTCCGGCGCATCAACGTCGATGGCCAGCTTTCCCCCGGCGTTTATGCCAAGGACGTCATCCTGCACATCATCCGGACCCTCGGGGTCAACGGCGGCACCGGATACGCCTACGAGTATGCTGGTGAGGTCTTCGACAACTTCACCATGGAGGAGCGGATGACGGTCTGTAACATGTCCATCGAGGGCGGTGCCCGGGTGGGCTATGTCAATCCGGACGAGACGACATTCGCCTACCTCGAGGGCCGTCCCCACGCCCCCAAGGGAGCCGACTGGGATGCGGCGGTCGAGCGCTGGCGCAGCTTTGCTTCGGATCCGGACTGTAGCTACGACGACGTGGTCAACATCCGGGCCGAAGATATTGCCCCGACGGTAACCTGGGGCATCAATCCGGGTCAGGGCGTCTTCATCGACCAATCCATTCCCGAGGTTGAGGATGGCAGCACCGCCAGCGAGCGGGCCAGTATCGAGGAAGCGCTCGAGCACATGAAGTTTGCCGGCGGCACGCCGATCAAAGGGATCAAGATTGATGTCGCCTTCCTCGGCTCCTGTACCAATGGGCGCTTGAGCGACCTTCAGGAGGTGGCGCAGTACCTCGCTGGCCGCAAGGTCAAGGAAGGGATCAAGGCCATCTGTGTCCCGGGCAGCCAGGTGGTTGCCCGCATCGCCGAAGAGAAGGGACTGGACAAGGTCTTCAAGGAGGCTGGTTTCGAATGGCGCAATGCCGGGTGCTCCATGTGCCTCGCCATGAACCCCGACAAACTGGTTGGAGACCAGCTCTGTGCCAGCTCCAGCAACCGCAATTTCAAGGGCCGCCAGGGCAGTGTCACGGGCCGGACACTCCTCATGAGCCCGCTTATGGTGGCGGCTGCCGCAGTGACAGGGGAAGTCTCCGATGCCCGGGAAGTTTTCGGAATTCTTGAACCCGCCGCCGTGTAGGGGGTCCAAACTGGATTATATTATGGGATTGCCAAAAATCACAGAAGTGACCGGACGGGGTGTGCCCGTGCCGGGAGACGACATCGACACCGACCGGATCATCCCGGCGCGCTTCATGAAGTGCGTCACCTTTGACGGGTTGGGGGAGTATGTCTTCTACGACGTGCGCAAGAACGAGGACGGGACCGAGCGCGCCCATCCGCTCAACGAGGAGCGCTACGCCGGTGCCTCGATCTTGATCAGCGGTAACAACTTCGGTTGCGGCAGCAGCCGGGAACACGCCCCGCAAGCAATTTACCGGGCCGGATTCCGGGCGGTCATCGCCGAGGGTTTCGCCGAGATCTTTTTTGGGAACTCGACGCAACTGGGCATGCCCTGTGTCTCTGTAAGTAGTGAAGATTCAGCTACAATCCGCACCGCCGTGGAAGCGGAACCGGAAATCGAAATCAGTATCAACCTCAACGACAAGACAGTGCGCTTTGGCGACCAGTCCGTTCCCTGCGAAATCCGTGAAGGCGCCCGCAGCGCGCTCGTCAACGGCAAGTGGGATCCCATCCAGGACCTGCTCGATGGAGCGGGTGAAGTCGAACAGGTAGCGGCCAGCCTTCCCTACATGGCCGGCAAATAGGAGATTTTTTCTATGCAGGAACTGATCCAGAACGCGGGTGTATTTGCCTGGCCACTCGGGCTTTGCTCGATTCTGGCGACAGTCATTATTCTTGAGCGTCTCTTTGCCCTCCGCCGCAGCTCGATTATCCCCCGGCGGTATGAAATCGCCTTCAGCCAGGGATCCATCCCCAAGGAAGGGGACCCGGATTCCGTGGCCGGCCGCATTATTGATATCTTCCACGACCGGAAGCTCGACGCGGAGCAGTTAAAGGCCTATACCCGCCTGCAGGTTACCCGGATGGAGCGAGGACTCTTCATACTTGAAATTGTCGTCAGTGCTGCCCCCCTGCTGGGCCTGCTGGGTACCGTGACCGGTCTGGTGACCGTTTTCAGCCAGATCAGCCCGGAGACCGGCATGCCTGATCCGGCTTCCTTCGTCGAGGGCGTCTCCATGGCCCTGACGACGACTATCCTCGGCCTCTCCATCGCCATTCCCGCTCTTGCCTTCAACAGTTACCTCAACCGCCGGGTGGATACCTATGAAGCGCAGCTCGAAGTGGGTGTGGAGCGACTGATCGGCTCCATGAAGGATACCACAAAGGCCGAATGAGCGTCATCCCCAAGCGCCGCCGTCGCAAGGCGGAGATTAACATCGTCCCGTTGGTCGACGTGCTCGTGGTGCTGATCTTCTTTTTCCTCGTCTCGATGCAGTTCCGTAACCTGACCCTGCTCAACCTCACTTTACCAAAAATCGAGTCGGCCGGCCGGGAGGAACCAACCAACAGTCTCCAGATCGGCGTTGATACCGAGGGCCAGTATTATCTCAACGGTCATCCCATTTCAGAAGAGGATCTCGTCAGCGAGATTGGGACCGTTTCAGAACTCAGTCCGGACACCCCCGTCATCATCATGGCGGATGAGAACAGCCTGTTGCACAAGGTGACCTTTGTCATGGATTCTTGCCGCAAGGCTGGGTTGGACAAGGTACGCCTGCAGGCCCGCTGATGTTGATCTGACAAAGGCTGGACAGAGGGTTCAACCTTTCCTAGCCTGTCGGCGTGTTAATGGCCGTTGCAGACCCCGCCACCCTTTGGGCATTGCTCCTGATTCCCTGCTTTTTCTGGGGCGGCTATCACTACTACAAGGACCGGCATCAGCCGGAGCCGATCGGGATGCTGATTTTCGCGGTCGTCCTTGGGTTCCTTTCCGCCATCATTGGGATCATCTTCTACATCCTTTTAGCCAATGCCGGGGTCAACCATGATCCCTTTGGTCTCGCGGAGACGTCCATTTCCGGGCTTTTCTGGTACACGGTCCTGGTTATTGGCCCGGTTGAGGAATTCGCCAAGTTCATCCCCTTTGCCCTCATCCTGACACGGATGAAACACTTCGACGAGGAAGTGGACGGCATCATCTATGCCGCCTTTATCGGATTGGGATTTGCCCTCCATGAGAACATTTACTACCTGAGTATGCTTGAGGGTGGGCAGGCTGTTGCGCGGTCCCTGATATCGCCGATCATCCACGCCCTCTTCGCGTCCATCTGGGGCTACGCTTACGGGTTTGCCGGGCGATATAAGCTGCCGAACGTTGTTGTTATCCTGCTTGGCCTGCTGCTCTCCTCGTTCGTGCATGGCATCTACGACTTTTATGTCTTCGCCGTTTCGGTGTATGGGGCTTTGGCGGCCCCCTTCATCGTCCTGGTTATCTGGATCTGGCGGATGCGTTTCCTGCGCGACCATCACAAGGAATTGTCTGGAGATTGAACGCACTGCCTGCAGAAGTCCGGGAAGGTTTTCTCTGCCCGGGAAGGTTCCGGGAAATGATCCGGATTGGTAACGGTCACATCAACCAGACCTATCTCGCTTCCTATGAGGATGGGGGGCGGGTGAAACGCTACGTTTTCCAGCGGATTAATCACGAGGTTTTCCACGATGTTCAAGCGTTGATGCAGAACATTGGTGCGGTCACGCGTCACTTGGTGCAGCGCATGACAACCGAAGGTGTTGAGGATTACGAGCGCCGGGCCTTGCGGCTTGTCCCGACAAGGGCAGGGCAGGACTTTCTTCAGGATAGCTCAGGCGATTGGTGGCGGACTTATTACTACATGGAGAATACCCGTTCAATTGATGTCGTTCAGTCGCCCGCACAAGCGGCAGAAATTGCCCGCGCATTCGGGCAATTCCAGTCCTTCCTTTCGGATATTCCCGTACGACTGGAAGAGACGATTCCCGGGTTTCATGATACAGGATTGCGTTTCAAGACCCTGATGCAAGCGGTTGAAAACGATTCACTCAACAAGGCTGCCGGTGCGAAGGAAGCCATTGCCTTTGCTGTCGAGCGTGAGTCGATGACGGGGACGGTTGTCGACCTTCTGGTTTCCGGGGAGCTCCCCGAGAGGGTCATCCACAATGATACCAAGCCGAACAATGTGCTTTTTGATTCATCCGGAAAAGAGGCTCTTTGTATTGTTGATCTGGATACCGTGATGCCGGGCACAGTACTTTACGACTTTGGGGACATGCTACGTTCAACCGCTTGCACGGTTGCCGAGGATGTGGCCAACGTGGCGCAGGTTGATCTGGATCTGGCCCTTTTTGAAGGGCTGGTCCGAGGTTACCTCCGGTCGGCCGGCAATTTTCTCACCGATTCCGAAAGGTCTCTACTGGTCTTCTCCGGGCGCTTAATCGCTCTTGAACTGGGCATGCGCTTCCTCACCGATCACCTGACTGGCGATACTTATTTCAAGGCCAGCTTTGAAGGACAAAATCTTCAGCGCTGTCGGCGTCAATTCGCCATGGCGGCCGCCATCGAGCGAAAGGAAAAGGCCATGGAGGCTATCGTCAGCCGTTACGCGTGAATGCCCATCACCGCCGGAGTTGGCCTCTATCTTCTATGTTTCGAAGGCTCTGGAGGCGTTCCGGATAGTTATCGGGCATCCACCAGAGAATGGATACTTCCGTCGGTTCGAGGCCGCGCTCCTCCGGTTCGAGGTCCGAGCGGATGGAGAGCAGCATGTCGGTACTGGCCCAGGGGTGATTGAACCAGTAGCGATGGCCGGTGATGTCGAAGCCGCGTTCGTCCCGGCCGCGGGACATGTCGACGAATTCGAGCCGGTCGGCCTTGAGGACGATGTCCAGTTGTTCGCCCTCCAGGTTGTGGCCCAGCTGACCGATGCGCAGGGAACCGCGCATGATGAACTGGGCGGACTTCAAGGCTTCATCATTGGCGGAAGCCGTGACAACGACCCGTTCAACAAGGTCGTTGATTCCCGGAAGGGCATCAATGAATTCATCACGGGGAACATCAGCTGCGGCATAATAGACCGTGCCCAGCCGGTAGGTTTCCCTGAGCTCCTCAGCCGACATGCTGGCATGCCGCTTGCGAAGCCGATCCAGTGCGGCGGTGACCAGTCGACCACCGGCACTCCAGGTGAGGATGTGGATGCGCCTCGCAGATGTCTCACTGGCCAGGCTCTCGACCAGGGAGACGAGGGCACTGGCCGAGCGGTAGGCGCGATTGGCATCATCACCGACCGCGTAAGCGAAAATGTTCTGCCGCGTTGGCCAGGAAAAGGCGATTGAGGTCATGTCCCGCCCCATGAAGTGGTCGAGCTGGGCGGCAAAGGCGCAGGCGTTATAGAAATTGACCTTGGCCCCGTGGACAAAAATGAGGATGTCCTTGTCCCGGGCTACCTGCACGGCATCATTAATGTTCGAAAAGAGCCAAGAAGCGGCTCCCTGGGTCTGCTGGATGGACCCCGCTTCGTTAATGGTATAATTGCCGGCCTCAAACAAACCGGTGATGGAAAGGGGGACGGTTTCTTCCCGCTGTCCCTGCCGGGAAACCTCGTTCAGGTCGTCCCAGGTCATCTGGTGTCCACCAAACCCTATCATGGCCATACCGA
>JBFOLZ010000051.1:0-91002 GCA_040830445.1 Puniceicoccaceae bacterium
CCCGCCGAAAAACAGGGGCCGCCCTCAGGCCCCCCCTGTTGGGACCAGCCCCGGGGGAGTTTTCCTCCCCCGATCCGGCGCCCCTCACCCTTTAAAAGTAAGGTGGGCCTCCCCCCCCCCCCGGGGGGGGCGGGAGCGGTATCCCCCCCGCCGACCTAATTTTCCCCTCTGCTCTTTTTCCCCTCAACCGCCGGGTGGGGTTGCGGGATAACCGCCACTCCATTAACCGGGTTGCTTCATGGGATGGCCTTACGGTCGACTTGGAGGACATGGTCAGTGCCATCACCGACGATACCGCACTGGTCACGGTTAGCCATGTCGTTTTCAAGTCCGGATTCATGCATGACCTCAAGGCCATCTGTACGGCCGCCCATGCCAAGGGTGCCCTCGTACTGGCTGATGTGAGCCACTCCGTTGGCTCGGTCCCCATTGACTTCACCGATTGGGGTGTCGATTTGGCGGTCGGCTGCAGCTACAAGTTCCTCAACGGGGGACCCGGTGCTCCCGCCTTCCTCTATGTGCACAAGGAGCTGCAGGAAGTCCTCCAGCCTCAATTGTCCGGCTGGTTTGGCACAACGGACCCCTTCCAGTTCAATTTGGCCTACGAGGCGGCCAAGGGTATCCGCCGCTTTCTTGTCGGGACACCTCCGATTCTCTCTCTGCAGGCAGTCGAGCCGGGCATTCGCCTGTTATTGGATGCGGGAATGGACCAAATCCGGGAAAAAAGCGTCCGCCTATCGGAGCTCTTCCTCGAACTCTTCGACCAGTACCTTGAGCCAAGTGGCTTCGAACTCGGCAGTCCCCGCGACTCAGCCATCCGAGGTTCCCACATTTCCTTCCGCCATCCGGAGGCCTTCCGGATCAACAAGGCGATGATTGAGCCGGCAGGAGACAGCCCTTCCATCATTCCCGATTTCCGCACGCCTGACAATCTGCGCCTCGGCATCGCCCCGCTCTTTCTTTCCTACGGCGACATCGTCCGGGCCGCCGACCGCATCCGGGAAATTGTCGTTAACCGCGAATACGAGGTCTTCGACCATGCTGCCGGTCCGGTTACCTGATCACCCTCTCAATTGCCTCCATCTGGGCGATTCCTACACCATCGGGGAAGGCGTCGCCCTCGAAGAGAGTTGGCCGTTCCAGCTCCATGACCTGCTGGAAAAACAGGGCATCCCGATCGCCCGCGCCCACATCCTCGCCCAGACCGGCTGGACGACCACCGACCTCCTGCAAGCCCTCACCGAGGCCAACCTTCAGCCGGAATGGGACCTCATTACCCTCTGTATTGGGGTCAATAACCAGTACCAGGGGTTGGAAATGAATACCTTTGCGGACGAGCTTCAAAATCTTGCCATGCAGTCGCTCTCCCTCAAGGCAGGCCCGGATTCTATCATGCTCATTCTAAGTATTCCCGACTGGGGAATAACCCCCTTCGCCATCAATCGAGATCCGGTTGCCATAGCCTCTGAAATTGATAACTTTAATCGCGCTTGTGCGAGAGTTGCCGCATCGGAAAACATCCCTTTCATCAACTGGACGAGCCTGACCCGGAGTTTTGCCGGGAAAACGGATGCCTTTGCTGAGGACGGGCTTCACCCAAGTGCGGCTCAGTATGCTTCCTGGGCCAACTTCCTGCAAACGTCCCTCATTCACAGCTCTCCGGCAGATGGAGATGAGTAATCGGCCCCTATCCGAAGCCGGGCCCCTTGACTGTCGAGAGGTCAAGGTGGCCATCCATCCGGTTGATTCGAGAGCCCAAGGCCCCGATAGCAACCCGTCACAAGGGCGTTTTTGCCTTCAAGGGAAAAGAGGGTGCATGTTACTCGTTACTTGAACTGGATGACACCTTTCAACAGACCGGAATCCGGAGCCAGCCACTCGTTGATGATGGAAGGAAACGCCTCCGCTTTACATTCATGGGTTATCCACGGATCGGTCTTGACCTCGCCACTCTCCATCAGCCGCACGACCTCGCGGAAATTGCCCGCCGTGGCGTTGCGGCTCCCCAGTATGGATAACTCGCGCCGGTGGAAGTCGGGATCGGAAAAGGTCAGTTCCCCATTGTAGATCCCGACCATGACAATACGGCCCCCGTTGGCCGGCAACCCAATGGCGGCCTCCATGGAGTGCTTGTTTCCAGTACAGTCCTAGACAACTTCAGGCAGCTCGAGGCCGCCCTGTTCCCAGTTTTCGAGGAGGGTCCTTTGCGAATCCACCTGTAAAGTCCTGATTCCCGGGTAAAACTTGGCACAAGTCGCCAGGCGCTCGGCCGAAATATCCATGGCCACTACTTGCACCCCCTGCAAGAGGGCAAACTGGACGACTCCCAGGCCAATCGGGCCCAAGCCAATCACCGCCACTATCTCATCACCCAGCAAGGCCGCCCGTTCCACCGCATGATGCCCAATGCACAACGGCTCCACCAACGCCAGGTCACGGGTCGATAATTTGGAGGGGTGCAGCTTGTCGACCGGCAGAACCATCCGCTCGCGCATGCCTCCGTCAACATGGACACCAAGACACTTGGTCGTGGCGGTGCAATTCGTCTTTCCCCGGCGGTAAGCCTGATCGCCCGGTTCACAAAGATAGGCCTCCACGCAGCAACGGGTACCCGGCTGCAGCGGCCCATGCTCACCACCCGTGGCAATGACTTCCACCCCCAGTTCGTGGCCAAGGATCCGCGGGTAGGAGAAAAACGGCTGGTTGCCATGGTAGGCATGGATATCTGTCCCGCACAGGCCGACATGGCAGATCTGGACCAACGCTTCGTCCTCGCCCAGACTCGCGGGGTCCGGCTCCGGTAGCTCAACTTGTTCGAATTGTCCCGGTTCGTTCAGCAATATGGCTTTCATGTAACTACAGATTGAAGCGGCTTGGGTTTTCCCAGATGTCAGGATTCGCTCCCAGCAGATCCTTCACGGCTTCCGTTGCTTTCGTCAACTCGCTTACGGTTTCGGAAGACAATTCAATCTCCATGCCCCGGATGTTGGCTTTCAGTTGCTCCACTGTCCGCGCCCCGAAAACGACACTTCCCACAGTCGGCTGCGCCAGAATCCAGGCCAGCGAGACCGCGTCCATCGGTTGGCCGGCGGAAGCCGCTATCTCCTCGACCTTTTTAATCGCCGCAAAGGTCTCTCCCTCGCAGCCGGGCTCCCCGTGTCGTGCCATCGGACGGTCGGGACGGAAATGCCGGCTCCGCGAACGGCCGTCCGGCACATCGTCGGCCGTCCGGAATTTACCGGTCAGCAGTCCCTGCATCAACGGACTGTAAGGCAAAGTCGCAATGCCCCGCTTCTCGCAGGCCGAAATGATTTCGAATTCAATCGCCCGCGTCAGGAGTGAATACGGCAGCTGGTTCGTCACCATCTCCCCACCCGCGTCGAGCCAGCGACTGATGTCCCTGGCACTGAAGTTACAAACCCCGGCATAACGGATCTTCCCGGCATGCTTCAGCTCCGCAAAGGTCGCCACGATCTCCCTGAATGGAACATCCGGACTCGGCCAGTGCACCTGTAACAGGTCAATGTAATCCGTCTTCAGTCGCGCCAGGCTCTCCTCACAGGACTTCAGCAACGCCTCACGGCCCTGTTGCCGGGTCGACACCTTGGTCGCAATCACCGCTTCTCCACGCCGCCCTTGCAAGGCCTCTCCCAGCACCTCCTCCGACTTTCCCGCCCCGTACGCCGGGGCCGTGTCAAAAAAGTTGATCCCCGCATCCAACGCCGCATGCACCGTCGATACCGATTCCCGCCGTTCCTGCTCACCCCAGATTTGACCCCCCGCAAAGGCCCATGTCCCCAGCGTTAATCGCGAGACCTCCAATTCGCTTCGTCCAAGTTTCATCCCTTTAATGACACCTAGCCCATCCTGCCAAGGCAAGCAAATCTAATAATTATTAACCGGATTGGAGAGGCTACGTGGATGAACCGGGCTTTACAGGAGCGGGTGGAATTGATAGGCCAATTGACTCGTAGGGGAAGAGATGCTGACACCGGAAACAGCTTGGGAACCATTACCGAAAGAGGAGTGGACAATTGAGACCGCGCGTCACCTGGCGGTGCGGCTGGGTTTCTCGGTAAATCCCGCGCTGGTGGCGAAAGTTTATGAATGGGGCCCGGAAGTCAGCCTGCAGAAGCTGCTGGGAAAGATTGAGCCATTGACAGACCGTGGGGAGGTGGCGGCGATGCGGGAAAGCATGGGTGAGCGCTATCAGGAGCTGCAAGGGAGCAATCCGGCGAAGAAGCGGGAAATGCGGCAAATGCTGCAAAAGGAGAACCGGCAGAGCTACGCCCAATACGGGCTGGACTGGTATGCTTTTGCCCGTGAGCCGGGTCATTCAGCGCAAGAAAAGCTGGTCCTGTTTTTTCAGGATGTATGGGTGGTGGCCTTTTCAGGTGTGAGGCGGACACCCACCCTGATGGACTACCAGGACCGGATCCGGCGCAACCTTGGCCGGACCTACCCGGAGATGTGCCGGGACCTGGCAATATCCCCGGCGATGCTACGGTATCTCAACCTGAACCAGAGTCGCAAAGGTTCCCCAAACGAGAACTTCGCCCGCGAATTGTTTGAGCTCTTCTGCCTTGGCGAAGGCCAGTACACGGAAGAGGACATAAAGGAAGCCGCCCGGGCCATGACCGGCTGGACCGTCAACCAGATGGATGAAGTCCGCTTCGTCCGCCAAAGGCACGATACCTCGCGCAAGAAGCTATTCGGCGAGACGGGAACCTTCGAGCTGGACGATGTCATTGAGCTGGTATTCAAGCAGCCTGCGGCAGCCCGCTTCCTGCCTAATGAACTGGCGCGCTTCTACTTGACCGATGATGGCTTGGGGGATCGCATCCTGGAGCCGCTGGCGGAGAATTGGCGGGCGTCCGGATTTTCCCTTCCCTACCTTGTAATGACCTTTTTCCGGTCCCGTGTCTTTTATGAACCGGGATTCCGCGGCAACATGATCAAGTCGCCCGTGCAATACTACCTCGGGCTGCTGCAGGACCTGGATCTCGATGTCTTTCCCTCACCAAGGCGGACCAACAACATCCTGCGGACGATGGGCCAGCCCTTCTACAATCCCCCCAATGTACGGGGCTGGGTCGGGGGCAGGAACTGGATTAATTCCGCCACGCTCGCCGCCCGGCGACAATTTGTCGAATCCCTCCTGCGGCCCCTTCCGGCCAACCGCCTCAACGCCGATGAAGAGGAGGCCATTGCCGAAGCGGAAGCAGCTGGCAGGGCCCAATTCACCGTCGACCAAGGTCAACTCCAGAAGCTAGCCGAAATGGCACCGGACCAACTGGCCGGGGCATTGGCGAACCGCTTCCATGTCAGCCCGCGGCCGGAAACCCTGCTGCCGATGTTTCAGGAGCTACAAAGCACGCAGGCCGGTCCACGCTGGGCGGCTGCCTGCCTCGCCGCCACCCTGACCGCCCCGCCCTACCATCTTTGCTGAATCCGAGGAAAGCCGACATGCCTGATTCAACCTTCAACTACCCCACTACCCGCAGGGAATTCCTTAAACAGTCTGCTTCCGGACTTGGCCTGGTGGCGTTCAGCAGTGTTGCCCCGGCGTTCCTGACACAGTCTGTCCGCGCCAGCGTTCCGGATGCCGAAAAAGACCGGACCATCCTCGTGCTCATCCAGTTGGCAGGCGGTAATGACGGATTAAATACACTCGTCCCCTTTGAGGACGACAACTACTACCGTCTCCGGCCGAAACTTGGACTGAGGAAGGACGAACTGCACCCGGTTACGGATCAACTGGGATTCCATCCCGCCTGCGGGGAAATGGCCGAGCTCTACCGTGAAGGCAAGCTGGCCATCGTCCAGAATGTCGGCTATCCCAATCCCAACCGGAGTCATTTCCGTTCCATGGAGATATGGGAAACGGCCTCCGGGAGCGACGAGTACCTGACCACCGGTTGGATGGGCCGGTACTTCGACAACTGCTGTGCCGGCATTCCCACCCCGGATCCTCTCGGCCTCAATATCGGGAATGAGCTGCCGGACATTTTCCTGAGCGGCCGGGAGCACAACATTTTCAGCTTGGCCAATACCGGCCGCGGCAAACGCACCACCGGGGAAGGCATGAAGGAGGCCATTGCCAAGGGGGACTTCTCCATGAGCGAGAATGCCAATTTCCTGCAACACACACTGATGAATGCGCTCGTCACGGAGAGCAATGTCCTCAAGCGCCTCCGGGGCTACCAACCCATGGCCGCCTACCCGGCCAATGCGCTGGGACGCAACCTCCGTGATGTTGCGGCCCTGATCGCTTCCGGACAGGAAACCCGGGTCTATTTTGTCTCCCTGGGCGGCTTTGACACCCACGCCAACCAGCTTTTCCGGCACCGGCAACTGATGGAGCAGCTCTCCTCCGCGATGGCCGCCTTCCAGGCAGACCTTGCCGCCCACAAGCTGGATGACCAGGTCCTCACGATGACCTTCTCGGAGTTTGGCCGCCGGCCGAGCGAAAACGTCTCCGGCGGGACCGACCACGGGACAGCCGCCCCGCTCTTTGTCATGGGCAGCAAGCTCAAGGGCTCCCTCTTTGGCCAGGCGCCTGACCTGCAGGTGGCAAAGAACAAGGACCTCCCCTTCTCGACCGATTTCCGCTCCGTCTACAGCACGATCATTGAGCGGTGGTTCGAGACGGACCCCACACGCGTTCTGGAGAAAAAGCACCCGCTCATCGATTTCATTTGATCGTGCTCAGCGTCCGGCTTTTCCCAGCTGTGCATGCGGAATGAAGCGGCAGCGGCTTTGCGGATCCAGCCATGCCCAAGGGTCGGTTTTTCCTCCGGTCTTGGCAATGTCTTAGACCTTGCCCCGTCGCTCCTCCAGTTCGGCCCGGATCTCCAGTGCCTTGGCCTCGGTTATCGGGTACTTGGCCAGGATCCAGATCGCCAGCGCGGACGTTATCATCGGGACAACGATATCAAACACACGCATCATCAGGAGCGTGTTCTCCGACTGGGCCGGCAATTGTTCATCAAATCCGGTGTAATTCAAAAGAACACCCCCGAGCGAATAGGCCAGGGCTATACCTAATTTGACAACCCACCAAAAAATGGATCCAAACATGCCCTCCCGGCGATGACCCGTCTTCAGTTCATCAAGGTCGCATACGTCCGCCACCATGGAGTTCATGAGGGTAAAAAGGCATCCCAGCCCGCAGGCGATGAGCGGCGTGGAAAGGAGGATGAGCCATGGCTGGGCCGGGCTGTAGAGGAGCCACTTGGATGCATAGCCAAGGATCGAGAACCCAACCGCCAGGTAGAAGGTTGTCTTCTTGCCAATCCGGCTCGACAGCATCGTCACCAGCGGGATCACCACCATGGTGGCACTGGTCATCAGGAAGCCGTTCCAGAACATCAGCCCGGCACCGGCATCCCGATCCCCCCCGTAGACGTAGAAGATCATCACATAGGAGGAAAAGGAGGAGACCATCATGAAGCCGTTGAAGACAAGGAAGGTCGCCATGCAAAGCTTCAGGAAGGGACCAAAACGGATCGTGGCCGCAAAGCCCTTCAAGAAGGACATGAAATGCTCCGACAGGCCGGACAACATCGACTGCTCGGCGTCGGCGACCGATTTCATCCGTTCACGACAAAGAAGAGCCGGAATGATCCCGGCAAAGACGGCGAACACCCCGATGAAAATAGCTAGCTTACGGGCCCCGGTTACCGAATCCGGGGCAAACGATTCCCATTCCATCAACCAGTAGAAGCCCGGGGCCAGCAGCCAAGGCACCTGGCCGAGGAAATAGGTCACCCCCATCAGCCGGGTCCGCTCATTGCTGTCCGGCGTCATTTCATAGCCGAAGGCGACCCAGGGCGTGGCAAAGACCGTGTAGGCCAGATAGAAAATGATCGACCCGATCAGGAAGTACCAGAAGTAAAATGACTCGCTGTAGCCTGCCGGCAGCTGCCAGAGGAGAGCAAACAGGATACCCGCGGTAATGGCCCCCAGGAATATGTAGGGCCGGCGACGTCCCCAGCGGCTCTGGGTGTGGTCGGAGATGTAACCCATGAGCGGGTCGGTGAAGGCATCTGTCAGGCGGGGCAAGGCCATCAGGAGCCCGACTAGGGCGGGATTCATGCCCAGTCCCAGGTTGAGGACAATCGCCATCATCGGGATGGCCGCCCCTAGAAGATTGTTTACCAGTGCACCGACACCGTAGGCGATGCGCTGGGGTATCGGGATGCGGTCCTCGGGAGCCGTCCGGTGGTGCGGGGAATCACTCATTCAATTGTCCTCAGGAATCGCCGGGAATGTAGACCCATCCACCGCCTGCATCAACATATTCCTGGGGAAGGAAAATCCACTTGTTGAGACTGTAGCTCCAGACCCAGGGATCATTGGAGACGAAAAGCCAGCCCATCCAGCCCCCCGTATCGACATTGCCGTCAGTATTGGGCCAACCGGCCCAACTCATTTCCTCGTTCAAGGTTGTTTCCAAGCCGGTAAACGTGATTGTCGCAGTCTCGGTTTGCGGTCCCTTGATAAGCAAACCCGATTGCAAGACATTAAAGGTAGCCTCCCCGAGGGTTGTCTCCAATTCAAAAGCGTTCACTTCGGAACCAATCGGGATTGAGACCGTTCCCTCCATTGGTTGGAAGGCATTGTCGAGGACACGGATGAAGGCTTCAATGACAAATCCTGCACTACTCGCCAGAGCCCCTGCCTGACCCCGGAACCGGATGACGTCCCCGGGCAATAGCTCAATGACCTTCGGGCTCCATTCCTGGTAGAGAAGATGCTCCGCTTTTGCGGCGTCACCATCTGTATAATTGTCAAAGGTCAGAATTCCGTCATCCAAAAGGGTGACATAGTCGAAAATCCCGTAGCTGCCACCCCATGAACCCTTGGCTGCCCCGCCCCATCCACCAGAGCTGTTGAGCCGGTTGGTATGGATAATCCAGGGTTCGTCCCCGAATGTAAAGTCGTTGTTGATCATCAGGATACTGGCATTGGAGCCCGGATAGGAGCCACTCAGGAGTGGATAGGTACCCGCCTCGATTTCATCAAAGTCGCTGTATCCATCCCCGTCGGTATCGACTTTGAGGATGTTTGTCCCGATGACGTGCTCCTCCAAGTCGGTCAGCCCGTCGCCGTCGTCATCCGGATCCGTTTCGTTCGGGTCCATGTCGTTATCTGTATCCAACGGAACTGTGTCCCCCAGGTTGTAGACGCGGACGTAATCAACCTCCATCCGGACCGGCCAGATGTCCGGATCGATCCCCTTCTGGCCACCCCAGAATCCCCCAACCGCAATATTCAGGATGAGGTGGAAGGGCTCATCAAAGGGCCAAGCCTCCCAGCCGGTTCCCGGGTTCGGGGCAGAGAAATATTCACTGTCATCTATCAGGAAGCGGATTTGCTCAGGTGACCATTCAATCGCGTATACATGAAAGGCCGTGTCTACATCAGCAATGGTGGTCGTTCCCGTAACCTGGGTGCCCGAGATCCAGTTATTGGCCAGGGAATGCAGGCTTCCGTGGATCCTGCCCATGTCATAACCCACATGTTCCATGATATCGATCTCCCCGCTCCTCGGCCAGATACCGTACGCATTGCCCGTCGGCAGCATCCAGATCGCCGGCCATGTTCCCCGCCCTGCCGGCAGCTTTGCCTTTACTTCTATCCGCCCGTAAAGCCAGTCACCCTGCCCCTTCGATAATAGCCGGGCCGATGTGTAGTCCGCTTCCGGGCTTCGCGTCGGCCAAGGCTCCTTGTGCGCCTCGATGATCAGCAAGCCGCCTTCCACCCGCGCGTTTTCCAATCGCCCGTCCGTGTAGTATTGCTCCTCGTTGTTGCCCCAGCCGCCGCCGCCCGTGTCATAAATCCACTTGCTCGCATCCGGCAGCCCATCCGGAGTCGGATCAAATTCATCCGACCAGATCAGCTCAGCCTGCCCCAGCAGGCCCGCAATACTCATTCCATAAGCCAGACAGGCGGCAGCCCATGCTCGCTTCTTCGCTGTTTTTCCATTCATCTCGGGAGTTATCAGGGTTTCTCTTGAAGGGTAATTTCAATTTGCAGCATATCCTGCATATTAATGCATTATTTTTTGCTTCCCCTGACCAGCTTGTCAAGCCATAGTGCATCGAATACACCCTTATTAATCAATTATCATCCCACACCATGATGCGCCTACCTCTGCAAAAAGTCCTATTCCTGATGCTTCCCCTCAGCCTTCCCATCTCCATCCCCACGACCTCCGCCCATCCGGAAACGGATACTCTCCGGATATACCAGACCAGCCGCGAGGGCGACCGGCTGAAGGAGATTGAACCCGCCCCGGCGAGCGGCGAAGTTACCCGCCAGCTGGTATTGGACCCATCGAAACGATTCCAGACGTTGATTGGGATCGGTGGCTCCTTTACCGAGTCGAGCGCACATGTGCTTTCGGAATTGTCCCCGGATGCCCGCACGAAGGTGATGGAGGCGTATTTTTCACCAACCGGGGCCCATATTTCCCTGACCCGGACCCATATCGCCAGCTGCGACTTTTCGGTGCGCAACTACACCTTTGCCCCCGTTCCGGGTGATACGGAGCTGGAGCACTTCAGCATTGAGCCCGACCGGACCTACCTCCTGCCGATGATCCAGCAGGCCCGGGATGTCGAGGGGTCGGACTTCAAGATCCTGGCCTCCCCGTGGACCGCACCCCCATGGATGAAGACCAATGGAACATGGAATGGCGGGGAGGTGAAGCCGGAGTTCTACGGGGCTTTCGCCCGGTACATCGTCAAGTACATCGAAGCCTACGCGGAGGAGGGGATTCCCATCTGGGCCTTGACGCCGATCAACGAGCCACTAGGCAACGATTCCAACTGGGAAAGCACCCACTTCAGCCCGGAACAGATGCGCGACTTCATTGCCGGGCACCTTGGTCCCGCCTTGCGTGACGCCGGTCTGGAGGTTCCCCTGTGGATATATGACCAGAACCGCGAGGACATCATGCTCGATTGGGCCGATGCCATTCTCGGTGATGAGGAAGCCGCCGCCTTTGTTGAAGGCCTGGCGGTCCACTGGTACCAGAGCACGGTTGACGTCGGGGGTGAGATGCTCGATGCCGTTTCGGCTAAATATCCAGATGCCCGCATCCTCCATTCCGAAGGCTGTATCGACTCCATCGGGAACGACGAGCCCATTGGCGCCTGGCTTGAAGACGATTGGTACTGGCGTCCGGAGGCAACGGACTGGGGCATGTTCTGGGCCAAGGAGGAAAACAAGCACCATCACCCACCCTACCGCGCCTTTTACCGCTACACTCGCGACCTCATCGGCGGACTCAACCATAACCTCGTTGGCTGGATTGACTGGAACATGGTCCTCAATACCCGAGGCGGACCCAATCATGCCAACAACTTCTGCCTCGCACCCGTACTGGTCGATTCCGGCAAGGACCACGCCTATTTCACTCCCCTCTTCTACTCCATTGCCCACTTCAGCAAGTTCATCCGCCCCGAAGCCGTTCGTATCGGCCTCTCCGGCCATGACGATACCTTCATGGCCACCGCCTTTTGCAACCCGGATGGAACCATTGCCATCGCCGTCTTTAACCTTGGCGAAGAGGACCTTTCCTACACCCTAACCACACCCGGCAAGACGTACTCCCTCGGCATTCCCGGTCAGGCCCTCCAGACTCTCGTGCTGCAAAATGTCGCCCCTGCGGGGCTCGGGGATTGAGTGGACCCGATTCCCCGGGGCTGCGTCCACGTGCCCGCTCCGCGGGCCCGTGTCCTTACCCCGGGCTTTGCGATTCGGCCTCTTCGAGGCTCGTCGCGATGTATTCGTTCCCGCCATCCGGGCTTTGCGATTCGGCCTCTTCGAGGCTCGTCGCGATGTATTCGTTCCCGCAATCCGGGTTTTGCGATTCGACCTCTTCGAGGCCTGTTGCGATGTATTCGTTCCCGCCGAGAGCACCAGATGCCCCGGAGGGGCGATATCTCAAAGCCCAGGGTAAGCTATCCGAAGTCCCGCGAAACGAAGTGAAGCGGGACGGAGGATGGCGCAACCCTGGGATCACCCGGCCACCCCATCAATCCAAGCCCCGCAGGGGCGACACCCCCTTACTCCCAGACGTATCGCACATCGGTCAACACTCCGGCCCAGCTTGAAACCATACTTTTATTCCCGGTTTGAATTTTGAGCCTTCGGCCTGCGCGTGCCGAGCCAGCGAATCCTCACCGACTCTCCAGAAAGGCCTTCATCGCCTCCAGGCTCTCCGCACTGAGGTGGTGCTCCATCCCCTCCGCATCAGCCTCCGCCTGCCCGGACGAGACTCCTAGAGACAATAGGAAGCGCACCACCAGCTCGTGCCGCTCCGCCGAGGTCTCCGCCATTGCCTTCCCGGTGTCCGTCAGCTCGTATCCCCCCGTTTCCGTCCGCGCCACCAGGCCACGCTCCTCAATCCGTTTCAAGGCCCGGATGACCGAGACGTGCGAGACCCCGAAAACACCCTGCAAGTCCGTCACCCGCGCCTGGCCCCGCTCCTCCAGCAGCGCTCCAATCGCTTCCACGTAGTCCTCCGCCAGCTCGTCCGAGTGCTGCTTCCGCACCCGGTTGTGCCGCGCCGCCGCTTTCGTGCTCACCGTCCGTCCTCGCATCCCTTCCCAAGAAATCTTTCTCTTTCTATTTGACAAGGTTCCATTCTCCGCAAAATTATCCGCTCAATGTAGCCTGGGCTACATCAGACTGGGAGGAATGATGCTGACAAGAAAAAAAGGGAGTGGAGAGGACGGAATCCGGACATTGGCGGAGGACATCCTGAAGGCGGTAGCGCACCGGAATTGGCTGGAAGAGTCGTGGACGGTTGAGGAGCTGCAACCTCGATGGAGCGGCCAATCGATGAAGCTGGGGCTGGCACTGGAGCTATTGGAGCGGGTTGGCCAGGTGGAGCGGACTGCGGGCAAATGGCGCTTGAGCGAGGCGGGCCGGGAGCGGGCGGTGGAATTGTTGCGGGCGCATCGCCTGATGGAGACGTATCTTGCCCGGAAGGAGGGATTGCCGACGGACGCCCTGCATGCGGAAGCGGACAAGGCTGAGCACTTCCTCAGTTCAGAGGGGATCAACCAATTGGCTGATTCCCTGAACCGGCCGCGCTTTGATCCGCACGGGGACCCGATTCCCGAGCGAGAGCATGATCTGCACGAGGAGCTACACCAGCCGCTGGTGACGGTTCCGGAAGGGAGTTGTGTCCGCATCGCCCACATTGAGGACGAACCGGAGGAGGATTTTGAGCAGCTGACGGCGATGGGACTAGCGCTTGAGTTGCCGATCAAGGTCCTGCAAAAGGGCACTGGAGGCATGCAAATCGAGCTGGCCGGGGAAACCCTTGAACTTTCATCCAACCTGGCCTCGCATGTGGAGATCGTTCCCATGGCCGAGGACGAGACCTATCCTGATAACCTGCAACGGTTGGCCAGCCTGAAGCCGGGAGAACAGGGGACCGTGGCCTTCATTTCCCCAGCCTGCATGGGACCGGAGCGCCACCGCCTGCTTGATTTCGGCCTAGTTCCCGGGAGCGAGGTCAGCTGCGAGTTCAGCAGTCCCTTTGGCAGCCCGATCGCCTACAGTTTACGGGGTAGCACCATCGGGCTGCGTCGACAGCAGGCAAGGAACATTTTCATCCGGAGGGAAGCATGAGCCATTGTCCACCTGATACCTGTGAGACCTGCAGCGCGCGGATTCCCGTCCTTGAGAAGCTGGGCATCCGCATGAGCGGATGGGATTACGTCGTCGCACTGGCGGGAAATCCAAACACCGGCAAAAGCACAGTCTTTAACCAGTTAACCGGCCTGCGGCAACATACCGGAAACTGGCCGGGCAAGACCGTGGCGCGGGCGGAGGGTGGCTTCTCACTCGACAAGAAGCGCTACAAGCTGGTCGACCTGCCAGGAACCTATTCCCTTCTCTCAACTTCCACGGACGAGCGCATTGCCCGGGACTTTGTCCTCTTTGGCCAGCCGGATGTCGTGGTCATCGTTGTTGATGCAACCAGCCTTGAGCGCAATCTCAACCTGGCCATGCAGATCCTGCAGATTTCCAATCGGGTAGTCATTTGCCTGAACCTCATGGACGAGGCCAAGGCGCATGGCATCGAGGTCGACCACCGGGGCCTGGCAGCGGATCTCGGGGTCCCTGTCATCCCCTGCGTGGCCCGGAACGGGGACGGTATCCAGGATCTGCTGAATGCCGTCCGGGATGTCGCCACCGGCACCTTCAAGTGTAACCCGCCCAAGCTGGAACTGGACGTTCCCGGCCTTTCCGGGGCGGTCGAGGCCGTGGCTACCGACATCCGTTCCCTCTACCCGGAGGTTCCCAACCCTGAATGGATCGCCCTGCAGATTCTTGACGGGGACGCCACCTTCTTGGAAGCCATCGCCACGGGAACACTGGGCAAACTGGCAGAAGATCCTCACGCAACCCATGTAGCGGCAGCATCATGACAGGTACTGAATTACTAAGAAAGGTGGAGACCCTCCGCTGGAACCTTCCCCGAAATTTCCATGACCGGCTCAGCGAGTCGGTCTACGGTGAAGCCAACCGCATTGCGGCCAAGCGAACCTTCCGGGCCGGCACCTCCACGCGGATTGCCTGGCAACGGACCGTCGACCGTATCCTGACCAATCCATGGACCGGGTTCCCGGTCATGGCCCTAATCTTCACCTTGGTGTTATGGATGACCATTGCCGGGGCCAATGTCCCCTCGGGCATGCTCTACACGCTCCTCATTGAGAACGGCCACGGTCTGCTCAAGGGCCTTGCCGCGGACATCGGCATGTGGAGCTGGCTGAGTGGATTTCTGATTGACGGCATCTACCTGACTTGCGGATGGGTGATCAGTGTCATGCTTCCGCCGATGGCCATTTTCTTTCCGCTCTTCACGCTATTGGAAGACTTGGGTTACCTGCCCCGGGTGGCTTTCAATATGGACCACCTCTTCCAGAAGGCCGGCGCTCACGGCAAGCAGTCCCTGACCATGACCATGGGGTTGGGTTGCAACGCTGCAGGGGTCATTGCGGCACGAGTCATTGACTCTCCACGCGAGCGGCTGATTGCCATCATCACCAATAATTTCTCGCTCTGCAACGGCCGCTGGCCGACCCAGATCATGATAGCGGTCATCTTCCTCGGGGCCCTTGTTCCACCAGCCCTCGCCTCCTTCACAGCTGCGCTGGCAGTGGTATCGGTGGCCGGCCTTGGTTTCGCCCTCGCCTTTGCCTCCTCATGGCTGCTTAGCCGGACGGTCCTCAAGGGAGAGGCCTCCGCCTTCAGCCTTGAGCTGCCACCGTATCGTCCACCGAAGATCCTGCGGACCCTCTACACTTCGCTGATTGACCGTACCCTTTTTGTCCTCTGGCGGGCCATCGTCTTCGCGGTACCAGCCGGGGCGGCCATCTGGCTCATTTCCAATATCCAGATATCCAATCACTCCATTGCCTGGTGGATGGTCACCGGACTGGACCCTGTCGCCTGGCTGCTCGGCCTGACCGGGGTCATCCTCGTTGCCTATATTGTCGCCATTCCCGCGAATGAGATTGTCATTCCGACCATCCTCATGCTGACCGTCCACATGACCGGTCTCACCGGTGTCGGGGAACAGGGTGCCGGGGTCATGTTCGAAACTGACGAAAATTCCATTCTCCGGCAAATCCTCCTTGCCGGCGGCTGGACCACCCTGACCGCCATCTGCCTGATGCTCTTCAGCCTGTGCCACAATCCCTGCTCGACGACGATTTACACTATCTACAAGGAAACCAAGAGCGCCAAGTGGACGGTTGTGGCCACCTTTATGCCCATCGTTATCGGGGTTGTCCTTTGTGCCGGAGTGGCGCTGGTGTGGCGATTGTTTTAGTCGACCCGCAGCCGCTCGGAGAGCTTGTGGTAGAGAAAACCGAGAACCGTAAGGACGACGGCCGCGGCGGCAAAGGCAATGATCCGGTGCAGGACATCCTGCACATCAACGATGAAGAGCCGCCCGAGGGGTACCAGCAGGGCCAGTAATCCGATGATCCGGTAGATACGGTCCACATTCAGGAGGCCGATGATGATGATCGAAAAAGCTGTCACCGCCAGAATCGGGGTGTACCAATCCAGCAAGCCCAGCTGGTTGTAGTGGAAGGTCAGTACAGAATTGACAAACAAGAGGCCCCCAGTGAGCAGCGAGGCCCCCTGTCGCAGGGTCAGATCCTTTTCCAGGTCTTCAGCCGGGGTTGCCTGGAGGAAATACCAGACCAACAGGAAAGCGATGATGGCCCCGAAGGACAAAAGGACATGGCTGTTCCACAAGCCCGGTTGAGCAATATCCATTACAGCAAGGAAGTGCTTCACGATCAGGGTCCCGCCGAAGAGCAGGGAGCCGGTGTAGAATCCGACAACCGGAAAGAACCTGACTCCGGTCATCAACAGAATGGCCAACCCGGCCATCAGCAACTGCCCGCCCAGCCAGTTGTCATAATAAGAGCCGAACTCCCGGAAGAAGAGCCAGAAGAGGAATGAAGCGGCCACTGTCCAAAGTTTGGCCAGCCTCCCCCATCCGAGATGGCTGCGCGTTCCTGCAACAACCGCGGGAACGGCCAGCCAGACAAGCCCCGCCACCAGAGCGGCGTAAAAGTAGGCCAACCCATCGGGGCTGCCCTTCTCCGTCAGCAGCAGGATGGCAACCGGGAGGAAGGACCACGACCCGGCATGCTTGAGCTTGGGCAGCACGGACAGAAGGAGAACGCCGACGGCCATGAGAAAGGCCACTGCGCCCTGCCCCGGCCAGTCATGCATCGCCTGAAAGGCCCACAGCGCAATGCACGGAATGGAAAGAAGGTAGATTCCGTGTTGCCCCCAAACGGCGGTTCGCCTTTCCAATGTACTCAGAAAGTGGATACCTGCACCCGACAGGACAAGGATGGCTGCCAAAAGAATTATCGAAAAAGGTTCATCCATGAACTGCAGGCAGGCCGCGACAAAGGCAATGGCCGCCGTTGCCAGCAGCATCCAGCGCGAAAGAAGCGGTACCAGGGCGAGCCCGCCCAGGCCATAGGCCACGGCGACAAAAAGCCATGATGCCTCCATCGGAAGTGAGCGCGTGTACCCGACCAGCAGGAGCCAGAGGCCATTGGCGGCCAGTGTGACGGCAAGGTAAAACCAGTTGCGGGAAGGATCCCGCAGTTGGAACGTCCCCTTCTGCACACCCTGCAGCAGATAGGACAAGGCAAGGACAATGACCGCCGGATAGAGGGCGGCCATCCACCAGACGAAGCTCCCGAAATCCGGCATCCCGCTGAAGAGCTCGAGGTAAATTACGCCACTGGCAATCGCCAGGACCGCCGTAACGGCTTCCATCGGGCGGGTTCCCGCCTTCCGGGCGGCAATCGCAACAACAACCGTTTGCAGGGCGAGAATCATCCAGCGCAAGTCACCAGCATAGTGGAGCAGGGTCCAGGTCCCGATGAGGAATACTGCCTTGATGAAGAGCAATTGGGCAAGAAAGCCGCAACCCCGCAATCCCCAGGCCAGCAGTGAGAAGACCAGCATGTTAGAGCCCAGCGCGAGGACCGCCCACTCCAGCGAGTCCGGGTAAAAGACCCGGAAGAAAGAGAAGACGCTGACAATCGCCAGGGAGGAGGCGATGGATTGCAGGATCCGGGCATGCAGGGTCTTGCCAAGCATTCCAAGGAAGTAGGACCCGGCAACCGCCGCGAAAACGACATTGATGAAAACGTTTGTCGAAAAGATCCCCGGCATGGCCACCGTCTTGAGAAAGGAAAGCGCCGGAAAGGCAATGACGACAAAGAAGCTGCCGGGTGTTGTTATCCACAAGGTGTTGCGGAAGTTTGTCTTCCCGGCCAGCAGGAGCCCGGCGGCAAAGAGAAGAATTGCCGCAATCAATGCCCCTTCCCGCAGGCCTTCCCAGGCCATGAAAATGCTGAGAAACAATCCAAAGGCAAAGGCCAGCAGGACCAGACCCTCCGATCGGCGCAGCAGGCCAATCCCGCAAATCATGGCCAGTACCACCGCCTGAAGCAGGGAGCCGACCAGCGGATCCTCAATGACCCGGGTCGCGGGCAGGACATAGGCCGCCACACTGGTCATGTAGAGCATCACCAGTCCGGTCACCATGACCACCCCTCCAAAGCGCTGGTAGCGCTTTTCCAGGAACCGCCCGCCCCCGGCAATGGCCAGGGAGACGACAAGGAGTTCGATACACTTGAACAAGGGGGATGTTGTCTGGTTGATGTAGACCGCGAAAAAAAGCGCACTCAGCAGGGCGAGAACGCCCCCAATGCGCGGTAACCACCATTGCATGAGCAGGGTTTCCCGGCTCACGTTCTCCTCCTGGGCCGGAGGCCACATGCCAATGCTGGAAAGGAACTCGACGATCCGGCTCGTCACCGGTTCGGGCGCTGGCTCGGAAACGGGTTCGGGCGAAGGCGGGCTTTCGAAGCCGGGAACAATTGCCGGCTGCGCAGGGAGGGGCGCTTCCGTTACCGGCCCGGACGTCTCGACCGGTTCCGGCACCGGCGGCGCGGGCGGCGTTTCCACGACCGGTTCGGGTTCGACAACCGGCGGCGGCTCCGCCGAGGGAGCTACCGGCTGCAGGCCCCGTTTAATCCGCTTGGTCAAGTCATCAAGGGCAATCTCCAGGTCATTGATTCGCCGCCGTTGCTTAACCGCCACAAAGACCAGGATAAGCGGCGTCAAGAGAATGTGCGCCAGGACAAGAATCCCGATCAGCATTCCGAAATCGTTCATTACCAACGTTCCTTACCTGTTCTTAAAGCGGGGGATAGATATCCCATTCCGCCGGATAGATGACCGTGAACTCCGTGGTCATGGTGTCCTTTGCCCCCGACTGCAGGGTACGTTCCCACTTGAAAATGCCCGTCCCCTCTTCCGGTTCCACCTCCTTCGGCTGAATCGTTCGGACCTGGATCTTATTGTCCCGCCCAATGGGGAACCGATCCTGAAGGACTATCCGGTGGGCCACCGTCATGCGATTTTCCACCGTTGTCTCGTACTTGATATCGTGTCGCTTCGTCTTGTCGATGAGGCCGCCCTCGGCCTGCTTCTTGACCCGTTCCTTGCGCTCAATCTTCATCTTCTCATTGCGGCCAAGGGAGAGTTCGACCTCCTCGCCGGCAGCATAGGATGGCATCCAGCGGCGGGCCACCAGTTGGTCATCGATGTAGCAGTAGGAATCGCCGGCCAAAATCGGCCACCCAAGCTCATTCACCAACCCGGCCATCAGCCAGGCATCAGTCGAAAGCTCCGGTACCGCTTCGGACCAGTAATCGGCCTTCAGTTGCTTTGTAAAGGCTGGCCGGATCACCGGGCTTTCCCCGGATTCGAGGGTTAACGGTTCCGACAGTTCCATGAAGAATCCCGTCGTGGTCGACTCCGGCATCGCCTGCTCGGCTTGCGGGGGTGCCGCTTGGGCCAGGTCATAGGAAGATTCCAGCGCCATCCGTGCCTTGGCCATGGGGCGCACTTCCACCTTGTTGAGGATCAGCGGATTCAGCTCCGGCAATCCCCCGGCATAAAGAGCGCTGGCGGAATTAAGGGTGACCGAGACATCCTTCCAGTCCTCCCCCGAGTTTTGCCGGATTTGTGCCTTGTATACCCACTCCAGCGTCCCTGCCGCAGGATTGGCCCGCAGTTCATGAACGGGTTGCCAGCCGCCCTCGCGAATCTGGTAACTTATCTCCAACGCATCCTGATCGGCGACAGTGCCCTCGATTTCAACCTTCAGGACACCGCTGAGGCGGTTCAATTTCCCCACCAATTCACCGAGGTCCTTCTTTGCCTTCTGTAATTCAATCCCAAGTTCCTTCTCCTCCTGCTGGAGGGCGGTCAATCGCTCCGCTCCGGACTGGGCAACCGCTTCTGCCTTTTCCCAAGCGCTTTCAGCAAGGGAGAACATCTCTGCATCGGCTTCCTCCTGAAGGGACTTGCTGATACTCTGAGCCAGGCCACGGAAATGCTCCGTCCGGGCGGTGAGGGCTTCCCGCTCGATGCGCAACTTGTTCAATTTGGCCTCTATCCCTTCAACGACCCCCCGCAAATCGGCGGTCCTGGGATCATCCGCCTCAACCACGTTCTCCCTTGGCAGGAAGAGGAAACCGCCGATACGGACACCTTCCGCCGTTCCGGTGGAAATCTGGATTGAGCTTGGGATGAGAGTGCTTGGCAGCCCTTCGACAGTCACCTCGGGAAGGTCATCATCAGCCAGGGCAACCGACCGGGTGACCATGGCCCCGCTGGGGTAAAGTTCAACATGCTCAATGGTGCTGGATGCCGCTCCGGAGGAAATGACCGGAAGCAGGAACAGACACAAGGAAGGAATCAGGTGTGGTTTTTTCATGTTTATGAGGGAAAAGTTAACAGTTGGGATTGCCAGCAGGAGCTACCATTCAATGGGCTGTCGATCGCGGAAGGTGCCGCCGGTCGGCCCGTCATCAGGAAGGGTTGCCAGCCAGATGGCCGTATCCGCCCCTTCTTCCGGCGAGCGGTCGGCATTCATGCCGCCCATTTCCGTCCTCACCCATCCCGGACACATGGTGTTGATCTTGATGCAGGCTGGTAGATCCCGCGCCGCCACCATCGTAATGGCGTTGAGCGTAGCCTTGGAAACCGAATAGGCAAGAGGGCCGCCCAGCCCTTCCCGGAAGGAGCCCCAACCGGAGGAGACATTGACGATACGACCAAAGCCCGCTGCTTCCATACCGGGGACAACGTGCCGGATCAGGTCAAAGGCAGCTATCGCGTTAACCCGCAGACTCTCTTCGAAATCGGCCGGGGAAACCTCAAGGACGTTTCCCTCCCGCAGGATGGCCCCGTTGTTGACGAGGATATCGATGGTGCCGTATTCCCCGAGGATCGCCTCCATCTGCCGGCCGAGGATTTCACGATCTGCCAAGTCCAGTTCGACGGGGACAATGTCACCCTCCAATTGCGAAGCAGCCGCCCGGCCCTTTTCGAGCGAGCGGCTGCCCAGCAGTACGTTAAACTCATTCATCCGGGCCAGGCCGGCCACGATGGCCTTGCCAATGCCCCGGTTGCCTCCGGTTACCAGTGCGGTTTTTTTCTTCATCTCAGGATACGCTAAACGTACCTGAAAGAATGAAGCATGCGCCAAGGGGGTTCAATCCCTAAGTCACCACACCAGCCCGGTGCTGCCTAGAAATTCGGGATGTAGACCCAGCTGCCACTGGGGCTAACCCAGCCTTCCTGGACGTAAATGTACTTATCCAAAGACAGGTTATAAAGCCAGGGAGCATCGTCGATGATCATCCAGCCAAGCCAGGGGCTTGTATCAATATACTTGGATGGCGGGCTGTCGACAATTGGGTAGCCGGCCCAGTCGGTCGGCTCAAAAGGCGCATTACCCTCCTGGTAGATATTCAACTCAACTTCATACCCGGTGACCGTTGCGATCAGGGCATCCTGCAGGGTCGTGGCCTCGCGGGCGGTGTCCACCCGCGCGAAAAAGATATTCACGACATAGTAATCGGTGGCATTGAAGGTGCCTACCGGCAGGGTGATTGAAGTCTCCGTCGGCAGAAGCCCAAAGGCGCCCTCCTGGGTGTCATTCTCGGAATCGTAAACCGGGTATCCGCCAAATTCATTGAAGCCATATATCTCGATATTGATGACACCGGCATAACCGAGATTCGGCCCGGCTCCCTGGCCCTCGGTGAATTCCGTCCACTCGATGGTAAGTGGCTGGTTGTGATTGAAAGACTGCAAGGCCTCAAAGTTGGTCACTTTCAGGGGTGTGAGCGGATTGTACGCGCCCATGACCAGCAGCTCATTCCAGGTATCGGAGATCGCACCGATCCCCGCGATGGTGTAGGTGCCCGGCATGAAGGCAGTCGTCATCTCTTCAGCAGTGGCGTAGGAACCAAAAATCTCCCAGAGGTCCTCGTCGAACGGAATATCCGTTGGCGTAGGATAGGAGGGACCGGTGACCGTCAGGCTGGAGAGCGTGTCCTGGCCCTCGACCGACAGGTAGCTGGAATAGTTCCCGCCAAATTCGAAATTGGTATGGTCCCCGAAACCAACAAGGGTGTCCGGTCCGGTTTGCTTGTTGAACTGGGTATACTCGCCAACAATAACTTCAATCTGTGCAACGCTCCACAGCGGTACAAGGCCCGCCACCAACAAGAGAAGAGATCGGTATCTGGTCATGTACGGGCAGTAAGGGGAATACAGAGCGCCCGGCAAGCCTCAATTGGTAAAAGGTCGGTTAAAAGCAAAGGGCAGGGCTAGAAATCCAGAAGTACCTGGTCGTCCTCAACCGGGACCGTAACATCCCATTTGAAGTGGCGGCGGATATGCTCGGCCATGGCGCTGCTGGCCTCCGGTTCGCCATGGACGAGGAATGTGCGCTCGGGAGCCTTGTTGAAGCCCATCATCCAGGCCAAGAGCTCATTGTAGTCCGCGTGGCCGGAAAAGCCCTCGATACGCTCAATCTTTGCCTTGATCGGTACCTGCTGGCCAAACATCTTCACGCTCTCCTTGCCCTCGAGGATGGTCCGCCCGCGCGTGCCCTGTGCCTGATAGCCGATAAAGAGGACCGTGTGCTGCGGCTCGGAAAGGCGTTCCTTCAGGTGATGAAGAATCCGCCCGCCGGTCACCATGCCGCTGGCGGAGATGATGATGGCCCGCTTCTGCACGGAATTGATCTTCATCGACTGCTCACGGGAAACGGAGCAGACCAGTTTTTCCGGATGAAAAATCCGTTCGCCGGCGATCGACTGCTTGCGGCAAGTGAGGTTGAGATCGGAAATGTGATTGCGGTGCACCTGCAGGGCATGGTTGGCCATCGGGGAATCGAGATAAATGGGGACCCGCGGAATACGGTCCGCCTCTTCCAGTTCCCGCAGGAGGTAAAGGAGGGTCTGTGAACGACCGACCGCAAAGGAGGGAATCACCAGCACACCTCCCCGTTCCATGCTCTCATTGACCACCCGGACCAGATCATCCACGGGATAGGTCTCTTCATGCAGACGATCCCCGTAGGTGGATTCCATGACCAGGTAGTCCGCATTGTAGGCCGGGACGGGCGCACGCAGGATCGAATCCACAGGCCGCCCCACATCCCCCGAGAAAATTATCTTCCTGCTTGAGGAAGTTGTGCTTTTCAAGTCGAGGAAACCCGCCCCGAGAATGTGTCCGGTGTCGCGGAACTTGCCCCTCACATCCGGTGCCGGCTCAAAGTGCTGTCCATAGTCAACCGGCTGCAGGTACTGCAGGACATCCCTCGCATCATCCTCCGTGAAGAGCGGCTTGGCTGGCTTATGCTTGGAATAGCCCTTCTTGTTGGCCCACTTGGCTTCCTCCTCCTGCAGGTGGCCTGTATCGGGAAGAAGAATACCGGCCAGGTCGGCTGTTGCCTTGGTGCAGTAGATGGGGCCGCGGAAGCCATGCTTGACGATGGCCGGCAGAAAACCGATGTGATCGATATGGGCATGGGTCAGCATGACGGCGTCAATACTGGCGGGCTCAACCGGGAACGGCTCCCAGTTCTTGAGACGGATCTTCTTGGGTCCCTGGAAGAGACCGCAGGCGACCAGCAAGCGCTTGTCGTTGACTTCGACGAGGGGACGGCTGCCGGGTACTGTACCGGCAGCACCAAGGAATGTGAGTCGCATCATGGCTTTATGGGGATAGGCGGTTCGTTGGATACAGAATGATCCCTGTATCCCCCCGGGGCAATACAAATTGACTGGGCGATGCTACTCGTTGCCAAAGCTTGGCAAGCCGGCCAAGGCCATGGCGATCTCCTCCTCGGGATAGTCATAGTCCCGCAGCTTGCCGGCATTGTAATCCGTGTAAGCCTGCATGTCAAAATGGCCATGCCCACAGAGGTTGAAGAGGATTGTCTCCGACTTCCCTTCCTCACGGCAGCGTTCCGCCTCGCGAATCGCCCCTACGACAGCGTGGGTCGCCTCGGGTGCGGGAATGATGCCTTCCGTCCGCGCAAACTGGGTCCCCGCGGCAAAGCATTCCAACTGGTTGTAGGAACGGGCCTCGCTGTAGCCCTTGGCCACTACGTGACTGACCAGCGGGGCCATGCCATGGTAGCGCAAGCCACCGCTGTGGAATCCCGGCGGGACAAAGGTACTCCCGAGGGTATGCATCTTGACCAGCGGGGTCAGGTGGGCCGTGTCACCAAAGTCGTAAGCGTGCTGGCCCTTGGTCAGGCTGGGGCAGGCCGAGGGCTCGACCGCCACGATGCGGACGTCCCCCTCCCCTCGCAACTTGCGGCCAAGGAAGGGAAAGGCGATCCCGGCAAAATTCGAGCCGCCCCCCGTGCAGCCGACAATGACATCCGGGTAGTCGCCGGCCATTTCCAGCTGCTTGATGGCTTCCTGCCCGATGACTGTCTGGTGCAAAAGGACGTGATTGAGCACACTGCCGAGGCAATAGTTGGTATCGTCGTTCTGGGCCGCCACCTCGACAGCCTCGGAGATGGCGATCCCAAGGGAACCGGTACAGTCCGGATCGTCTTCCAGGATAGCGCGCCCCGATGCGGTTGTTGTACTGGGACTGGCAATACACTTTGCCCCGAAGGTCTCCATGAAGGCTCGCCGGTAGGGCTTCTGGTTGAAACTGACCTTGACCATATAGACCAGGCACTCCAGGCCAAACATCTCACAGGCGAGGGCCAGGGAGGATCCCCACTGGCCGGCACCGGTCTCCGTAGTAATTTTCTTGATACCGGCTTCCTTATTGTAGAAGGCCTGTGCCACCGACGTATTCGGCTTGTGCGAACCGCTGGGACTCACCCCTTCGTACTTGTAGTAAATCTTGGCCGGTGTATCGAGGGCTTTCTCGAGATTGCGGGCGCGGTAAAGCGGCGTGCAGCGCCATTGCAGGAGGATCTGCCGAACCGGTTCGGGGATCTCGATCCAGCGCTCGGTACTGACCTCCTGCTCGATCAGGGCCGGCGGGAAAAGCGGGGCCAGGTCGTCCGGGGTGATTGGCTCACCGGTTCCCGGGTGTAAAACCGGCGGAAGGGCGTCAGGGAGGTCCGCACACAGGTTGTACCATGTCGCGGGGAGTTGATCATCATTGAGCTGGTATTTGATGGTATTCATAATTTCGGGGGTTAGTTCAGGAACTGAAAAATCAGCTTGGATCGTTAATGTCAACGCCTTGCCGCTTCCGGCCTTGCCTCAGCACCCGGTTCATCCATTGATAAGGACCATGCAGACCCGCGAAACAAGGGACCTGGCCTGGACCGGCGACGCCGTGCTGGCTCTCTATGCGCGCGAATGGCTGTTACAGCAACCGCCCCACCCGCTCTTCAGTCGGCAGGAAATGTTCGTCCGCCTGACCTCCAATGCCTTTCTCCAGGCCCTCGGCGAACCGACCAAGGTGGAAGCCGCTATCGGCCTTGTCTACAAGGAGAAGGGCCTGCAGGCGGCCTTTGATCACATTGAGACAACCATTCAGCCGATGTTTGAAAAGCATCTCGCCAAGGCCGGAAGGGCCCAGCGGGGACGCAAGCGCTGATGGTTCACCCACTCATTGGCTCAATAAGATCCGCACGGCCCACCCATCGGTTACAGGCAATTCCGCCATGGGCGGATTATGATTGAAGCCCGGGGTTGGGACGATGAGCCTGGCGAATCGGACCTACCCCGGGTTTTGGGGTAGACAGTAATTCCCAAGCCCAAGGGGCGCTGGAATTCGAGGAATGCCAGTCCCGGCCCTACCGCGGCTCCAGCACGTGATAGCTGAGCCGGTGATTGCGCCAAACTTCCAGGAGGACTTTTTCCGGCTCTTCGGCATAGGCCTCATAAAAGGCCTTCAGGGCATCAAGCGAATCCACCTTCTCCCGGTTGACTGAAAGGACGATATCTCCGGGCCCAATTCCTGACTTCTCTGCTGGAAAGGCCTGTTGGACGCCCGTGACCAGCACCCCTTCGTCGTTCTTCAGCTGAAGCTCGCGGGCATAGGCGCGGCTCACATCCTCGACGCTGATACCCCATTTTTCAAAGGCCCAGCGTTCCCCGACCCGGCTTTCCAGCTTTTCTGTAACGACTTCCAGCTCCTTGCGGTTGCCGTTGCGCTGAACCACCAAGTTGATCGTTGTCCCGAGGGGAAATTCCGAAATGGTGTGCAGCACCGGCGGCATCTGTTCCGGAAAGCGAACATCGAGAACCTCGCCATTCATCTCCAGGATGACATCCCCCGCCCGCAGGCCGGTTTCGTCGGACGGGGAGCCGGGATCCACGCTCTCGATTAACATCCCGACATTGGCATCCAACCCGTAGAAGGACTCCAGGTCCTGAAGCGGTGCCGGTTTCAGCCCCGTGTAGGAGCGCGTCACCCGGCCGCTCTCCTTAAGCCACGGAATGACCTCCAGGGCAATCTTGGTCGGTACCGCGAAAGAAAGATTATTTGAACCCAGATAGCTGCGGGTATTGATGCCGACAACCCGTCCGTCATCATCCACCAGCGGTCCCCCACTGTTACCGGGATTGATGGCCGCATCGGTCTGCAACCAGGTATTGAAATACCCCGTCTCGTAGCCCCGTATCTGGTTGGAGGCGGCAAAATAGCGGTTCTGGTTGGAAATAATGCCCCGCGTCACGGTCCGGGTGAGCCCATTCGGGGTCCCCACGGCATAGACGGTTTGCCCCGGATAGAGGGAGTCGGAGTCTCCGAATTCGCTATGCGAAAAGCTCAAGCCGCGCTCGCGGACGGTTTCCATGTCCAGCCGGACCAGCGCCAGGTCGGTCCAGTGGTCCCAGCCGACCAGCTCGGCCTCGACCCGCTCAAGGTTCGGCAGGGTGACCATGATTTCCTCCACGTTGGAACCAATGACATGGGCGTTGGTCAGGATGTACCCATCCTCATCCAGAATGACCCCGCTGCCGACACCGCGGACGGTCTGCTTCATGCCCATACTGTAGCTGGCTTCCCGCACGTCGAGGCGAACCACGGAATCGAGCAGGTTCTGGAAACCGGCTGCCTCGCCGGGATCCTTTACCGAAACGGTCTCACAACCGGCGAGGGCGACCAGGCCGGTCGCGAGGACCAATGCCAGTTTCAAGTGCTGTGGCGTTGACCTCTGGCAGTTAGTTGACCAATCTCCGCTGTTTTTACTCATGATTTCAGGGGGTAATTCAATGGATAAAGATAAAGTATACCCATTCACGGAAATTGAAAACCGATGGCAACAGTTTTGGGAGAAGGAGGCCACATTCTCCGCCCCGACCCAATCCGACAAGCCAAAGTACTACCTGCTGGACATGTTCCCCTACCCCAGCGGGGCGGGCCTGCATGCCGGTCATGTGGAGAATTTTGTCGGGAGTGATGTCCTCGGGCGCTACAAGCTGGCCCGCGGTTACAACGTCCTCCACCCGATGGGCTGGGATGCCTTTGGCCTGCCCGCTGAGCAGTATGCCGTGAAGACGGGAACCCACCCCGCCGAGACTACCAGGACCAACATTGAGAACTTCCGTCGGCAGCTCAATTCCATCGGGCTTGCCATCGACTGGTCCCGGGAAGTCAACACCACCGATCCAAACTACTTCCGCTGGACCCAGTGGATCTTCCAGAAGCTTTTCCAGCACAACCTGGCCTATGTCGATGAACGCCCGGTCAACTGGTGCCCCGCCCTCGGGACGGTACTGGCCAATGAGGAGGTCATCGACGGCAAATCCGAAGTTGGCGACCACCCGGTTGAACGCCGCAACCTGCGCCAGTGGGTGCTGCGGATCACCGCCTATGCGGATCGTTTGCTCGATGGCCTGGAGGACCTCGATTGGCCGGACTCCACCAAGGCCATGCAACGCAACTGGATTGGCCGCAGCACCGGGGGCAACGTCACCTTCGATCTGGAGGAAGGCGATTCCATCACCGTTTATACCACCCGCCCGGACACCCTCTTCGGAGCCACCTACATGGTCCTTGCTCCCGAGCATCCGCTGGTTACCAAGCTGACCAAGCAGGACCAGGAAGAGGCGGTTCAGGATTACATCAAGGCAGCAGCAGCCAAGAGCGACCTCATGCGCACCGAGCTGGCCAAGGAAAAGACGGGGGTCTTCACCGGCAGTTATGCCATCAATCCGGTCAACAGTGAGCGTATCCCCGTGTGGATTGCCGACTACGTCCTCATGAGCTACGGGACCGGCGCCATCATGGCTGTCCCGGCCCACGACGAGCGCGACCATGAGTTCGCCACCACATTTGACCTGCCTATTATCGAGGTCATACAGCCGCCTGAAGGAACAGATGTACCGGAAGGCACCGCCTTCACCGGCGTTGGCACCATGATCAACAGCGGTGAATTCACCGGGCTGGGAAGCATCGAGGGGAAGGAGAAGATCATCGCCCAGCTGGCCGGGTCCGGCAAGGGCGAGGCTGCCGTCAATTACAAGCTCCGCGACTGGCTCTTTTCCCGTCAGCGCTACTGGGGCGAGCCCTTCCCCATTGTCTGGGTGGATGCCGCCACCTGGGAGTCGGTCAAGGATCGCGAGACCGCCGTGACCCGCCTCCTGCCGGAGGAACCGGTCACCTACTCGGAGAACGGCGAACCATACTTCGCCCTGCCCCTGCCCGACAGCGCCCTCCCGCTGGAGTTGCCGCAGACCGACAACTACCAGCCATCCGGAACCGGGGAAAGTCCCCTCGCCAACAACACCGACTGGGTCAATATCTGGTTCAACCTGGAGACCGGCGAAGGCCGGCCGCAAAGCGGGGACAAGCCGGAAGGCGATGAATGGGTATCCGCCCGGCGAGAGACCAACACCATGCCGCAGTGGGCGGGCAGTTGCTGGTACTACCTGCGTTATCTCGACCCGTCCAACGCGGAAGCCATCCTTTCGGAGGAAGCCTGCGACTACTGGGGCGTCCCGGATTTCTACATGGGCGGGGCCGAACATGCTGTCCTGCACCTGCTCTATGCCCGCTTCTGGCACCTCTTCCTCCTCGACCTCGGGGTCGTCAAGGAACCGGAGCCGTTCAAGAAGCTGTTCCACCAGGGCATCATCCTCGGGGAGGACGGCGAAAAGATGTCCAAGAGCCGCGGCAACGTCGCCAATCCGGATGACTACATCGAGAGCCATGGCGCGGACAGCCTGCGGGCCTACCTCATGTTCATGGGTCCCCTGGAGGACAAGAAGCCGTGGAATGCCCAGGGCATCGAGGGTGTCCACCGCTTCCTGCGCAAGGTCTGGCGCGAATTCATAGGCTCGCCGGAAAAGATCTCCGCTGAAGCCAAGGACTCGCCGGCCTTCCTGCGCGTCCTTCACGAGACGATCAAGAAGGTCACCAACGACTACGAGAATATCCGCTACAACACCGCCCTTTCCCAGATGATGATTTTCATGAACCAGCTCGGCAAGGAGGAGCAGGTCAGTGTTGAGGCGGCCCGCGACTTTATCCGCCTGCTGGCGCCGCTGGCGCCGCACCTCGCCGAGGAGGCATGGAGCAAACTGGGGGGAAGCGGCTCGGTCGCCAGGGCCGGGTGGCCGGAATACGATGAATCCCTCCTCAAGACGGAAGAGGTCTCGATCGGTCTGCTGGTCAACGGCAAGGCGCGTGGGGAAACGATGATCCACAAGACGGCCACCCAGGAAGCCGCCATGGAAGCCGCCATGGCCAATGCCAAGGTGGCGGCCCACATCGAGGGCAAGCAGATCGTCAAAGTGATTTACGTTCCGGGAAAAATCCTCAACGTTGTCGTACGTGGCTGATTCCACCGGATCCCAATTCCTGCCCGCCGACTTTGACCCGACCCGGCCGGTTGCCGTCATTGCCGGCCAGCGGGACTATCCCGTCCTGACGGTCGAGGCCATCCGGGCAGCAGGGGTACCGGTCCGCCTGGTCGCCCTCCAGGGGGAAACCCGGCCGGAGCTTATTGAATCGTTTCCGGAAACCGAACGGGAGCTCATAAAGGTCGGCCAGATTGGCAAGATGCTCAAGGCCCTCCGCAAACTGGAAGCCGGCTATGCCCTCTTCGTCGGGCAGGTCTCCCCGGGCAAGCTCTTCCGTGACCTCACCCCCGACGTCAAGGCGCTGACCCTGCTGGCCAGCCTCCGGGAGCGCAACGCCCATACCATCTTTGGGGCCATCACCGCCGAAATTGAAAAAATCGGGGTCCAGATGCTCGATGCCCGGGCCTTCCTCGATGCGTCCCTCAGCACCCGCGGGTTGATGACCCCCGGCAAGCTCCACGCCAAAAAGGACCCTATGGACTTTGGTATCCGCATGGCCAGGGAGGTCGCGCGGCTGGATATTGGCCAAGGGGTGGTTGTCCGCAAGGGGACGGTCCTTGCCGTGGAGGCCTTTGAGGGGACAGATGACATGCTGGCACGGGCCAACAAGTACAAGACCGACCAGCTCATTTTCGTCAAATGTGCCAAGCCCGACCAGAATCCGCACTTTGACTGGCCGGTTTTCGGCGAACGAACCCTTGAATCGATGCAGGCCAGTGGCATCACCACCGCCGCCCTTGAAGCCGACCGCGTCGTCATGCTCGGCAAGCAATCCCTCCTGCAACAGGCCGCCGCCGCCGGGATTGAGCTCTACGGGTGGTAGGGGAACTCCAGGCAAGATGCCTGTACTCCATTGGAAGCCCGCAAAGGACTACAGGCGTCTCGCCTGTAGCTGCCACTCCGCAAAGGACTACAGGCGTCTCGCCTGTAGGCGTCACGTACAGGCGGGAGGCCTGTACTCCATTGGGGGCCGGACCACCTGAAATTCTTGTTTGACGGGGCCCGATCCTGTGCTTCATTTTAGATGGTTTAAAGCCCTCTGGGATGTGCGAGCGATTTTCACTGCGCTCTTCCCTGATAATTCATCAAAGGGAGTTCTGAAGTCCCGTGGCTGTCAGGCCGTAAACCGGAAGACAAAAGCGGGAATAGGGGCACCCACCTATTCTAATCAATAGGAAAAAGAGCACGAATTTCCGTTACGGCATCACCGGAGGGCTTAATTTTCCCCATCAGATGGACCGGGAAACTTCCTCCTTGAGGGAATCCAGCCGGGAATTGACCCCGTCCGCGTAGGCATCCGGCAGGATGCTGCGGGAGACGAATTTCAGGGCGCCGGCGACATCGGCTGCGAGGCGCTTCTGTTCCGATTCCAGGGGCTTCATGATCAGCCCCTGTTCCAACGTCGACAGCCCTTCGCCAATACGCGTCAGCGTGCGCGGGGAAACTCCCGTTTCAGGAACTGTTTCCACGACTGCCAGTTCCGGAGATTCTGACGGGATGTCAACTTGCTGCTCAGCATCCGGACGGGAAAGCATGACAAATCCGACCACGACCGCCATGGCAAAGGCGGAGGATGGCACCAGCAGGTCGATCCAGCGCCATCCGGGCCGGACCGTTTGACCGGATTCCACCACGGCGCGCTCGATGCGTTGTTCCAGGAAGGCTGGCTCCGGGAAATCCCTGGGGGTTTCGTTTTTGAGGCTTTCCGTCAGCTCCCGCTCAAGGGAAACCTGCTGCTCAAATTCACTGGACGGGATCAGTCGGCGAACCCATGCGGGTACGTTCCAACCGAAGATCTCCGACGCGGCTATCCATTGTTTGGCAATCCACCTTTTCATTGGGTTAATCCTCCGATGGCTTGGGTTGATTCAATCCGCTTCTTGAGAGCGGCCCGGGCGCGAAACAAGAGCACCTTGGCGTGGGTCAGGCTGACCCCCATGATGCCGGCGGTTTCTCGCAAATCGAAATTTTCCTTATAGTGTAACAGCAGGACCTGGTAATACTTCACTTTCAGACCCCGCGCCAGTTCCCAGAGGTTCTCCTTGTTGTCCGCCTCGACCGTTTGCTCCCGCGGACCCGGCTCCGGGTCGGTAAGGGTCTCATCCAAGTCAACGGTGGTCTGCTTACGCTGGCGGTAGAAGTCCGCCACGGAGCGCCGGGCGATGGTATAGATCCACGGGGCAAATTCCCTTTGCGGATCAAACTTGTGGAAACTCTTGAAGGCCCGGACGAAGGTCTGCTGGGTGATGTCCGCAGCATCCGCCTGGTTGGGACTTTGCTTGGCGATGAAGTGATAGACCTGCTCGTAGTAAGCCTTGGTCAGCTCCGAGAAACCGGCCATGGCCACGTTGTTCTCGGATTCCTGATGGGTTGGCTGAACCATACTGATTGTCATCTCAAGCGGGCGCATCTTTCATCCTTGGAAATTTCCCGGAAAAGACAATTCCCATTAGCCGGCGGTTTCCGGTTCCGCAGTGGCCTCGGCCTCTGCTTCGGCCTCCGCGGCAGCGGCTTCTGCTTCAGCGGCGGCAGCTTCTGCCTCCGCGGCGGCCTTTTCGGCTTCCATTTCCGCCTTGGCCATCTGGGCCAGGGTCTTGGCCCAGACCACAGCGGCCTCGACCGGATAGGAGACATTCAGGGAAACTGTCCGTTCGTTGAGGCTGACCTTGGCGGACTGCACCAGGGTGGTGATTTCCGGATTCCCGGGATTGCTGAGGGCAAAGACAGCAATCAATCCCTTCAGGACCTCACTGACCTGAGCCGCTGTCTGCTCGTCGGCTGTCATCAGGGAGGTCAAGAGGTTCAGGTATTCCCCCTGCTCGCCCAATTGTAGTGAGACGGCTTCGGTGAGCTGCAGAATCCGGGCCTGGGCCGGCAAATCCTTGAATTCATTCAATCCCTCAACAAAGGCCCCGAAGAAGATGCCCGAAGCAGCATCGCCGGAATAGATGGCGAAGCGTTCCGAGAGATTAATATGGGTGCTTTGTCCATTGTAGGTGCTGAAGAAGTTCTGCAGGCTTGGAAGGGTCTTGCTCAGGGCAAGCCGGTTCTCATCGACGAAGGATCCGTAGATTTCCCCACCCTGGATGGAAAGGATGCCATTGCTGTCCCCTTCAACCGGTACAATGGCTTCCGGTTGCTCAATCTGCATGCCGGAGACAAGACCCTTGGCCACTTGAAGGAGGTCGCCCGTTCCCTCGAGGATCACAACCGCATCGGGCTGGAGATTTTCCTGGGAGAAGTCGGGCATCGTTCCAAAGACGGTGATTCCCGTGACCCCGTCGGCAATCAGGATGGGATCGATTGGCATTTCATCCTTGTTGGGAATGGGAATGATGGCCGTGAATTCGTCATGGAAGGCGGCTCCGGTCTTCGAGGCCCGCAGCTTTTCCATGTCCACATGGACAAACCAGTCAACCTCGGAAGGAATGGCTTCCTCCACGACAGGACCGGAGTGCACGGTCTGGGGGGCGGTCAAGGCCCCGAGTGAGAAGAGAATGGCGAATGAGAATGCGAATTTCATGGTGAATAAAATTGGATCTTTTTGATAGGCTGGGCATCTCCATGATGCCGGTTCATCCATGGATTCGGGGATATCCCTTCAGCGGTTACAAAAAAAGTAACCTTCTGGAGTCGGCCCTTCAGGGCCGGTTGTGACGTTACCGACCCTAAAGGGCCGACTCCTTAAGCCTGATTTCCTTCTCACAGGCCGCCATGAAGGCATCGGTCCAGAAGACCGGTCGGTGGCTTTCCTTGTCGACCTTGCAATTGAGGCGCATCCCCCGGCAATAAAGGGTCTCCAAATCCGGGCTGCGGATCTCAAACTGGATTTCGAGCTTGGCAGCACGAATGGCGACCGGCCAGAGGACGACCGTGATATCCCGGACACCCTCGATCGGGACAATGTACTCCGCTTCCAGCTTGCGCACGACAATGTACATGTCGGGGAAATTGCGCCAGTCGAACCGAGGTGCGCCAAGAACCGACTCCATCCATGCCTGCTGGGCCCGTTCGATGAAGACAAAGTACCGGGGATGGTGCAGAATCATCTGCCCGTCCAGCTGGTCGTAATAGGTCTCCGTGTCGAAGTAGAAGTGTCCGGGCAGTCGTTCTGGCATGGGGAAAGGCTAGCCAGAAATCAGGAATTTTCCAGTCCTTAGCAGAACAAGCTTAACCATGGGGCGTTTTGCCTTCTTTCCATGCCGCCAGGTACCTTTCCATGCCCTCGCTGGAGGGAAAGGCCTCCGGGCGATAATCCAATTCACGCCGGGCGGCCTCGATGGAGAACCAATGGCTCTTGGCCATCTGTTGGGCAACAAACCGGGTCATAGGTGGAATCGACTCCTTGCCCAACAGGCGCCACGCAAATTCACAGATACCCCCAATGCGGAAAGCGGCAGAATGGGAAATCCGCTTTTGCAGCTGTGGCATGCCGAGACCCTTGAGGATGTCGTTTAGCCATTCCCATAAAACCACCGGCTGACCCTGGGAAAGGAAATAGGGGCGATTGACCGCTGACGGTTTCTCCAAAGCCTGCAAGGCCAGCAAATGGGCCCGGGCTGAATTCTCGACCCGCGTCATGTCGATCCGGTTTTTGCCGTCACCAACGATACGAAGGCGACCTGCCTCACTGCGCCGGATGACGGGGGGAAGAACGTGCGGATCACCGATACCCCACATCAGGTGGGGGCGCAGCGCAATCACCCGGCCGCGCCCTTCCCTGCCCCAGGCCAATACCATTTGCTCGGCCAGCGCTTTGCTTTCCGGGTATGGACAATGCCAGTTGCACCCATATGGCAGGGATTCATCCGCCCCGTTAAAGGACCCTCCATTAAAAACAACACTGGGCGAACTGCAATAGACCAGCTTGTCTGCCCCCTCTTCATTCATCAGATGAAGGAGTTCGCGAGTGCCATCCACGTTAGTGGCAAAGAAATCTGAACGGGAACCCCAAACACCTGCTTTGGCAGCTGTATGAATGACGGCTTGGCACCCGGACAGGGCCGTGCGGACGGCATCCGTATCCAAAAGGGAACCACAAACCACAGTCACGCCCAACTCTTCCAGGTCCGGATGCGCGCTTCGCTGCAGGGATACGACACGATGCCCTGCACCAATGAGCTCACGAACGATATAACGGCCGAGGAATCCTCCGCCTCCTGTAACCAGAATTTTCATCATTTATTCAGCCGTCGGGCCAGTTCCAGTCGGTTTATCTTGGCGTTGTGCCGGACATCGACCGGAAAGGCCCGGCAAAAGAATACCGCCTTGATGCCCGCCGTCAACGGATGCTTTGCCCCGAGTTCCAGAACGGCATCCTGCGTCAGTGAGGCACCGGGTTCCGGCTCAATGGCAATGGCCGGTTCCTGGTCAGGCGCTTCGCCAAGGCCAATCAGGGCCGACCGGTGGACGCTAGGCAAAGTATTGAAAATGCCCTCGCAGCAATCCGTGTACAGCGGTCCATCGGAAGTCATGACCCGCTCGGCGATCCGCCCGCAAAACCACAACAGTCCGTCAGCATCAATATAACCCGCATCCCCCATGCGATGCCAAACCCGACCTTCGGCGTCCCGGACCTTGGCCCGGCGGGTTGCTTCAGTAAGATTGTCGTATCCCTTGGTCACACTCGGGCCGGTGGCAATAATCTCACCTATTTCACCCATGGGAAGCTCGGTGGCTTCCGACAATTCCCCGATCGGCTTGTCCTCAATGGCAATGACTTTTACTTCGACCCCGGCCACCGGACGCCCGACACAGGTCCCCGCCCCGGAGACGCTCTTTTCGGCGGATTCGCGAAGGATGGTCTCTCCATCGATGCAGCTTACTGGCAGGCACTCGGTTGCCCCGTAGGGCGACCACAAGCGGGCATTGGGAAAGACAGGTTGCAGCTCGCGAACAAGCCCCGGTGGGACCGGTGCACCGGCCATGAGGATACGGCGCATGCCCGGCAGGACCCTGCCCCTCTCGGCCGCCCGGCGGGCAATGAGCTTCCACAGGACCGGTGAGCCAAAGCTGTTGGTCACCCCGCATTGCTCAAGTGCCTGGAGCAGCTTGTCAGGATCGGCCTTGGCCGGCTTTCCCGGATGGATCTCCGGGACCACCGTAGTCATTCCGAGGGCGGGATTAAAAAGGGAAAACACCGGCAGCATGGGCAGATCGACCTCGCCTGGCTCAACCCCGAAAGTCTCCCGGATGAGCCGAACCTGTGCGTCAAATTGCCCGTGGCCGTAGAGCACGCCCTTCGGGGGACCGGTTGATCCGGAAGTAAACAAGATGGCCGCCAGCTCGTCTGGGTCCGGCTCTGCGACGGGAAAGCCGCTCTCCGGAAATTGCCCGTACCAGCGGGCGAACTGCCTGCCCACTGGAACACGGTGCCTGAGGGAGCGAAAACTGCCCGGGAAGAGTCGACTGATCCACTGGGCCAGCGGAATGCCGACCAAGGCCTCCGGTTGCGTGCGGCGGACACAGCTGAGAAAGTGCTTCAAGCCCATGCCAGGATCGATGACAACCGGAACGGCCCCCAGTTTGAAGAGGGCGAAACAACAGCGAATGAGGTCACTGCCCGGCCGCACCATTAACAATGTGCGCATTCCCGGGCGCAGGCCCTTGTCCAGCAACCCGTGGGCCACTTGTTCGGATTGGGCTTGGAGGTCTGAGAAGGTCAGTTTTTCATACCGGATGCTGCCATTGCCAGCCCGTCCGCGTGGCGCCAGGACCGCTGTTGAGCCTGGCTGAGAGGCGGCACACTCCCCGAGATAGCGTGCTACGTTGGCGGAGGTTCCGTTGCTCATCGACTGGCTTCCTGCAGGCGCTCGTCGCACTCATGGGCCCGGTGCAGGCAGTCTTCGGTGTCCTTGCCAAGGAATGTCAGGTGGCCCATTTTCCGGCCCGGCCGTGGCTCGCCCTTGTCATACAGGTGCAGCTTGGCCTTGGTGTCCTGGAGGATGGCCGCCCAGTCCGGTTCCCCGTTCTTCCAGACATCGCCGAGCAGGTTGAGCATGCAGGCGGGGGTGTGCTGCCGGGCCAATCCCGGATGAAGGCCACACACCAGGCGGATGTGCTGTTCAAACTGGCTCGTCAGGTGGGCGTCGATCGTCAGGTGTCCGGAATTGTGCGGACGCGGGGCCATCTCATTGACCACCCAGCCATCGCTGGTCAGGAAAAGTTCCACCGCAATCAAGCCCACCAGGTCCAGTCCGTCTGCAATCGCCAGGGCAATTTCGCGGGCCTCATTCTCGAGGGAATCATCAAGGCCGGCCGGACTGACAGAGGTATGCAGGATATGGTTTCGGTGGGTGTTGTGGATGAGCGGATAAACGCAGGTCTGGCCCAGCACGTTGCGGCCGCAAAGGACGGAGTATTCACCCGAAAATTCCACCCAGCCTTCCAAAACGGCTGAATGCCCCTCATAGGGTGCCCAGATGGGTTCAAGGTCCATGCCTTCATCGATCCGGACCTGCCCCTTGCCGTCGTAGCCAAAGTCAGCCGTCTTCAGAACAGCCGGTTTACCAATCAGCTCCACGGCCTGTTCCAACTCGGCCAGGCTGTGGACAACCGCGAAGGGCGCGCAGGGAATGCCGCTGACCTTGAGGAACTGTTTTTCCCGGGCCCGGTTCTGGCAGACTTCGAGGGCCTTGCGGCCTGGATAAACCGTCACCGAATCCGCCAGGATATCGAGCGTGCGCGCCGGGATGTTTTCAAACTCGAGGGTCGCGATATCGACCTTGCTGGCGAATTCACGCAATCCGGCTTCATCGTCATAGGGCGTTTCCACCTGGTGGTCCGCCACCATCCCGGCTGCGGAAGGTGCCTTTGGTTCAAGGACAACAAACCGGTAGCCCATGGCCCGGCCGGCAAGGATGGACATACGGCCCAGTTGGCCGCCACCGAGCATTCCAATGGTTGCACCTGGCAGGATTGGGTTCATGCGTCCGGCAAGTCCATGGCTTCAACCTTGGCCCGCAGGCCCTCACGGTAGGCGATTAACCGATCCCGCAATTCCTCGTCCTCAAGGGCGAGGATGGCCGCTGCACTAAGGGCGGCGTTCTTGGCCCCGGCATCCCCGATGGCCAGGGTCGGGACCGGAATCCCCGCTGGCATCTGGACAATCGAAAGCAGGGAGTCCATTCCACTGAGAGCACGGCTGCGGACCGGTACGCCAAGGACCGGAAGATGCGTCATTGAAGCGGTCATTCCGGGGAGATGGGCCGCCCCGCCGGCCCCGGCAATAATGACTTTCAGACCGCGACTGGCTGCGGTCTCCGCATACTCAACCATCCGTTTGGGCGTCCGATGGGCGCTGACGATTGACTTCTCGTAGGGAACCTCAAGCTCGTCCAGGATGAGGGCTGCCTCCTTCATGGTTTCCCAGTCTGAAATGCTTCCCATGATGATTCCGACCTTTGCGGCATCCGTGTTTTCCATGATTGGGAAACTATGGGAGGCCTCGCGGTTTGAGCAACCCATTTTGAGCATTCTCAAGTGGCCATCGCCAAAAGCACCACACCCGCGACGCTGACCAGTGATCCGAGGATGGCCATGGCACTTGGACGGTCACCCTCAAGGTACCAGGCAAGCGGCATCACCACCAGGGGCGTCATGGCGACAATTGGCTGGACGATGGCACTGGGTGTGGTGGCAAGGGCCCACTGGAAGCAGATAATCCCGAAGACCGGACCCGAGGCCGCCGTCAGCACCACATACAGGGTCTTGTTGGAAAGCGGATCGCGGGCATGGTCCGGCCGAGGGTGTGAACGCCAGGAACGGACGATGAAACTGAGGAGAAAAAAGGCGGCGATGATCAAGGCTCCCCCCAGAAGTCGCTGGTAACCAGTCGTGGCGCCCATCCAGATGCTTTCCAGAATACCTTCCCCACCCGTCCAGTTGCCGGCTGCATTGGCCTCCGCATAGGCCTTGCGGCTGAGGACCGCACCCAGTCCTTGCCCTGCCCCGGCCAGCAACCCGAAGGCCAGTCCGGCAATGAAAGTCGGCATGCCGGCGGTCGGAATATTCCTGGGCGCCAGGGCAATGACAATGCCGAGGAGGATAACTCCCACTGAAAGGATCTGCGGCCAACTGAGGGTTGTTCCCAACCAGGCCCATTCGGCCACCCCGGCAATCGGCGCGGCAAGACATTGAGCCATGAGCAAGGTCAGACGGGAACCGATTCGCGGCAGGGCATAGAAGACACCAATGTCACCAAAGCCGAAGCCAATTACCCCGCTGAGGAAGAAGTAGATCAACCCGCCGCCACCGATTCCCAAGCCAAACAAATGGGCCATCAGCCCAAGGGAGACAACCGCCAGCAGGATGCGGGCAAGGTTGGCCAGGTTCTCCCCCAGTTGCTCGATGGAGCGTCGGGTGGCAATCACACAGTAGCTCCACAGGAAAGTTGTCAGGATCGCCGGAATCATGACGGTTCCCCGGTTGCGTCAAAAGTCTTCCAGGGAAGTGCCTGCAAGGCCTCCAGATCCCCCTCGGCAAGGAAGGTCCATGCCTCGGCGGCCCTGTCAGGGGGCACTCCGGCCAGTGTCCGGATGACTTCCCCGGCCTCTTCCCAGACCAGGATGCAACCCCTGCGGTATCCCAGGACGATTCCCGTACTGGAGGTCAGGTAGACTTCCGGATAATCCGCTTCAAGCGCATCCTCGACCGAGTCCAGGATGCGGCGGCGCTCGGCGGCGGCCGGCACCATCCGGGTCACCCCGTCCAGGTCTGTTGTGAAAAACTCCATACAACCGAAAAATCAGGCCTCCCACCTGGCGAAGAGGGAAAGTGGCAGCAGCCTGCTGGAGCCGCTGCACTGCAGGGCCAACTCACCGTACTCAAGCCGGCCACCCGGGAAGTAGTCCTCCATGAGACATTTCAGCATCAGTGAGGAGGCTTCAAGGTTGTACATCGTCAGGACGACCAGGCCATCTTTTGGCTCCAGGATTCGCCGGACATTTTCCAGGAGGAGGCCGATCTGCTGCTCGACCTTCCAGAGTTCCCCCTTGGGACCCCGACCGAAGCTGGGCGGGTCCAGGAGGATCGCATCATAGGTTCGCCCCCGGCGCACCTCGCGGGCGACAAACTTGAAGGCGTCATCGAGAATCCAGCGGACAGGGGCGTCCTCCAACCCGCTCAAGGCCTGGTTGTGGCGGGCCCAGTTGATGGCCGGCTTGGAGGCATCGACATGGGTCACCTCCGCGCCCTGGCTGGCGGCAACCAGGGTGGCGGCACCGGTGTACCCAAACAAATTTAGCACCCGTGGACGTTGTCGGCTGGAGAGGCGCTCCATCAGCCAGCGCCAGTGGGGCTCCTGTTCCGGAAAGACGCCGACATGCTTGGACATGTCCGTCAGGCGGGCCTCAAAGCGCAGGCCCTCAAATTCCAGCAGCCAGGTCCGCTCCGGATGGCCGCGCAATTTCCATTTGCCTCCGGCATCATTGATTTCAGCATCCGCCTGACGCCAGTCAGCGATACTGGAATCCTCGGTCCACCATGCCTTGGGTTCGCCCCGGATCAGGCGGTGGTCGCCAAACCGCTCCAGCTTGCGCCGGCCCCCACAGTCAATGAGGGAGTAAGCATCCCATTGGGAACTTAGAATCGCCGGGCCCGATGCCATCGGATTGCTTCTGCCGACAGCCCCTATTCCAGCACGCGGGCACTGAGGATAAGGATCGGCTCCACTGGGACGTTCTGCATGCCATCCACTTCGCCGACATCCACCAGCGCCATGGCATCGATAACGCTCATGCCCTCGTAAACGCGCCCAAAGACAGCATAGCCGCCCGTTATCCCATCCCCATTGAATCCGGGATTGTCGACGAGGTTGACATAAAATTGAGCTGTGGCGGAATTCATGTCCATCGTCCGGGCAATGCCAACCGTCCCGCGCAGGTTTCTCAGCCCATTGGAGGCCTCGTTGCGAATCGGCGGATTGGTCCGCTTCTGGTCCATGTCCACCGTGAATCCACCTCCCTGGACCACCTGGCCAGCCTGAACACGGTGGAAGATGGTGCCTGAGTAAAATCCAGCCTCAACGTAATCGAGGAAGTTTTCCACCGTCACCGGTGCCTGGTCCTCAAAGAGCTCCAGCACAACCGTGCCCATCGAGGTAACCAGCTCCACCTTGCGCAGTGATTCCTGTTGCCGTTCCAGGGCCTCCGCATCAAGGGTCGGCCAGACCTGAGTGTCTCCCGGTCCGTAGAGCACAGGGTGTTGTTTGCCACGGCAACCAGCCAGAGACATCAGGAATACAATAGCGAAAACAATGGATAAAAATTTCCTCATGGTGCTGCATTATCCGTCAGCAGGCTGGGATTTCAAGCGCTGAAACGCATCCATGAAGCGATTCAGGCGATCGGGACACAAATCCTCTAGAAATGCCCCCTTCCTGCGGAAGGTGGAGCCGACAATAAAACCGTCGGCGTGCGGGAAAAACCGGTCCAGGTTGTCCGGGTCAAGGCCGGACCCGATAAGGAGGGGCAGCCGGCAGGCCGAGCGGGCCTCCTGCAAGTCCTCGATATCCGGCTCGGCCCCGGTCCGGGGACCGGTGATGATAATCCCGTCAGCATGAAAAAAGTCCGCCTGCCGGACGTGTTCCCCGAGGGGCAAATCCCCGGTCAGGGCATGTGAGCAATGTTTCTTGCGGACATCGGCGAAGACCCGGACGTGATCCGCCCGCAACCGTTTCCGCTCGCGCAGCAAGGTCCCCGCACACCCCTCGATGAGGCCGGCTCCCCCGATGTGGGCAAAGACATAGCCCTCCGCCCGGATGAACTCCAGTTTGCAGGCCGCGGCGATTTGCATCGCCTGCAGGTTGGCCGCTTCCAGAAGTTGCAATCCGACTGGCTCTGCACACTCCATCCGCACCAGGGAACAAATCTGCTCCACCAGTTGGCAGGCCTCGTCCGCGAGGGGCGGCTTGATATAGGGCAGGTCCCCGCTGTTCTCCAGCAGGACCGCATCCGCCCCGGCAGCCTTATATTGCCGGAGGTCCTCCATTGCGCGGTCGATGATGGCCTGAATGCTTCCTCCATACCCTGGCGAACCGGGTAACGGGCGCAATCCAATCATGGCGATGAGGGATTTCCGGGGGAAGGAATTGGCAGGCTCAACCAGGCTCATGCTCAGGCACTCTCCGGATCTTCAAAGTGCTCATCGAAGGGAATCGTCACCGTGAAGGTGGATCCCTTGCCCTCGTCACTGACAACCATGATGGAGCCGCTCATGAGGTCGACCAGCCGTTTGCTGATGGCCAGTCCAAGTCCGTTGCCGTCGGGTTCGGCGGATGTTTCCTTGCCGCTCTGGTTGAAGGGTTCGAAGACGGTATTCAACCGCTCGGCGGAAATCCCCACTCCGCTGTCGGAGATATCGATAATCATGTGCCCGGAATCGCCTACCAGCTTCTCGTAGCGTGCCGCAACCCGGACATGCCCCCTCTCGGTGTATTTGATGGCGTTGTTGATAAGATTGGTCAGCACCTGGCCAAAGCGTGTCGAATCCCCGATGACGATGTCCGGCACAGTCTCGTCAATCTCCAACTCCAGGCGGAGCTTTTTCTGCTGCACCTGGCGCAGGGCCAATTGCTCGCAATAGCTGAATATCTCGGAAGGGCGAAATGGCTCCTGTTCCATTTCCAGCCTGCCGGACTCCATCCGGCCAAGATCCAGCAAATCGTCCATGAGGACAAGGAGGTTGCGGCTGCAGACACGGATGGTATCAAGGTACTTGCGCTGGGCAGGGTCCGTTACCAGCTCGTCGAGGATGCTGGCCATTCCCACCAATCCGCTCATCGGGGCCTTGATCTCGTGACTGATATTGGAAACGAACTGGCTCTTGAGCCGGTTGGCATGTTCCGCCGCCTCCTCGGCAATGCGGGACTTTTCGACCGATTCACGCAGGCGCTCATTGATGTGGTGCTGAGTCCGGATCCGCAAAATCAGGACAAGGACAAGGATCGCGAAGAGCAGGAACAGCAGGACAGTATAGAAGAGCGGTTTCGACTCGGGAACAACTTCCTCCTTGAACAGGTTGTCCCGGTAGAAATCCCACTCGGACTCAAGACGGTCCACACGGGTCATGGCATTGCCCAGCAACCCATAACAGGTCCGCGCGGCGGTGTAGGCCTCTTCAAGATTTCCGGACCGGGTCAGCAATTCCCCGCGGGCAGCGTGGGCATAGGCAACCACATGGGATTCGCCTTCACGGAAGGCAAAGGCAGCCAGTTCCTCAAGAAAGGGCCTTTGCAGGGAGACACGGGGATTGGCCATGTACTCCCGCGCATATTGTGCCAGAAGGGAGGCATAGGTTCCCGGGCTACCAGCATCATGGAACGCCTCGGCGGATTGTTTCAGATACTGGCGCAAAACGCTTTCCTCGTCCCCCATCCAGGCCGCGTGTACCGCCCGGTACCAATTAAGCCATCCCAATGTCACGGAATTTTCGATACCTTCCTCCGAAGCCTCCGCTTCTTCAAGGAAGCGCTCAACGAGGACCGGCTTATTCGTCAGGAGGGCGAAGTTGGCTTTTTGCAACCAGAACTGCTGGAGGACCTCTTCCCGGAAAAGGAGACCGGGCTCAACCTCGATTTGCTCAAGGGAGGCGTGCATCCTGTCAGCATCCCCGCAATCCGCGTCAGTGATGACCTGCAAAAGAAAACTGGCCGCCTGGCATTCCGGATCCTGGAAACCGCCAAGGGCCTCCACTTTCCGGAGAATGTCCCTGGCCAGGAAAGGCCGGCCCAGTCGCAAACTTGCCCGGACACCGGATTCCAACAGGTAGAGCTTGGTGGGCCGTTCGGCTTCCGGGCTGATCCCCTTCAGCCCCTCAAGGAACTGGTGCAGGCCCGCCTCGTATTCCCCGTGACGGGTATTGAGATCGGCCAATGCGGCCTGGATACCGACGACAACATCGTCCGCTGCCGGGGACATCAGGACCTCCACCAAGAGACTTTGCAATTCCTGCCGTGTCGCTTCAAAGCCCTTCTGCATGGCGAGGGCCGGAGCCAGCGCCAGGGTCAGCTCGATGGATTGTTCCCGCGTCCCGGCTTGTTCAGGAAGCAGGCCTTCCTTTTGCGCCATTTCCAATGCGGCCATTGGGGAATAGCGGCAGATCTGGCGCAGGAGCCGGACTTTCTCCCCGTAGGCATCCCCGGCAGGCTGGGCAACTGCCGTGGCCACGCAAACCGCGGCCATCACCAGGAGGGGAAAAAAGCGGCCACGCCTCATTTCAGGACGTCACCTATATTCATCAGGGGCAACGGCTGGGGGCTGTCTCCATTGATGAAATAAATCTTTGAACTGGGATCCTTTGATATGACTTTAAGGGCGTCCATTGCCTGCAGTTGCAAGTAAGCAGGGTTTTCCGCAATGGCTTCGTTGAGCTGCCGAATCTCGTATGCCCGTGCATCGGCCAGAAGCTCAATTTGCTTGGCCTGTTCTTCCGCGGCCTCGCGCTGTGCAGTGGCTTGGGCCAGCAATTGTTGTTGCTCGGTTCGGTAACGTTCCAGCTCGGCCTTCTGCTTCTCGACTTCCTGTTCCCGTTCCTTCTTGGCCTCAATGGCCTTCATGATGAAGGGTGGCAGGGTGATGCTGCGGATGAGCACCCGGTCGATCTTCAGGCCCTTGGGCTCAAGGTCAGTACGGAGCGCGCTCATCATGTTCTCCTGCAGCATGTTCTGGGTCTCCTCGAGGAAGAAGTCCTCGGCCCGGGGAATGCTCTTGCCAGCCTCGCGGAGGATGGACCGCAGTGCCGGAGTCAGCTGGTTGGTGATGAGCATGGTGGTCGTGCCGAAGTTCTGGTAGGTACTCGGCGCGAGGTCACCATTGACGCTGAAACGCACGCTGACGTCGATTTCGGTCTGCAACTGGTCCTGGCTGGGAACCGCTGCGGTCTCGGTGTGGGTCTTTTCCCGGATGTCAAACAGCGTCCACTCGTAGAGCGGATTCACCGGGATGTGCAGGCCGGACTCGTAGGGCTTGTCGATGACGGAGCCGAACAAGGTGGCCACAGCCACATGACCGGCCGGGACGGATTTGAAGAAGCGGCTGCCGAACAGGACAACCAGGACGACGACAATTATGCCGACGATCATGGAGACATTTGCTTTTCTCATAAAGGATGTATTACTCCGATGAGCCGGATTTTTCAATACCTTCGCTCATCAAGTCGCCAATTAGTTTGGCCAGGCCGGCCCTGGGGAGCTCCGTTTCCCCGCCACTTTGCAGGTCGCGCACTTTGACGACATCACGCGCCCGCTCCTCGTCGCCGTAGATCAGGGCAACGCGAGCCCCGCTCTGGCCGGCCAGCTTGAATTGCTTGCCAAAGCCGGTTGACTTCAGGGCGTAACTCACCCGGTAACCGAGCGAACGCAACAGGGTCGCGTCCTGAAGGGCCATGAGACGTTCCTCCGGGCCACCGGTAACACAGTAAAAATCGGGTCCGTCGACAAGGGGTGGCAGCAGGCCGCTCTCCTCGAGGGCATCGGCAAGGACCACATCCCCCATGCCGAAGCCGACCGCCGGGACGTCAGGATACCCCAGCAGGCTGACCAGGTGATCGAATCGTCCCCCACCGGCAAGGGCCCGTCCGGTTGGATGGCCCTCCTTGTCGGTGGTGAAGATTTCAAAGACAAACCCGGTGTAGTAGGCCAGTCCCCGGACAATACCAAGGTCGATCTGAATGTAGTCCCCCACTCCGTGTGCTTCCAGGGAGTCGAGGAGGACTTTCCATTCCCCGATGCGCGCTGTAAACGATTCCTTTATTTCCGCCGTGGGCGCGAGGCCTGCAACAACTTCCTGCAGCCCTTCGATATCCCGCTGGGCGCGCAGCAGCTCGACGGTCCCGAGGAAATCGTCCACGGCGTCGTTGAAGAAAGGCTTCAACTTGTCGCGGAGGTCCTCGGTGGACATGCGCTCCATCTTGTCGATGACTGCCAGCACTTCGAGGGCGGCATCCCCGGCAAATCCCAGTCCTTCCAGGAAAAGGGTCCACAAGAGCCGGTCGCTGAGGCGCAACTTGATATCACCCGGCTTGAATCCAAACTCGCGCAGGACGCTAACTGCCAGGGCCATCACTTCCGCATCCGCCTGCGGTCCGGCCTCACCAAAGATATCGGCATTGAACTGGTAATGCGAACGCAGACGTCCTTTCTGTTGCCGCTCATAGCGGAAGTTTTCAGCGATATTGAACCACTTCACCGGCCGCTTGAGGCTATTGATCTTGCTGCCCACCATACGGGCCAGAGAGGGCGTCAGCTCGGGACGCAGGGCAACCGACCGTTCTCCCTGGTCGACAAAGTGGAACAACTGGCTGACAATTTCCTCCCCGCTCTTGCGGGTGAAGAGGTCCAGCGGTTCAAGCGTCGGGATATCATACTCCAGGAAATCGAAACGGCGGGCCCAGTTGGTCCACTGGCGGAATATGTAGTTCCGTTTCCGGCAATCATCGGGATAGAAATCCCTGAAACCCGGCAGCACTTCAAACATGGCGCTGGGTGGGCGAGCTTAAGCCTGCCGGTTATCGTCCAAGTCCTTCAGGTTGGCCTTGAGTTCCTTCCCGGACTTGAACTTGATGACCGACCGCTCGGGAATGACGACATCCTTTTCCGGCCGGTTGGGATTACGCCCAATCCGGGCCTTGCGGACCTGCACTTCAAAAACCCCGAAGTTCCGCAATTCAACGTTCTTGCCGGAGGACAGCGCCTTGGAAATCTCGTCGAGCGTCCGCTGCACGATTTCCCGAATGGCCTTCTGAGAGACTTCAGGGTACTCGGTCTTGACCTCATTATGAATACTGAGGACGATATCTCTCTTGGTCAGGTTTGCGGACATGGGAATATTGGTTTAACTTAAAAAATTCTAAGGATTTACAGTAATTCCTTAATAAGCAGGCACATGCTGTCAAGAGTGCCAACACAAAACATCATCAATGAGTAAAGATAAAACACCGTTGGAGGAACTCCAGGAGAAGCTGCAGGACGCGCTGCGGAGTGGCAATGTCCAGATCACGGGCGTCATGCCGGGCCAGCAGGTCCCACCGCAGAAACCCGCTGAGGATGGCCCCTCCAAGCAGGATCAGGAGGCGGAAGAAGCTCTGGAACAGATTCGCAATTTCAATTTCAAGCCGCGCGAAATCAGGGATTACCTGGACCGGTTCGTCATCCAGCAACAAGAGGCAAAAAAGGTTCTCTCGGTGGCCATCTGCGACCATTACAACCATGTCCGGCAATGCCTGGAGAACCCCAAACTGCTGGAAAAGGATTATCACAAGCAGAACATTCTCCTCCTTGGACCAACAGGCGTCGGAAAGACCTTCATCATGCGGCACATCTCCAAGCTGATTGGGGTGCCTTTTGTGAAGGCCGATGCGACCAAATTTTCCGAGACCGGCTATGTCGGGGCGGATGTGGAAGACCTGGTCCGCGATCTCTACAAGGTCTCGGGCTCCAATGCTGATCTGGCCCAGTATGGCATCATATATATTGACGAGATCGACAAGATCGCTGCTGCCAGCAATATTTCCGGTGGCAAGGACGTATCGGGCCGGGGAGTGCAGATAAATCTTCTCAAGCTGATGGAGGACACCGACGTCAACCTTTTCAGCCCCACCGACATGATGGCCCAGATGAGCGCCATGATGGAGGCCAGTCGAGGCGGCAAGCCCCGCAAGCGCAGCATTAACACCCGGCACATCCTGTTTATTGTCAGTGGCGCGTTCGACAAGCTGGCGGAATCCGTCAAGAAACGCCTCGAGGCCAACTCCATTGGCTTTGGCAACACCCGGGACATCATAGACAGGGAGGCCAGTGAGTACCTCCACAACGTCGAAACCAACGACCTCATCAAGTACGGCTTTGAACCGGAGTTTGTCGGCCGTCTGCCAGTGCGGGTGGCCTGCGACCCGCTGGCCGCGAAGGACCTTGCTGCCATCCTCACCAGTGCCGAGGACAACCTGCTCGAGCAGTACACCCAGGACTTCAAGGGCTATGGCATTGACTTCAAGGTAACGACGGAGGCCATCGATGAAATTTCCGAGCGCGCCTACCAGGAAAAGACCGGTGCCCGTGGGCTCATGACGGTCTTTGAACGAGTCTTCCGCTACTTCAAGTTCGAACTGCCGTCGGCGGGTGCCCCCTCATTCGAGGTTACCCGGGAAACCGTGGCCGAGCCGCAGGAAGCATTGAAGGAGCTGCTCAAGGAACACAGCCACATGAAACGCAACATCCTGCGCCAGGAATTGGATGCTTTCATCGAGCGTTTCAAGAGCACGACCGGCATGACGATTTCCTTCAGCGAGGAGGCCTGTGACCTCCTTATCGATGTGGCCGTGGACCGCGACAAGACAATCCGGGCCATCTGCGAGGAGCGCTTCAAGGATCTGGAATACGGCCTGAAAATCGTCTCCCGCAACACCGGCAGCACCACCTTTGAAATCAACCGCACCATGGCGGAGAACCCTGATGCGGAACTTTCCAAGATGGTCGTGGAAAGTTTTAACCAGGCCCAGGAAAATCCGCCGGAACCAAGCGAGCCCGAAGAAGAAGCTTAACCCAATGGGTTGGAATTCTGCCTTCAGGCGGTATCCGGCTGAAGCCGGGACTCCAACCCGAGACCTAAGAGAAAAGCGAATGCCCGAAGGTAAATCCGTCCAGACCATGTTTTCCGGAATTTCCGGACGCTATGACTTTGCCAATCACTTTCTCAGTGGGGGCATGGATTTCTACTGGCGTTACCGGTTGGTCAAAGCGGTGGCGCGGCATCAACCGTGTGCAGTGGCCGATCTGGCAACGGGTAGCGGGGATGTTGCTCTCGCGATGCGGAAGAAGCTGCCGGCCACCTGCCCCATCCATGGTCTTGATTTCTGTGAGCCGATGCTCGAAGAGGCTCGCCGTAAACAGGAAGATCGCAACCTTCCTGGCGAGCTGAGTTTCGCCTTTGGCGACTGCCTTAACCTGCCCCTGCCGGATGCCAGCGTCGAGGCGGTGACCATCGCCTTCGGTTTGCGTAACCTGGAGGACCGGCACAAGGGCCTCTGTGAGATGCGCCGCATCCTCAAACCCGGCAGTGGTGCCCTCTTCGTCCTAGAGTTCACCCAGCCGGATGCCTGGATGAAGCCGATTTACGGTCCCTACCTGAAGTATGTCCTGCCGCAGTTGGCCAAACTGGCTACCGGCGACAAAGCCGCCTACGATTATCTGGCCGGGAGCATCGAGGCTTTCCCGGACAAGGCCAGCCTCAGCGAAGAGCTGGCAGCCGCCGGATTCAGCGCCATTGAGGCCACAGGACTGACCGGTTCCATTGTCGCTATCCACAAGGCAATTGCCTGAGTGACCGCCCAGTGGGGCTCGGTCCGGGCACCTGTTGAGATTTTGGGTTACAAAAAAATCCCGGCCCCGCAGCGCGGAACCGGGATTTGGAAATTGAAGGACCGTTGAGCAGGGTTTACTCGGTCGGTGCGTCAGCATTGAGCTGGTTCAGCACCTTGTCGGTGATGTCCAGGGCGTCGCTGCCATAAAGGACAGTGGGGACACCACCAGCCGGAGAGCTGCTGTCGAGGACGAGGTCGGCAGAGTGGTCCCGGAGGGCGATTTCCTGCACCAGCTTGACGATCTCGTTGATGAGGTCGCGGCTGATTTCCTGGCTCTGCTGCTGCAGGTCATTCACCTTCTGCTGCCACCAGCGCTGGGCTTCCTGCTGCTTCTGCTGGATGCCGAGACCCATTTGCTGGATTTCCGCTTCCATTTCAGCCTTTGAATCCTCGGAAAGGACAGGGTTCTGCAGTTCTTCCTGCTTGGCCTGGAAGTCCTGGACGAGGGTCTCGAGTTCCTTGGCCTTTTCCTCGCGCTCGGCGACAGCTTGCTGCTGGACACTTTCGAGGCGCTGTGTGGCCTGTGCGGCCTTGTAGTAGCCGTCGAGAAGCTTCTGCAGATTCACAGTAACGATTGTTACCTCCGCATTGGCCGCATTAAAAGCAAGGGCGCCCATCGCGAGAACGGGCAGAAGGAGTTTCTTTATATTTCTCATTTTCATGAATGTTTTGATGGATTTGTTCGATAGGTCAATGTTGAAGAGACCCCAGAAACAAAGGGGTGTTCAAATTTAGAAACGAGTACCAAAAGAGAAATTGAACTGATTTCCGGTATCGTTGGTGTAGCGGAGGTTCCCGTTTTCATCGTAGTATTCCGATGAAGTGATGGGTATCCCGTAGTCGAGACGAAGGGGATTCCCAAGGACGAGAAGACGTACCCCGATACCCCAATTATCGTTGTAGGTAGAGGGATTGAAGTCGAAGTCATCCTTGTTGACGAAGCCCCAGTCGTAAAAGATCGCGATCCGCATGGCGTCGGCCAACTTGACTGAGTATTCTACACTGGCGAAGCCGTAGGAATTCCCGCCGATGGGCTCGCCGATGAAGTCGCCATTGGGACTACCATCCTCATCAAAACCACTGATCGGTCCGACATCGCGGTAGTCAAATCCGCGCAGGGAATCCGGCCCGCCCATGTAAAACCGATCAAAGAAGGGAGCGAACTGGCCGCTGTATTCCCAAATCGAGCCGGCGCGGGCGAGCACGATGATGACCTGGTCACCGATTTCAAAGGTCGGGAGGAAAAAGGCGCTGCGGCCCTCGAACTTGAGATATTCCGTATCCCCCCCGATACCGGCAAAGGTCGTGGCAAGCGAAATACGGCTGCCGCGGGTGGTAAAAATGAGGTCGTTCCGGGTATCACGCCACATCGTGAAGGCCATCTTGGACACGGAGCGCGGGCTTTCCTCCGCCTCCTCGCGGATGACAAAGGGCGCATTGCCACTGACATTGCGAAGGTCGACAACTTCGTAGTTGTAGGCCAACTGGCCATTGACGAGACCGAAGAGTCGCTTCCTCAGATACAGCTGCAGACCGGTCCGCATTTCGTCGTAGGTCGTACTGTTGAAGTCCGTTTCCCGCCGGAAGAGCTCAAACCCGAAGGCCAGTCGTCGCTCGAAGAACCAGGGCTCCTCAAAGGCCAGGACCACTTCGTTGGAGGTGGAGCCAATGGAACCGCGGAAGCGGAACTTCTGACCATCCCCCTGCAGGAAGGGTGAGCGCCACTTGAAGAGATCGAAGTTCCCTTGGGAAACTTCAAAGAAGAAGACCGCATTCTCAATGGAGCTGAATCCGGCCCCGAACTGGAAGTTTCCGGTACGGCCTTCCTTGACCCGGATTTTGAGGTTTCGCTTGCCGGGAATGTTGGTCGGTTCCGGGGAAAGCTGCACTTCCTCGAAGAAGCGGGTATTCTTGAGGATGGCCTCACTGTTCTTCATGTAGACCATGTTGAAGGTCCGTCCGGGGGACAAGGCCAGTTCCCGGATGATGACCGTGCTCTTGGTCTTGGTGTTGCCTTCGATGATGATCGACTCCACGTCAAACTTCTCGCTTTCGCGGACGTTGTAGATGAGGTCGATGTTACCGGTCTCGATATTGGCCCGGCGGTCGGGACGGACACTGGTGTCGAGGTAACCAACGGAGCCGTAGATGTTAGTCAGGCGCTCAACATCCTCATCGAGGACTTCCGGGGAGAAAACGTCCCCCGGCAGGAGATCGATGGAGGCAAAGAGAAGCGGTGTCGGGAAAATGGTATTTCCTTCAAAGCGGATATCCCCCACCCGGTACTGGCGGCCTTCGTCAACCCGGATGGTGACAACAATCTTACCCGGCTTGGGATAATCCAGGGAAACGTTTGATTCCGGAATACTGACATCGAGGTAACCGGCATTGAGGTACTTGGCGCGCAGGCGCTCAAGATCTTCCTGGAACTTGACCTCGTCAAACCGGCCGGAGCCGGTGAGCCAGGAAAGGAACCAGCGTTTGCGGGTCTCCATTTCCTTCTTCAACTGGCGACCGGAAAATGCCGTGTTGCCGATAAATTCGACATCATCAATCTTCAGCTTGAGTCCTTCATTGATGAGGAAAACAACGGCCCCGTCCCCGGTGTTGGGATTCTTGTCGATGCGGTAATCGACCCGGACTTCTGTGTATCCCTTGTCGCGATAGTATTCCTTGATGCTGTCTGCACCCCGCCGGATACGCCGCTCATCAATACTCTGGCCAACCCGGATATCCACCTCACGGCGCAAACGCCGGGTCTTGACCTTGTTGTTACCGGTAATCTCGATTTCAGAAATCCGGTAACGGGCCTGGACCGTAAAGATGACCCGCAGTTGCCCGCCACTCATGTCCTCTGTCCGGGCCTCAATGAAGTCGAAAAGCCGGGTGCCATAAAGGTTGCGGATCGAGCGGTCGACAAGGTTCTGGCTGAAAGGCATTCCTTCCCGTATTTGCAGACGGGCCAGGACAGCTTCATCACTGATATTCCGAATATCGACAAACTCGATATCGATGTCGCCGACGATTCGGTCCGTGACTTGAGTCTGGGCGGAAAGCGGGCTGAGAGCCGCCAGGAGGAGTCCGAGAATCAGGTATTGGATAAGGCCTCTCATATGATTATTCCAAAGGCTGGTCAGTATGGTTTTCAAAGCGAGTAAATTCGGGGATAAAGGTCAAAGCCACGCTGCCGGTCGGACCGTTGCGCTGCTTGGCGATTATGAGGTCCCGCTCACGGGACGCTTGCGGCACAGTGGGGTTATCCTCGGTGTTTTGCCTCGCGGCAAGCAGGAAAACAACGTCGGCGTCTTGTTCGATGGACCCTGATTCGCGCAGATCGGAGATCCGCGGCTGGCGGTTTTCCTTTTCAGAGGACCGGTTCAGCTGGCTGAGAACGAGGACCGGGACGTTTAATTCCTTGGCCATGGCCTTGATCCCACGGCTGATTTCAGAAATCTGCTGCTCCCGGGGCACCCGGGAATCCGTCCCGCTGATGAGCTGAAGATAATCGATGACGATCAGCTGCACCTTGTGCTGCCGGTGGACTCGCCGGGCCTTGGCCCGCAATTGCAGGATGTTGATCCCGCTGGCGTCGTCTACCCAGATGGGAGCAGTCTTGAGGACCTTGGCCTCCCGGGCGAGATCCGCCTGCTGCTTCTGGCTGATCATCCTATCGCGGACCCGTCGCATACTGACCTTGGCCCGGCCACAAAGCATCCGCATGGCCAATTGCTCGGAAGGCATTTCCAAGCTGAAGACAAGGATGCCTTTTCCCTCTCCATGGTGCGGGAGGGCAGCATTCTCGGCAATATTCATCCCAAGGGAGGTTTTCCCCATTGAAGGACGGGCTGCAAGGACCACCATCTGCCCCGAGTGAAGCCCGAAGGTCATCCCATCGATATCCTTGTATCCTGTCAGGACACCTGCATCCTGGTTCCCCTCGAGGATATTCCGGATCAGTGTCCCGGCGTCCTCAATCGACTCATCAAACTTCTTCGCCGAGTCGCCGGAGCGGTCTTCCTGGATGGAAAGAATTCGGGCTTCAGCGTCACCGATAAAGGCCTCCAGTTGGTCCTGGTTGACATAGGCCTCCTCGGCAATGTGGGAGGCCGTCTCAATCAGCCGCCGCAGGAGCCACTTCTGGTGGACGATGTCGAGCCAGTAACGGGCATTGGCAATGGACTCGATCCGGTTCGTCAACTGGATCAAGGCTGCCGGGCCGCCCACCAATTGAATCAGCGGGGTTTTGGGATCCGTGTTGCGCTGTTGCCGATAGAGCCAGTCGATGCTGCCGACCGGCCGGCTGCTCAAGGCATCCAGGACCGTGACCTCATCCACGCCGCTGTTCTCGGCGTAGAGGGTCTGCATCACATGAAAGATGACCTTGTGGGCCGGCTTGAAGAAGGATTCCGCCTTCAGGCCGGCTTCCATGCAGGCGGAAAGGATATCCGCTCCCGGATCGATCAGGCAGGATCCGAGAAGACCTTCTTCCGCCTCCAGGCTGTGCGGCGCTATGCGTCCTCGCTCCTCAGTCATGGCAGGTGCGATGTCGCATGTAAAAGGTCCTCAATCAAGGGTCAGGGACGGGGGCTTACGCCTCTGCAGCGCCTTCGCTCTCTCCTTCTCCTTCTTCGATCGGATTCTCCGAAACAACCTCGAATTCGAAATCAAGGGAAACGTCCTCATGCAGGCGGACGCGGGTGCTGTGCTTGCCAAGGCTCTTGATGGGGGTGTAGAGGCTGACCTGCTTCTTGTCCAGTTCGACGCCTTCCTCGGCGATGCGGCTGACAAGATCCTGGGCGGTGACCGCTCCGAACATCTTGCCTCCGGGGCCTGTCTTGACGGCGAAGACAATCTTGATCGTCTCCAGCTTGGCAGCGACCTGCTGGGCGCTTTCGAGCTCGGCGGCCCGGCGCTTATCGGCACGGTCCTTGAGGGCGTCAATCTGCTTCCGGTTGGCCCGGGTAACAGGGATGGCGAGGCCGCGCGGCAACAGGAAATTGCGGGCGTAGCCGGTCTTTACGATAATGGTGTCACCCTCGTTGCCGAGGTTCTCCACCGGTTGAAGTAACAGAAGTTCTGCGTTTGCCATGGGAATAATTCTCCTCTGAAAAAGTAAATGGTTGATTGCAATCAGTTGTGATTAAAAGGGGACCTCGTCGTCGTCGAAGCTGTCTCCACCGGAGGCTCCGGAATCCTGGGCCGGGCGCGGACTGTCCTGTGCCCCACGGGGCTCCTCCGAACGCTCCTGGCTGCCACCGGAGCCGAGAAACTGGAAGTTTTCCACCACGATCGCGAGCTTGGATCGCTTTTCGCCATTCTGGGTCTCCCACTGGTCGAGCCGCAAGCGGCCCTCCACAAAAAGGGGGGATCCCTTCTGGCAGTATTTCTCGATAATCTCGGCCTGGTTTCCAAAGGCATCCAAGTCGACAAAGGTGGTCTCTTCCCGGGCCTCGTTGTCACGGGTACGGAAACGACGGTTTACGGCCATGCCGAACTTGGCAATCTTCATCCCGGTCGGCGTAGTCCGCACTTCGGGATCGCGGGTCAAATTACCCATCAGTAACACTTTGTTGAAGTTTGCCATAGCTCAGGTCCTCCGGTTTATGTTCAGGCAGACTTAAACATTGCCCGCTTGACGAGACGGTCAAGACGGATCGCGTCCTGGAAGGAATCCGGCAGGCCAGCCGGTCCGGTGACAACGACCGAGAGATAGGAATCCCCGGTATGTCCCTTTTCGGTGATGCGGCTGAAATCGCGGCGTCCGAGGTTTTCCATGGACTCGACTTCACCACCGGCGTTCTTCATGAGTTCGGTCACCGTTTCTTCCAGCGTTTCCACGGGCGACTCGTATCCGCGCGTGTCGAGGATAATGGTAACGTTATATTTCCGATTTTTTTGAAGGCTCATTCTTGAGAATGCGTTGGTTGATTGTGTTGGCTGCGAGGGCCGGACCCTTCTGAATGGCCAATGCCATTTCAGAGAGAATGCGATCCCAGCAATTGTTGAGAGTGCTTGTTTCCCCGGGGGTGAATTTCCCGAGGACGTAATCCGTCATGCTGGCGCGGGTAGGTTCCTCTGGCGCAATGCCAATCCGGAACCGGGGAAACTCCGACCCATAACGCTGGATGATGTCATCGACACCATTGTGCCCGCCCGCACTACCGCGGAGGGAGAGCTTGGTCTGCCCGAGGGGCAGTTGAAACTCGTCAACCACAACCATAACCGACTTCGGGGACCATTTATAGAAACGGCATACATTCCCGATAGCCTTTCCGCTGGCATTCATGTACGTCTGCGGTTTGAGCAGGAGCACAGGCTGGCCAGCTATTTCGATGGTAGCGGTGTGGGCACACATCCGGCTCTCCGCTTTCCATAAAGCGGAATGGGCCTCGGCGAGTTTATCCTCCGCGGCAAAACCGATGTTGTGGCGTGTCCCATCGTATCGGGCCTCGGGGTTACCCAGGCCGGCGATGACACGCACCGATTGCATGCAAAGAACAAATAAAAACGATCAGGACTCGGCGGCGGCAGCCTCTTCAGCCTTGGGTTCCTCGCCGGCTTCGGCAGCGGCTTCCCCTTCGGCAGCGGCTTCTTCGCCTTCCGCTTCCCCTTCCTCGGCCCCGCTGGCACCGGCAGAGGCACCAACACAGGCAATGAGGACAAGTTCCGGATCACCGAGGAAGGTCACTCCTTCCGGAGCATCCACTTCCGACAAGTGGATGGACTTGCCGATTTCCAGTTCGGTGACATCGACAACTATGGCCTCGGGCAGGTCGCGCGGGCGGCAACGAACCCGGAGGGTCTGGGTGCTGATCTCAAGGACCCCACCGTAATTCCTGACCCCGTCGGCCGTACCGCGGGTGGCTACCGGAATGTCGGTCTCCATTTCCTTACCACGGACGATTTCCTTGAAGTCAATATGGATAAAGGCGTCGGTACGCGGATTGCGCTGCAGCTCCTGAATAATAGCATAGTGGGAATCGCCTCCCTCTTCCTGAAGTTCAATGAGGGCAGCGGTACCGGAAAACTTGCGATAGGCCATGCCAAATTCGTGGGCATCCAGGGTCAGGTGGCGGACACCGGATTCCCCGTAAATGATGGCCGGGACAATTCCCTGCTGACGCAGGTGCTTGCTGGCCGTCCGGCCCATCTCCGTTCTTGGTTTTGTGTTAAGCGTAATCTGTTTCATTGCGTGAAAAATTGGGTGATCGCAAATTTCCGATCAAAGAAAAAGAGTGACCCATACGGAAGCCGGGCCCGAAAGCAAATCTATTTTTTTCATTCCTCGGTTTTCTTCTTGCCAAGGACCATGCGGCTTAACAAATTCCGACCCTTCTTTGGACGCCACCCTAGCTCAGTTGGTAGAGCAGCTCACTCGTAATGAGCAGGTCGTCGGTTCGAGTCCGATGGGTGGCTCCACGCTTCGCTCTTGTAGATTACCCCGTGATTAGGATCAGGCCGGGGCCGGGGCGGCTTCCGCGCTCAATTCGCCATCATCCTTTTTACCATCCTCAGGCTTTTTGGCGGCCAATTCGTCCTCAGGCTCTTCATCGTCGGCGCTGTCGGCGCGGTCCTTGATGGTCTCGACGGTGGTGCGGATTTCCCCGTACTTAATGATCTCCTCGACGTGGATGCCCTCGATGGTCTCGTGCTCGAGAAGCGCCTCGGCAATCATACGCAGGGCCTCATGGTGGTCCTCGACAATCTTGTGAGCCCGGTTGTACTGGTCCTCAATGATGACGGAAATGGCCCTATCGATCTTCTCCGCGGTCGACTCGCTGAAATTCTGGGTTCGGTTGATTTCCTTGCCGAGGAAGACCTGTTCCTGGTTTTCCCCGAAGGCCACCGGACCGAGGTCGCTCATACCCCAGTCACAGACCATGTGACGGGCAATCTTGGTCGCCTGCTTGATGTCGTTGGCAGCACCATTGCTGAAGTCCTGGGTCTCAATTTCCTCCCCGATACGGCCGGCCATGGCACAGCAGATCTGGTTCAGGAGATGCTTACGGGACTGTCCGAGAATATCCTTCTTGGGCAGCATCATGGTCAGGCCGAGGGCCCGTCCCCGCGGAATAATAGTCACCTTGTGCAGCGGCAGATGGCCGTCATCGATAACCGCTTGGACGAGTGCGTGCCCAGCCTCGTGGAAGGCGGTCATCCGCTTGTCCTCGTCGTCCATGAGCTTGCGCCGCTCACGGCCGAAGGCAATCTTGTCACGGGCTTCCTCGACGTCATGCCGGTCGACAACCTTCTTGTTGTAGCGGGCGGCAATGAGCGCGCTCTCGTTGAGCAGGTTGGCCAGGTCGGCCCCGGAGAACCCGGGGGTATTGCGGGCGACATTGAACAGGTCGATATCATCACCCAGCTTAATCTTGCTGGCATGGACCTTGAGGATTTCCTCACGACCATGCAGGTCCGGCAAGTCGATCATGATCTGCCGGTCAAATCGTCCGGGACGGAGAAGCGCATTGTCCAAAACATCCGGCCGGTTGGTCGCCGCCATGATGATGACGCCTTCATGGCCGTCAAAGCCGTCCATCTCGACAAGAAGGGAATTGAGGGTCTGTTCACGCTCGTCGTTGCCACCGCCAAGACCAGCTCCTCGCTGGCGGCCAACGGCGTCGATTTCATCAACAAAGATAATACAGGGGGCGTTCTTGCGGCCCTGCTCAAACATGTCACGGACACGGGCGGCCCCGACCCCGACAAACATCTCCACAAAGTCCGAGCCGCTAATACTGAAGAACGGCACATCGGCCTCGCCGGCCACAGCACGGGCCAGGAGGGTCTTACCGGTTCCTGGAGGCCCCACCAGGAGGGCCCCCTTGGGGATACGGCCGCCGATACGCTGGAAGCGCTTCGGATCCTTGAGGAAGGAAACCACTTCCGCCACTTCCTCCTTGGCCTCGTCACAGCCGGCAACGTCCTTGAAAGTGACCTTTTCGCGGTCGCGGGTGAGCATACGGGCCTTGCTCTTGCCGAAGTTCATCGCGCCCCGGCCGGCACTGCGCAACTGCCGGACAAAGAGGAAATAGAGAATGAGCAGGATGAGCAGGATCGGCAGCAGGTTGAGCAGGACCTGGGTAAAGAGCGTGCTTGCCGGCTCCTCCTTGAAGAGTCCGGATTCCTGAAGGACCTGGATATTTTCCTCGGTCAGCTGGCCTTCTGCGAGAAAGGTGATGTCCTCGCCACCTGTGGTCTTGAGGCGACCCCGAATCTCATGCCATTTGGTCCCTCCGTGGGGAGCAGCCTTGATGACGGCGCCGGGAACAATCCGGCTCTCCTCGCCCTTCTCAGCCTCCTGGATGACCTGCCGGATAGTCAGCTCCTCGGACTGTTGCATGTCGGAGTTGCTGATGAAAAGGATCGCGAAGATGACAAAAAATACGAGCAACCAGATGCTCAGCATCCGGAATTGGCCCCCGTTATTGAGGGGCTTGTTGCGCTTTTGATTGGGATTCTCAACCATAATGAAGTGGCAAACGTGCCTATTGCAGATTGTAAGTCAACTTTAGAGCCGATTTGTGATTGTGGCAAATCCGGAAAGCCTCGGCCGGCGGAAATCCGGGGATCCAGACGATGGAGCCCCGACTATCCAGTAGGACGGGCAGACGGGATTTTTGTTCGGAATTAAGCTTCGCATCGGTAAAAATATCCTGCACCTTGCGTCTTCCCGGAGCGCCCAGCGGCTGATAACGGTCCCCCGGCATCCATTGACGCACCTCAATCGGTCCATCGACGCCGGCCACCCAGGCCTCCGTTCGGGGATTAGCCGATTCATAGGCAAACGGTCCAATCTCGGGTAGCTGGACCGCTTCTCCCTCAAGGCCTGCTCCGTCAGGAAGGAAAAGGCTTCCAGCCTTCCAATGCCAATGATTGCCCCCACTCCACGGCCTTGGCTCGGGGGCCTTTCCAGGCCGCAGGACTAATAGATTATCTTCCTTAAGCTCAACAACTTGCGGCATTTCACCAAAATTCTCAACCATCCCAACAGGTAAAATTAGCCCGGTCTTGCCAGCTGAAATGGCATCAACCAGGGTATCCGCCGGCCGGGTCGGGAAGGGTTGTTGCGGATTGTGCCGCAGCCACCAGGCCATGAGAACGCGCCGGGCCAGTGCGGGCGCCCCGCCCATTACCTGCTTCAGGTCAATCCGGAGCGGATCGGTCAAATCCAGACCCAGCTCCTCAATCGCATGGTCGAGGGAATCCACCATTTCCTCCATCAATTGTCGCGTCCGGGCGGCTCCGGCGTGAATGTCCTGCGGGAAGTGCTTCTCCAGCAGGGGCACGATTTCCTGACGCAGCCAGTTGCGGGTATAGGCGGTGTCCGCATTTGTGGAATCCATCCGGTAAGGGACAGGTAACTTATCGAGGATGGCCATAATCTGGCCCCTCCTGAGGCGCAGCAAGGGCCGCAGGCGTACCTGTCCATCCGTGAAGGAACGAACCGGCATCGGCGTGGCCAAGCCTGCCGGACCGGAACCGCTGAGCAGGGCCATCAACTGCGACTCCAGCAGGTCATTGGCGTGCTGCCCGAGGATCAGGGCACCTGCACCCGGTTGCCGGTAGATTTTGCCCATCCAGTCATAACGGGCACTTCGGAGCGCGGCCTCATCCGGTGTCAGGGGCGTCTCGGGTCGGCCGATGTGGAAAGGATGGCCCAATTGGTTGGCCGATTCCCGGACAAATTCGGCATCCCCATCCGCATCCGTACCCCGGATCCCATGGTGGAAGTGGAGGATGTGCAGCTGATTCGGGGATTCGGCAAAAAACGCATGCAGGCAAAGGACCAGGAAGACCGAATCCGGCCCGCCGGAGCAGGCGGCAAGCACCGGCCGTTTGGCGGGTAGTTTTTCCAGGAAATCAACCACCACCGGGTCCAACCGGCTTACCGGCTCCGGTTCAGCAAAACGCCGGGCAATCTCCGGCCAGTCAGTCATCGCATCAGCTGATGGGCGGCGTCAGGCGGTCGCCTCCAAAATGCGGGACCAACGCACCCGGAAGCAAAACGCTTCCGTCGGCTTGCAGATTGTTTTCCAGCAGGGCTGCGAGGACCCGTGGAATGGCGAGACCAGACCCGTTGAGGGTATGGACCACGCGCGGCTTTCCGCTTTCGTCGCGAAAACGGATGTTGGCCCGCCGGGCCTGGAAATCAGTGAAACAGCTGGCGCTGGAAACTTCCAGCCAACGCTTTTGGCCACCCGCCCAGACCTCAACATCATACTGCTTGGCGTGCGGGAAGCCAATGTCCTTGGAGCACATCAGGAGGGTGCGGTAAGGCAGCTCCAGTTTTTCCACCAATCCCTGAATGTGGGTCCGTAGGTTCTCCAGCTCATTCATCCCCTCGTCCGGGTGAACCCATTCCACAAGTTCCACCTTGTCGAACTGGTGCACACGGTTGAGCCCACGGACATCCTTGCCATAGCTGCCTGCCTCACGCCGAAAACAGGGCGTGTAAGCACAAGCCTTCAAAGGCAGGTCAGCGGCATCGATAAATTCGTCTCGGTAGAAGTTGGTCACCGGAACCTCGGCGGTCGGGATCAGGTACAGTCCATCTTCCTGGACATGATACATCTGGCCCTCCTTGTCCGGGAGTTGACCGGTGGCAGTCGCACTGGCGGCACTGACACAGATCGGCGGGTGCACCTCCTCAAACCCGGCAGCGGTGTTTTCCTCGATGAAGAAGGTCAGTAAACTCCGCACCAAGCGGGCCATCTGGCCACGGAAGACCGGCCAACCGGCACCCGTGATCTTGGTTCCACGCTCAAGATCAACGTAATGGGCAAACCAGGGAATATCAAAGTGAGCGGCCGCGCTGGAAGAAACATCCTCCGGTTCGCCCCAAGTGTGGAAGACCACATTGTCATCCTCTGTCTCGCCGTCCGGGACGCTGGGATCCGGAATGTTCGGGATGGCCAGGAAAGCAGCTTCCCACTCCGTCTCCACTTCCGCCTGCTGGGACTGGAGCGCCTTCACCTCCTGGGAGAGTTCCCGCATCTCGGCCAACTTGGCCTTGAAGGCGTCGGAGCCCTTGTCGAGCTTGGCCATTTCCGCATTGGCCGCCTTCTGGGCAGCCCGCTTCTCCTCGGCTTCGCGGATAATGCGGCGGCGGCTGTCATCCAACTCCAGGACGGTGTCGAGATCACAGTCGAATTTCTTGCGGTTTATGCCGCGCCGAATGAGGTCGGTATTCTCACGGAAAAACTTAAGATCCAGCATAAGCGACCAACGATGCAAATGCCCATGGCAGTGGAAAGCCCAAAATGTCGGTCCGCGTTTGAGGAGTCGGCCCTTCAGGGCCGGTTGTGTCGCGACCGGCCCTGAAGGGCCGACTCCTATTATCTTATTTCATAATCCCCCACTCCTGGAGGTGGGACTCGATAAAGTGAATGACGGCCTCATGCGCATCGCGGTCGGGGCCCTCGATCCGGATGGGCTCGCCAAAGGCGAAATGGACCGGTTCATGGGGAAGGAAGGGGCCATAGTCCTTGAACAACTTGCCATTGCTCCAGGCATTGGTCTTCAGAGCCAGCGGAATGACCGGGACCCCTGCCCGCTTGGCCAACTTCACCCCGATGGTGTTAAAGGACTCCCGCTCAAACTGCACGGTGCGGGTCTTCTGGGGGAAAATGACGATGGAGGTACCCGCCTCAAGCCGTTCGCGTCCACCATGGAGGACCGCCTTGAGGTCCTCCCGCGGATTAACCCGGCCAACCACGATCGGATTACGGGAAAGCATGATATGCTTGAAGACAGGGTATTGGACGAGAGCCTCCTTGACGACAAAAGTCAGCGGGCGGAAAGGAAGGACCATGGAGGCCATCAGGAACGTCTCCGCAGTGCTCATGTGGTTGCCGATAAAGACACAGGGCTCGTCCAGATTGGCAATATTGGCCGTACCCGTGACAGAGACATGGGCCCCTGTTTTTTCAAACGCCTGCCGGATTTTGAGGCTGGCGGAATACCATGCCCAGTCGCTGAACTTTCCCCGCTTGGCCTTGTAGGAAGAGGCAAACACGGTCCGGGCAACCCGGGAATAGAACAATGCGCTCGGAAGCAAGCGGCTCAAGGGTCCCGGCTTGAATGGGGGCGAGGAATAATCGGCAAAATGGGGTTCAGAAAATGTCGGTAAAGGATTCATGTATTGGGCTGACACGTTAAGGCCAGTCTCCGTTCTTGCCCTCAGCATGGAGCTCGTCAACACTTCTGCCAATCCCAGAATTCCACGATTACCGCCTTCTTGCAGATGCCCAGATCGACATCAACCTCCCTTTGGCGCCCCGCAAACGTCCTTGCCGCCCTCGGTATACTCATCCTGAAACTGAGTGCCAAGCTGCCTTTCAGCTGGATGCGGGGCCTTGGGAAGGGCATTGGCTCGGTCGCAGGAATCCTCTTTCCCTATCGCCAGAAGGTTGGGTTGGTGAATCTGCGCCTTTGCTTTCCGGAGATGAGCGAAAAGGAGCGGCGCCAGTTACTCTTCCGCCATTACCAGTCGATGGGTATGGGGATTTTCGAGATGGCCGCGGGTTGGTACAAGCCAGAAGGATATTTCGAAAAGATCAGCCGGGTCACCGGACTGGAACACCTCAAGGCGGTGGAGGAATCCGGACGCGGCGCCCTGCTCCTGACAGCCCACTTCACCACTCTCGAATTCGGCGGGCGAATGATGGTCGAGCATTACAAGGCCTTCAGTTGCCTCTACCGCAAGCCTAACCAGCCCGTAATCGCCAGGGAAATGACGCGTATCCGGGAAACGAAAATGCGCCACGTCATTCACTTTGATGAGATGAACGACCTCATCCGGGCGCTCCGGGACGGTGAATTCGTCTGGTACGCCCCGGACCAGGGAAAGAAGATGAAATACAGCGACATCATTCCCTTCTTTGGCGAGCCCGCGGTGACCAACACCGCCACCGGGCGCATCGCCCGGATGGGCAAGGCCGCCATCCTGCCCTTCGTCGGGTACCGGTGTCCCGACGGGCACTATCAACTGGACATCTACCCGGAACTGACCCACTTGCCGACCAAGGATGCTAAGGCGGATGCCCTGGAAATCAACCACCTCATCGAGGAGCTTGTCCGCAAGGCCCCGGACCAGTACTTCTGGCTCCACAAGCGCTTCAAGCGAAGGGGCCCGGGGTATCCCGATGTGTATGAATCTTAATCTTGATCTTAATCTTAATCCCTAGGCGCCGATTCCAGACTGCGAAGGATTTTGCTTCATCGGATTGGAAAGAATTTGGATACTGAGGTAGCGGCCGCCCACTGCATGGCCTTTAAATTACCTTCAGTGCCACCCACAGGGTGGCAGCAAGTCAAGCCCGGGGATGAGGACGCCGCTACGCCACGCGTAGCGGAGGACGATTCCCCGGGAAACGCGTTCCTCACCCTCCCCTGCGCGCCTTGAAAAGGCGCACGGATCCCCGCGGTCCTTCAGGCCGCGCCTGGAATTAGGGCCTCCGACCCCCAGGGAATCCGCCTCCTTCGCGCTTCGCGCTTCGGAGGCCTCATCCCTGGGCTATCCTCCATACCGCCCTTTGGGCGGAAACGATTACCCATGTCTGGTTGGACCTATTCCCCATGCTTATAATTTCTTTTTATTGCCCTAACCCGAGTAAGATCGGGATTGAGATTGGGATTGAGATGATAAGCAGAGGCCTCTTAAATGTCTCCCTTTCGAGCATGGATTACTCCCGTTATTACAGCTTGGCCAAAAAGAACCGCCGCCTGTTGGTCATTGGCGTCCTGGCCGGCGCGGTGGCCGGCATCACCAGTGGCGGCGGGGTTCCCTTCTTTATCGAGAAGGTGTTCGCCAGCATTTTCGAGAATACGGAACGCGACTACTCCCTCGCCTACTTGCTCTTTATTTCCTCCCTCCTGCCGGCCGTTTTCATAGTCCGCGGTGTTGCCTATTACATCAACCAGTACTTCCTCCAGTGGGCCGTGCAGAACATCCTCATGGATGTGCGCCATCAACTTTTCAACAAGCTGCAATCCCTCCCGGTGGTCTTCTTCGAGCGCCGCAAATCGGGTGACCTGATGGCCAAGCTGGTCGGGGACACCTTGCAAATTCAAGAGGCGATACTGCTGGTGGCGCGGGTGGCCTTCATTTACCCCTTCACCTTTTTGGCGGGACTGGGGTACCTCATCTTCCTGTCGATCACGGAGAAGCAGATTGGATTCCTTCTCGTGATGATCATCCTCGCCCCTCTGATGGTGGTCCCGGTACGCTACATCGGCCGTCACCTGCGGCGCCGCTCGCGCGAGTTGCAGCACACCCTCGGGGAACTCTCCGACATCATGACGGAAAACCTGCGCGGCGTGGTGGAGGTCAGGTCCTTTAACTTGCAGGAGCGGGAAAAGGAGCGCTTCGACGTCAAGCTGAAGGCCTACAACCGGTTTGCCATGAAGATCGCCAAGTACTACCACATGACGCAGCCCTTTATGGAGCTGATTGCGGTAGTGATGGTCTCGGTGGCATTCCTCTACTGCTACCAGACGGGCATTGAGGTGTCAGTATTCATTGGTGTGGCCGGCGCGCTCTATTTCACGGTGGATGCCTTGAAGCGTCTGGCCCGGATGCTCAATAGCGTCCAGAAGGCCAGTGGCTCGTTCGAACGGATCGAGATTGTCCTCAAGGAGGAAGAGGCGGTCAAGGACTCCGAGGAACCGGTCGTCCTGCCGGCCCCCAAGGGCAACCTGCAGTTCAAGGCCATGCGGTTCAGCTACATGGATACGGTCGAATCTCCGGACCTTGAGATTCAGGAACTGGGCATCCCCCTCGGCACGACCTGCGCCCTTGTTGGACCAAGCGGGGCCGGCAAATCCACCTTCGCCAAGCTCGTCCAGCGATTCTACGACCCCAACTCCGGGAGCATCCTCTTCGATGGAGTCGATATCCGTTCACTGAAGAAGGAACAACTGCGGGACAACATCGCCTTTGTCCCCCAGGCCCCTGTCCTTTTCAACGGGACGGTAGCTGACAATATCCTCCTGGCACGCCCGGAAGCTTCGGAAGAGGAAATGCGGGAGGCCGCCCGGCAAGCCCATGCGGAGGAGTTTATTTTGTCGTTGCCGGATGGATACGATTCCATTGTCGGGGAAAACGCGGTCCGCCTCAGTGGCGGCCAGCGGCAGCGTCTGGCCCTTGCCCGGGCTTTCCTCAAGAATGCCCCCATCCTCATCCTGGATGAAGCCACCTCCGCCCTCGACTCGGAGAGCGAGGAGAAAATCCAACAGGCCCTGAAGGCCATCGCCCGCAACCGGACCCTGATCATTATCGCCCACCGCTTCGCCACCATCCGCATGGCCGAGACCATCCTCCTCTTCGAAAAAGGACGGATCCGTTGCCGCGGGGATTTCGAAACCCTCCTCCAGGACGACCTTTTCCGGCGCCTCTACGAGGTCCAGGTGGCAGGGATGCCTAATTCTCCGCAGCCTGGTTCTCCGCCAGGGGAATAAACTCGACCCGGTCGATTTCCTTGAGCCCCGGGTACTTCATCTTGTCGGCAAAGGCCTCGCGATCGGACAAATCATGGATAGTGGCGTCCGTCTTCCAGACACCGTACTTCGGTGAATACACATAGACGCGGGTTCCAATGTTAAAGGCCAAGGCCGAGGCCTTGCCATGATAGTCCGGAAGAATCCACAGGTCCTTGGTGTAGTGGAAATATAACTTCTGAGTCCATCGCGGTGCGAGCATCTCGCTGGCCACCTCTATATTGTCATAGTATCCGGTCAGCTCATCCCAGTAGTCGCTCCAGGAAAACTTCTCCTTGCCGACATCCTCAGCCTTGCCGAAGGCGGACTCCGCATCCCTGCCCGGATTGGGATCTTCCCCGTAGCGGTAAATCAAACGCACCAGCTCTTCAGGCCTCTTGCCCTTCTGGGATTGAAGGACCCCGTCAATCCTGCCTGCCGGAATATCGATGGTTTCCCAAGTCTCCTCGGTGTAGCCGTATTCCTCCTCGTCATCCAGCACCATGTCCTCGTAGATGATGATCTCTTCGGTCCGTTCCGGGAAGACCTCCTCGACGTAACTGGAGGCAAACTGGAAAAGGACATCCGACTTCATGCGGTCTTCATAGCTGATGGGAACAAAAAAACGCCGGTCGGACTCGTACTCCGCCCCCGGATCATAACCAAACATGCGGTCGTTGTAGAAATAGAGGCAGAGCCACTTCAGGTGCGGCCGCTCCTCGCCATCGATGACCGGAAAATGCAACATGCAGGCCCATTTGTACTGCCCCGGGATGAGGCTTTCCCGGTAGCGGTCCATGAACTCCAGCGCCAGGACGAGATCACCCCGTTCCAGCTTCGGCTGCTCGTAATAGGTAAACTGGGGACTCTTGACCCGGAAGGCCGGGGCGAAATTCTCCGGATGATAGTTGACCACGAATTCCTCGAGGTCGAAGAGCGGATCATCCTCGGATATGTCGTCTCTTTTCTGGGCAGTGAGCATCAGCGACCCACAAAAGAACAATCCTACTAGTAGCAGACGCCAATGGCGCTTGCCAGTATGGTTGAAAAGTCGCAGCACACTATTCATAAGCCATCCACTAAGATGCCCACTGCATTTTTGGCAATACAGGACCGCAGCGAACAGTTTGAATCAATTGATTGATCGGATTGCGTCCTACTCAACACTATGGGCTTCGAGGAACATGGCCTTGCTTAGGGCGGCAAAGAAATTCTGATAGGGTTCCGGCTCATTGACTGCCCTGAGCCCGTATTGGGCATTGGCACGGACAGTAACCTGACTTTCACCTCTGGTTCTCGCCGTCACGGTCATTTTCAAAGCATATCCATCCAGTTTAGTGGCGGTAACAGTCCCAAGGTCAACATCAGCACTTTCGACCACGAAACCAAGGTCCTGCAAGGTGTTAATGACAGACACGAGAACGAATTTTCGATCAGTTGTGTCAAATGACCGTGTCTGCATTTGCCGCAGGGCCATTTGGTTCTCGTTGGAGTCCATGAGCCTCTCTTGAGTCGTCTCGCAGCCGGCGAAAAGGATAACAAGTGAAAATAATGCGATTCTGTTAAGCATAAGTATCGGGTATGAGGATTAAATCTGCTGATCCTCCAAGAAGATGGCCTTGGACAGTTTAGAATAGAATTCGAGGTACATTTCCTCGTCATTGATCCGCTCTATCTTTGAAACTTGATTGGCATCATTCCAGACAATCCGCTGAAAGGTGACACGGACAACGACCGACTCTTGATTTTCGCCAAAGGCACGTGTCACGACCGAGGCCTTGAAAAGCTGGTGGTGGTCGGTCGGGACATAGGCTCCCGTTAATGCGGCAAGGATAATGGATCCGACAACTTGTCCGGCGTTGACCGCGCTCCTTTCCTTGGACGCCACAAGCAAGCCCAACTCACCTTCTGTTTCATCAATCGTGAAGCCGAGGTCCTGCAATTGGGCTGCAGAAGCATTGAGGATCATCTCCTGATCACTGGTATCATACTTGCGGCTCTGCATCTGGCGCCATTCCATGCTCTGCTCATCCAGAGCCAAAGCCTCAGCGGGAATGGTAGATTCACACCCTGGGATAAATGCCAGCAGACAAAGGGCAACTGCAATTGCAGACAGCCGCGTGAGGGTGGAGCTAGAATTTCGAGGTGTGGTAAGCGAAGTCACGAACAAGTCCCTCCTTATCGAACTTAATAATCACCGTAAAGGATTTCTGGGTTGAGCTGCTGGCGCCCGACTTGCCTGAAACACCGACCAGGATTAAAGTGGCAAAACCGGAACTCTCCGAATACACTCGATTGGTTGAGATTCGATCATATACCCAGACTTCGCGTCGTTCCTCATCCGTTGTGACAATGTTTGGGGATCCCAAAACAGCCGCAACTTCAGCCCCGCTCATTCCGACTCGGATTTCACGCTGAACCACTCCCGCTGTGAGTTCCGTGCCCTCAGCTGCGGCAACATCCGCTGAATGTTGTTGGGCACTTTGGCAGCCAAAGGCCAAAAGTGGTAGTAGGAGAAAACTGATCTTTTTCATAAGAAAACATTACAACGCCAATTTATGGGAAAAACGAGTAAAATCGACGGTGCTTGCCAAGCTGCTCCGAACAAATAGGTTGTTGAACCATAGATTGGCATGAATCTCGTCCGGCCACAGACTCCCTATCAGTTCATGGCTCCCAAATACTCGCGGGCCTTCCGACCGGTGCTGCATCTGCTGGTGCGACTTTCACAACGGTACGAGTTCCATGTTAAGGGAACAACCATTGAGGGAGCAGAGGAACTGACCAAGCTGGTCAAGGCCGGGCAATCCGTCCTGATTGCCCCAAATCATGCCGACCATGCGGATCCCGGCCTTATGCTCACCGTCGGGCGGAGGTTTGGCTTTGCTCCCCACTTCATGGCCGCGCGGGAAGGGTTTGAGAAGAGCGCTCTTCACCGTTGGGTGCTGCAACGCGCGGGTGCCTTTTCCATCAACCGGGAAGGAGCGGATCTGGCAGCCATCAAGATGGCCATCCATGTCCTGCAGGAGGGGAAGTTCCCGCTGGTCATCTTTCCGGAAGGGGAAATCTACCACCATATGGAGGAGCTGGACGAGCTCAACGACGGCGTGGCCAGCATCGCCCTGAGGGCGGCGACCAAGTTGCCGGAGGGGCGACGGGGATACGCCGTGCCAGCCTCCATCCGCCTGAAGCACGATCCCTCCGTGGAGGAATGCTTTTCGGACCGCTTGAGCGTCCTTGAAAAACGAATCCTCCTCAAGCCCCGCATCCATGACAGCGCCGTGGACCGGATTTTCCGGCTGGGAGCGGCGCTCCTGGCCGTCAAGGAAGAGGAATACCTCGGTGCCGCCCAGCAGGGAACGTTGACCGAGCGCATTCACCGCCTGCGTTCATCGATCATGCAGACCGTCGAGGCGGCCCATGGCATCAACCATGACGACCTCTCCTTCCCCAAGCGCATCAAGCTGCTGCGGGCCCGTATCCGCAAGGAGCTTACGGAAGGGGATGGAGAACCGGAGGCCAAGCGCAAGGAGGAGCTGTATGACCATTTGGACGATATCTTTGTTGTCCATCAGCTTTACAGTTATCCCCGGACCTACCTCCTTGGTGAGCCATCCGTCGACCGGATAGCCGAGACAATTTTCAAGCTGGAGGAGGATATGCTGGGGAAGGCCCGCTACCTCGGGAAGCGGAAGGCGGAAATCCGCTTTGCGAAGCCCATCGACCTCGGATCCTTCCTCGAGCAGCAGGGCCTCAATGCCAAGAGCGGTATTGATCCGTTGACCCGGGAGATTGAGGACCGGATCATGCAATTGCTGGCCCGGTAATAATTCAACTTCCCGGCTTTCCTTGACTCCGCAGCAGGATGGCCGACTGTTGAGAGCAACACCTTTGTTTTTATGAAAACCACCCTCTCCTCACTTCTCCTTCTGCTTGTCTTCCTGGCTGGCTGTGAAACGACCCCGGACGTCAATGTCCAGTCGGGCCCGGATTTTGATCCCTCGAAATACAACACCTTCGCGGTACTGGAACCCGAGAAGAATGCCCTCACACCGGGGGCTTCCGTCCATTACGCCACCCTCAAGATGCTCATTGCCGGGCCCTTGAAGAGCAAGGGACTCACCGAGACTGACCTTGAATCGGCCGATATCGTCTTCCAGGCAGTCGGCGGAGCTATCCCGATGGTCAGCCCCTCCCAGTATGGCTTCGTCTGGGTCGGCGACTGGTACACCTGGCAGCCCACCCTCTACCGGCGCTCCAACATGAACAGCCAGTCGGCGGGCATGATTGCCGTCAATGCCTTCGACAACCAGACCAAGGAAATTGTCTGGCAGGGAGTGGCTTATGGACATGGGGCTACCGCCGCCTCCGGCTCCGGCCTCCCGACGGAGGCCATCAAGTCCATCATGGCCGGCTACCCGGCCAAATGAGGCAAGTTGGCCCTATCGCCTGAAGGCGGTTCTCGACAATCCTCTGCCGGCAGGCTTAATGGGATTCATGAGTGCATTGGATCCGATTCTCCATCTGAGGACCAACTTCGAAACGATCATCCGCAAGGCAGGCGGCCAAACGCTCCCGGAATTGCTGGAAAGCACGGACAACTTCATCCGCTGCCTGACAGGACTCCCCCACCCCCTGGGGAATATCGTCATTGTCCGAAACGGGGATGAGGGGCACTTCAAGGAGGTTATCACTGAAGTGGAATCCCGCTCTGCGGAGCAGTCCTTTCCGGCTGCGGCCATCCTTTTTCCGGATGTGAACCCGGACTCATTCGCCACCATCCTTGAAGAGCGAGGCTGGGTCCTGATGGACAAGATGCCCGGCATGTGGATGGAGATCCCTGAAGGATTCTCAGTGGGCTCCCTTGCCGAAGGCGTTGACGTCAGGCACGCCTCCGATGAGGACGCATTGGCCATCGCCGTTGCCTTGCTGGCGGAGGGATATCCCATTCCCTTTGAGGTTTCCGAGTTTTTCATGCGCGGGATCCATCTGGAGGGAGAGCAGAGTAATGGCAGCATGGCCAACTTTATCGCCACGGTAGACGGAGAACCGGCCGCCTGCTCGTCCGTCTGCATTGAGGATGGCGTTGCCGGTATCTACTGTGTCGCTACGCTGGAGAAGGCCCGCGGCCGCGGACTGGGGACGGCCATCACGCGGGCCGCCGTGGAATACGGCCGGAAGCATGGAGCCAACCACGCCCTCCTCCACGCCACGGAGATGGGGGAACCGATTTACCAAAAAATCGGCTTTGTCGAAAAAAGCCGCATCCCGGCATATGGCTTTGGCTTGGGATAAGAAACGAATGTGATTTCCAAAATGACGACACACATTACAGCAGGCAGCCCGGAGGGGCGCATTGAGAGGGAACAACTGGATGGATATCTCGACCAGGTAGTTGGGCAATTGGCCGGTCAGTCTGGCAAGATATTGCTCATCCCGCCGGACCACACCCGCCTCAACTCCCGGGCCGGGGAAATCACGGCCCACCTTTACCAGCAATTGAAGGACCGTGCGGAAGTCCGGATCATGCCGGCGCTGGGAACCCACTTCCGGATGACGGATGAGCAGTTGCAGATGATGTTCGGGAAGGAGATTCCGCTGGAGGCCTACCTGCACCACGACTGGCGCAATTCCCTCAAGATACTGGGAGAGCTGCCGGCCAGCCGCATCCGTGAACTGTCGGAAGGCAAGCTGGACTTCCCGATGCAGATGGCGGTCAACCGGGAACTGGTCGAGGGTGGCTACGACCTAATCCTCTCGATTGGCCAGGTTGTCCCGCACGAGGTTATCGGGATGGCCAACTACACCAAGAACATCATGATCGGGGTCGGTGGTGGCGACACCATCAATAAGTCCCATTACCTCGGGGCCGTTTACGGGATGGAGCGTATCATGGGTGAGACGGATACGCCGGTCCGGGCGGCCCTTAATGAGGGCTTCGACCAGTTTGTCCGGCCGCTGGTCAATTTGCACTTTATCCTCACCGTCATTGGCAAGGACAATGAGGAGCTGGTCATGAAGGGCTTCTACGCCGGCGATGATCAGGCAACATTCGCGAAGGCCTGTGCATTGAGCCGGGCCGCCAACCTGGATGTCCTAGAAAAACCGCTACAGAAGTGCGTTGTCTATCTCGACCCGGAGGAATTCACCTCCACCTGGCTGGGCAACAAGGCGGTCTACCGCACCCGCAAGGCGATGGCGGATGACGGCGAGCTGATTATCCTCGCCCCGGCGCTGCATACCTTCGGCGAGGATCCGGAAATCGACCGCCTTATCCGCAAATACGGCTACCGGGGCACGGAGCAGACCCTGCGGGACGTCGAGGAAAACGAGGAGCTGGCGGACAACCTCTCGGCCGCGGCCCACCTCATCCACGGCACCTCGGATGGCCGTTTCAACATCACCTACTGCCCGGGAGACGGTGTTACCCGCAAGGAGGTCGAGGGAGTCGGTTTCAACTACCGGCCCTACGAGGAAGCCATCGCCCAATACAATCCCGCAATCCTAAAGGATGGCTGGAACACTGTCGACGGAGAAGAGATTTTCTACATCAGCAACCCCGCCCTCGGGTTGTGGACGGTGTGAAGATCAGTTCGGAAAGATAACCGCTTCCAGCCCGGTCTCTCCCGTAGCCGGATTGTAGAAGAAGCGCTCGCCGGGTGTACCAAAGGGAGCGTAGTAATAATACCAACCGCTGTTGGCACCCAGCTTGAACATCCAGGGATAGGCATTCCGATCAATCAGCCACCAGCTATCGAGGCTGGTATCAAAGAGTGCGAAACTCTTCGGATCACTGCCCTGGGTGTAGATCCAGCCGTGCTCGATATGGTATACCCATGGATAGGTTCCACTATCGGAGAGCCATCCAAACCAGCCGGTAAACTTGAAGGAATCCTCGCGGGCAGGGGCCGTACGCCAGAGGTAGCGGGCCCCGGCGGGGACCAGCTCTTCCGGCAAAGGCACAAAGAAGGCGAACTCGCCATACTTGCCGGCGACCCGACCAACCATGTGGGTGCCCTCGTCATTGGGATTTGCCAAGGCAATTTCATAGGGCCCTACGTTGTAGCCACAAACGGTTTCCAGATAGTCCTTTGCTTCAAAAACTCCCCGGTTCCGGTCCCAGACAAAGGTCAATGTTGCCTCCCCTTCATGGACGATACCCGTCAAGATGGAACCGTCAAAATTGGGATTCAGCAAGTCCGGCTCAGTCCATCCTCCGGGTAATTCGATCAATTCAAAACTATCGTCAGCAAGGTTCCACAGGTATCCCTGACGGCCAGTCGGCTGATTTTGCTCATTAAGGTTGTAGAAGGTACCCACAACTGACGTCCCATCATGAGCCATGAACCAGGTATCCCCATTAGTGTATCCCTCCAGCAAGGGCATCAAGCGGGGGGAGTCCCCTTCCCAAACCACCGGACGCCAGACAAAACCAGTCGGCGAAACGGCATCCGAGACGAGCGTAAAACCATTCACAACTGAACCATTGACTGATATGTCCGTGGCAAAGGAGAGGAGAACAGAGTCCACGCCCTCAGTGGAAAGGAGCTGTCCCTCGCCGAGTTCGTCCCACCGGGCTGCGGTGATGGGGGTCGAACGGCCCCGGGCATTGGCCTGACCGATGATGATATCACCCCTGTCAGAAATGGCAAAGCCCCGGCTCTCCTCCCGTATGATCTGTCCTTCAATGGGGAAGAATACCTCGTTGACCGGCAACCGGGTCGTCTCGCCCTTGGCATTGGCTACAAACCCGAAACCCCACGTCTCCGGGGCAAAGCCCTGGCCGACCATGATGTCGCCACAGGTTGTGACGTCGTATACCCGGCCGAAACGCCCGGACCATTCGTCCGGATTGGGATTGTCGGTCAACTGGGCAAATTCCCTCAAGCCGGTCCGTGGTGTCCAGTAGACGGGCAATGAAATGGATTTGGCCCCTTCGTGGAAATTCCCCTGACCTCCGGCAAGGCGCCCCAGTGGGTCGATATCCCGGATAAAAACCGAATCCCCGAAACTTTCCTGGGTCCGGTTATCCGGGTACGGCAGGCGCCCGACGATGGTCAGGTCGGTCGGGGTCGGATCAATCTGGGCCACAAAGCCTTCCACCGCACCGGTCTCCGGGAAGAAAACCTCCCCGTAAAAGGTCTCGCCGTCCGGGAGCATGGATACACCCTGCACGTGCGCACCATTAAAGGAGCAGCCGTGCTCCATCGCCCATGGCTGGAAGAAGGTGAGCACCGTGGATTGATTTGCCTGAATGGGGATTAAGGCATCTGTAGTGGTGCCATTGCCAAATTGACCCGTGCCGTTGAAGCCCGTTGACCAGACAGAACCGTCCCTTCTGACAAAGGTGCTGTGATTGGTCCCGGCAATGATCTCAACAACTTCGTCCAGCACTTGAAAGGGTGCAGTCCTGTTGTCCGTTGTGCTATCGCCGATTTGACCGGACAGGTTGTACCCCGTTGCCCATGCGGTACCATCTCTTTTCAGGAACAAGCTGTGGCCAAAGTTCGGCGCTGCGGATATGGCTACGACATCACTCAAACCGCTAACTTGTACCGGAGTTGGCCGGTCTATTTCGGTGCCATCCCCGAGCTCACCAACACTATTGGATCCTGCGGCCCATACGGTACCATCATTCATGAGGAATAAGGTGTGGTTCCCGCCAGCAGCGATTGCAACCACACCACTAAGGCCGGTGACTTCAACCGGAACCAAGGACTCCGTGGTGGTACCATCGCCGTATTGCCCCAGGAGATTTCGTCCCGTGGCCCAGACAGTTCCATCACTCGTCAGGAACATGCTATGTCCCTGCCCCACTGCAATGTCCACAATATCGGTTAGTCCACTCACTTGCACGGGGGTGTACCGATCGGTTGTGGTGCCGTCGCCGAGCTGGCCAGTGAGATTAAAGCCTGAAGCCCAGACCGTTCCGTCGCGCTTGAGGAAAAGGCTGTGGTTTGCGGCCGCAGTGGCCTTGACAATGTCAGTCAAGCCAATCACTTGAACCGGCGTCGACCGGTCAGTCGTCGTCCCATCGCCAAGCTGGCCACCCAGGTTCCACCCTGCCGCCCACACGGTACCATCGCCTTTCACAAACAAGCTGTGGCGAAGTCCTGCAGTTACGGAAACGACATCCGTTAAACCAGGGATTTGAAAAGGCGTCGATTTATCGACATTAGTCCCGTCCCCAAGTTGGCCGTAAAGGTTGTATCCAGTCGCCCAAACAGTGCCATCCCCTTTCAGATAGAGGGTATGATTGCTGGTCGACAAGGAAGCATTATGTGCCGCTAGGTCCCATATGGCGCCGGTGAAGACAGGCCCCTGAGATTCATCTGGATCCACAAGGTATCCGGTGGCCACTGTGCCGTCTGCGGAAAAACTGTCCACCTGCCCACCCTCATAACCTTCAGGAACGGGCAGCACAACTGCTCTCCGGTCGGCAAGACTCCAGTAGGCCGGATAAGACACCTCATTGCCATAAATCCGCCCCCCGCCAAGGGTTCCGTCATCGGAGATGGTCAGGGCATCCGCGAATCCCAAAGCTGAATCCAGAATCCCGATGCCATCCACTTCGGTCCAGACAAATCCGACCTGGCTGACGACCTGGAAGCTTTCATCCCATGCCTCCGCAAAGCCAACGATGACCGAGCCATCCGGCGACACATCATAAGCCCAGACAAATGATTCATGCCCAGGAACGGGTGGAAGGAAGTTCAGGTTCCGATCGGCGTCCCAGTAGACCGCCCGCCGGCCCAGCACGGCGTCGTTCAACTGGCCAACAATAATCGAGCCATCGTCCGAAATGCCAGTCGCCCGGGAAAGGATAGCATCTGCACTGTGCGCCAGCCAAGTGAAGTTTTCCCCGAAGGGCCCGCTGACAAAGGCCCGGACCTGGCCGGTCTCATCGTATTGGCGGCCAACGATTAACGAACCGTCGGGAGTGATGTCGGAAATGGTCCGGAAGGCCGTCCCGGGTAAGCTGCCAAATGCCTGGGGGTGGATAAATAACTCCGGAGGAGTCGATTCGTCCCCGGTCGTGAAGGTCGTCAGCTCAAAGCCCAAATCGCTCTGGGAAACACCCACTACCAACAAATCCTGACCACCGTTCAAGCTGGCAACCGCCCGGGATTCACTGCGGTGGTTACCACCCTCGGCGTCGCCGATGAAAATCACATTTTGTCCCGACAAAGGGAGCATTAGACACGCAGCACAAAGGCCAGAGACAAATTTTCCATATTTCGCAAGCATGCACCCGTTTGCATCATAAGCATGGGTTTTGCAAGTGCTTAGGAAAACTAATCCATTTGGCCAGTATAGCGGATTGCGATTTATTCAAATTGCAGCGAATACAAGTCCGCCTCCCGCAAGACGAAGCGCAACCGGACGGCCTTGCCGGCAAGCGAGGCAAGGTCACTGCCTTCTCCCCATCGAATGGCCTTCTCAATGGCATCCCCGACAAAGGGCTGGCAGTCGTCGAGACCAAAACCGGGCAACGGCGCGCCCTCCGGTGATTGGATTTCCACCCGGATGCTTCCGGCGGCAGAGGTGCTGGCATTCAGGACTAGTTGATTGCCGGAAAAAGTCAGGACCTTGGTCAGCAATTCGCCTGCATCAGCCCCGGCATGGACAGAGACGAACCCATCCGTCCGCAAGGTATATCGCTGCCCGGAAGGCCCATGCCAGATGGAGAGTTCATGCGGCCCCGTCGGCAGAACATTGAGGGCGGCGTAATTGGCCCGGTTGCCCCAGCGGGCAGGATCCAGACCGGGACGGATGAAGGCCTCCGTAAAAGCGCGATCAAATTGTGCGACACCCACCCGGGTGGTCATGAAAAGAATGTCCGTCGAGTTTCCCCGGTTGGGAAGGAAGCGGGTCGGCAGGGCAATATAGATATGCGGGGCACGGAAGTAGGGATGGGTGTTGTTGGTATAAAGATGCTCACCAGGCAAATTTGGATCCATCGATACCGGCGGGGTCCAGTTCAGGAAGTCCTCTGAGGTCGTTCGGCTGATGGTCCGCAATTCGCCATGGGGCGTCTCCCATGTACGGAAGTAACAGACATAACGGCCTTCCGCTTCCGACCAGAAGGCTGAGCTCTGCGAATCGAAGGCGAAGTCCTCCGATGTAATAACCGGTCCACTACCAATTTGATGCCAGTGAATACCGTCTGGGGAAACAAAGGCATGCAGCCCCCCACCCGCGTGGACACCAGCCAGGGCCTTGTAACGCTCTTCGGGCGGGCAATCCGGTCGTGTATCGAGAAAGGGCGAAAAATTGTGACTGAACGGGGCCTGCCCCGCGAGGACGACGTTGCCGCCCTTCGGTCCCCTCACCTCATGGATACCCAGCTCAGGGAAGGTCCATTCGTGCCCGTCGGTGCTCTCCGCGTAGCAGGTCACTTCCCCCGGATGCCCATCAAAGCGCTCCCCATCGTAGCCCGGAACCACTGCCCGGTACCAGGCCCGGAAAGTTTCCCCGTCCTTGATTACAGTCGTGTAGGCACCTATAAGAGGACTGTCGGCCATGGGTGCCGGTTGGGGAGCATGCAGCTTCAACCGGACACCATCCATCCGCTCGATGAGGTAAACATCCGCAAACAGCTCCAGCCGTGAACCGATTGCGCATTCCACTGCGGAGACACCAGCCAGCGGCCCAGCCATTTGCAATACCACGACCAACCAACTCCAGCATCCACCTGTATTCATCATCTTTCCTTTCTCGGCAGGATCCCTAGTAATCCCCCATCACACCCCACATGACCCAGGAAATCCCCACTGAATAGAGGACCATCCCGGACAGGCAACTCACCGAAATGAAGAGGTTCGGCAGAAACAACAATAGAGGAATCAGCAAGAGCAGGTTGCCCAACACCATCAGCACCAAATAATCCCGCCGCTTGCGACGCGGACGCTCGGTTATCGTAAAGGATTCATTGGCCAGTCCCTTCTCCGTGTTCTCCTGCAAAATCTGGCGCGCATCCACCGGGGCATGGTCCGCCTCCAGCGTGCTGTAGGGCCGCTCTGCCACTTTTTTTAACCGGTGCTTGGGCTCGCTCATTCTCTTGTTGTAGAGCAATCATGCTTCTTCCGCAACTGCGGGTTTCCTGCTTCGCTCGACATGTCGCAGGGTGCTCATTCTGCCAGCCGCTCGCTTCGCTTCGCGGGGCAGAATGGCAGGGGCGGCGGGATTCGAACCCACGACCTACGGTTTAGAAGACCGTTGCTCTATCCGACTGAGCTACGCCCCCGGGTGTTGTCTATCAATAACTTATGAATTCGGTAATACCCCTAAAATTAGGACTTATAACCCATTTGTGTAACCCGGTAGAATTCAAGTATGCCTGATTCATCAAGCTACGCACAAACGACACTGACCAAAGTTTCCGAGAACATTTACCGAAGTGTATCATCTGGCGTGTACTATGCCCTCGTGAAGAAAACGGGCAAGCAAATCAAGCGGTCCATGAAAACCCGGGATCCGCAGCTAGCCAGACGGAGATTGCGGGAGTTCCAGGAGCAAATTGAAAAGGTCGAACTCCAGTCCGGGAGGACTCATGTAACATTCGATGAAACTGCCGCCAGATGGCTTGAGGTCCTGAAGCCAACGATGAAACCCTCGTCCCATCTCAGGAAAGTGACCTGCGTCAAGGCCTTGAAAAAGCACTTCGAGGGAAAGCGAATCTGCACCATAACCCGTCGCATGTGTGAAGACTGGGCCGTAATCAGGGCCCCGCAGAGGGCCGCCTCTACCTTCAATTATGAGAAAGAGGCTCTGTTCAACATCCTGCAGTACGCGATCCGCGAGGGAATCATTCTGGACAACCCTGCTCGCAGCCTTAAACGCAAAAAGCTCCTCAAAAAGGAGCTCATTATTCCAACACAGGAGCAGTTCGCCAAGTTAATCAGTCATCTGAGGTCACTAACCATCCGGCACCAGGAGGCAGCCAACCTCCTTGAGTTGCTGGCTTACTCAGGCATGCGAAAAGGGGAAGCAAACGCCTTTCGTTGGGGAGATGTCCATTGGAAAAGAAAGCACTTCGTGGTGTCAGGTGGCGAATTCGGAACGAAAAACTATGAGGCAAGAACGGTTCCCTTGTTTCCAGCCCTTGCCTCATTTCTCAAACGCCTGCAGAAGGTCCGAAATTCGGTAAATCCCAAGGATCTGTTCGTCCCGATTGAAAGCGCTAAAAGCGCTCTCAGTACAGCCTGCAGAGACCTGGAATTAGCCCACTTTACTCACCACTCCATGCGACACTACTTCGTCTCAAACGCCATTGAGAAGGGTGTGGACTTCAAGACGATTGCTGCCTGGGTGGGTCACAAAGATGGAGGACTTCTCGTGGCTAAAACTTATGGGCATCTCAGGGACACCCATTCCATGGAAATGGCGAAGCTGATTACAGCCCCCTAGATGACCAGATTTCAAAATGTAATGGAGCCTCCTCTGAATACTTACTAGCTTATGTAGCGTTTATAGCGTTTATGGCTTGCAAGATGGAACTTTTCCCTAGACAGTGTAGTCATGATCACAACCCGACAAAACCGACTGGATCCCTCCTCTCTAGACCGCGATGAGCTGGACCGTCTCGTTTCCGCATTCTCAAAATCAGGGCATGTAGCCCTAATCGACGAGGCCGGCAACCGCACTGAATTACCCCGCCCCCTCTATGAACACCTGATGCGCATCGTCCGCTTTCTTCAGAATAAAAAGGCCGTCTTAATGGTTCCGGAAAAGGAGCGGTTTACTACTCAAGCAGCTGCCAATTACCTTGGCATGTCGCGCCAACATCTCATCGATTTGATTGAAGCGAAGGAGATCCCCTGCATTCATGTGGGCAAACATCGCCGGATTGAATTCAGTGATCTTCTGGCTTACGAACAAGTACGCGACCGCAATCGACAAGAAGCCCTTAACAGGCTATCCAAGAAAATTGATGAAGCCGGTCTCTACGACTCAGACTACACAGGCAAGGAGTGAGAGCCGATTTCAAAGTGCTATTGGATGCCTGCGTACTAGCCAATTTTGGCGTATGCGATCTATTGCTTCGATTGGCAGAATCCCCTCGCCTTTTCTTACCAGTTTGGTCGGATGAAATCCTCAGGGAAACACACCGGACTCAGATTGATAAACTCGGCTGGCCAAAGGATTTAGCGGAGTCATTCGAAATTGAAATTCGAAAAGCATTTCCCCATGCTGCGGTCAACGATTACGGACACCTGATCGAAAAACTGGAGAACGAGGAGAAAGATCGTCACATTTTGGCAGCTGCTATCCGGTCAGGCACTTCCCTGATTGTCACTTTTAATCTGAAGGATTTCTCAGAATCAGCAATAAGGCCTTGGGGTATTGATGTTGCCCATCCTCAGGATTACTTGAACACCCTTTACGAAATGGCCCCTCTCGAGGTTGTTGGGAAAATCGGAGAAATCGCTGGCCGACGTGGAATCGATAAAATGGACCTGCTTTTGCGTCTTGGTAAAACTGTACCAAATTTTGTTAGCAGAATCATTGAGGATTTAAATCTAGAATAAAAATCTAATCCTTATTAATTACTCCCTCAGAAGTCGTTCTCAGGAATTCTTCTATAGCCCAATGGGGGAAAAGTGGGCGGCGTGTCGCTAACGAGCACTTCAGCAATCCTCTCTTGCGGAGCCGATCGATGGTAAACGGCGAGACCCCCAGAAGCCTGGCAGCTTCCGTCCTTGTGTAAGCAAGTCGCTCTCGATCAATACCCTGGGTCTCCATGATCTCCCCACCTCCTTAGAATCCTTTCTAACCGTTCGGATTTCCGCAAAGAGAGCAGTTATCCGATTTAGCGATTTTAATTGAGCAATCGTCCATGAATCCAGCCAAGTGAACTTCCCGATAGTTCCAATTCCTCTTGCGACTCATGATTAGGGAATCTACCGCATACGTAGCAAATGCACAGGTGCTGAGAACAATGTCTACTGAAGCTGGTGTGCGGCATGGAGCCTTCTTCTCGCTCATGGTATTTGGAAATTTGCACCCAAAGCAGGCCTCTTCCGGCGCTTGAACAAAGCAATATCCGCTTTCCCCTACCCAATCGAGGGCGATAAAAACAACCGGGATATTCAGGCTTCGGTAGTAGCTTGAAACTTCGACCCGGGTCTTCCCGTTGTCCACTCCACAAACTACCACATCACAACTGAGGTCGATTCCCAATGCTTGTGCATCCTGGAATGAATAGGGATATCCCTGAAAAGTGGAACCTGTAAAGGAATGCTGAGCAAGATTCACAGCCAAGCGCTCCCCTTTCTCTTTTCCTAGGTCCTTTTTGAAGAACATTTGGTTGTCCTCGAGGGAACCCTTCGTGGTAAAGCTGCCACGATCGGCCAGGTGAATGACTCCAGTTACAGTGCGAAGGCAGGCAGGAGCACTGCTTCTGGGTCACGGCCCATCCCTGATAACCGCAGAGAGACCTGCTGTACCAGGAATCCAAGAAAGGGAGATTCAAGCTGAACTCAATCTGAACAACCCGAACCCGGGCACTGAACCAAGAAAGCAATCGCTTTGTACCATTAAGCCAAAGAACATATAGGTGCTCGCCTTCAAAGCCACAGACAACGGCTGAGGCTCTATCCTGCGAATACGCGAAACAGATGGTTGCCGCACAACGGTTCACATTGAATTCAGAGGTAACTCCTAAACACATCGCATCCTAGCCTATACCGTTGCACCTCACCTGCTCGGCACGATAGGGACTCCCTCAAGGAGTTGGATGGATTAGAATCTGCCTGATAAGTCAGGTCGATCGATAGTGCTTCCTCAGTCTCCTATCGGTACGGAGTCACACCATACTTGATCCAAATCTTCTCGCCGATGACGCTCTCTCTGTGCACGACAACCGCAAAGCATAATAGAAAAGGCTGAACCTTGACTACAGATCAATTGAATCGAATTACCAATCGATCTTAATTTATTTCAAATTCAACAGAGTTAAAAAACTTCGGGTCACTATTTATCGAATGAAATTTACCAGCCCCACCTGAGCACTTGAATACAATTTAATCATGGGCATCAGGATTTCACCCAAATGGTATCAGGCAGGGACAACACTGCGTCACACATGGGCACCCCTTGGCAACGTGGACCAGTTTCGCTGGCTGGGCCGGGCGGACATGCAGCGTCAGCTGGTGATGGCGCGGGACGAACTGGGTGTACGTCACGTGCGGGCCGTCGCTATGTATTCGCCGGACACCTATGTATGGGATTTTGATCTTGCTGACTGGCGGCTTGGTCCGGAGGAAAAGTCCAAACAGGCGAACTGGCAGCTCATCGATCTCTCCATCGAGGCCTTGCTCGAGTTGGGCTTGAAACCCATCTACACGACCTGCTTCACCCCGATTGGGATGACCGATGACCCGACCGTCTGCTGGCCGGACAACAACCGCACCGGCATGCCGCGGGACCTTGATCAGTGGAAGGCCTTTGTCACGGGCGGGATCCGGCACCACATCGACCGGTACGGACTGGATGAGGTGCGTTCCTGGTATTTTGAATGCTGGAACGAACCCAACCTGAAGGGCTGCTTCTTCGGCGGGACGAAGGAGGACTTCTTCCAGCTCTGGTCGGCCACCTGGCATGCCGTGAAGTCGGTCGATCCGGAACTCCGTTTTGGAGGGCCCTCGACCGCCCGGGGGGAATGGATCCCGGACTTTCTCGAGTTCACCGCCAAGGACGGGACGCAACCGGACTACCTCGTCACGCACATTTACAACAAGGACTCGGAGGGCGAACCCCTCTCACCATTTGACGGTTCCGCTGCGGACCGGGTCAAGGACTCCCCCCACTTTGCCACCGGGGTCATCCGCGGGGTCAAGCGCGTCCTTGCAGAGGCCGGCTTTACCGGCGAAGTCCACTGGAACGAGTGGGGCCGGTCCTGGTTCCCGATGGACTTGAGCCGCCACACCACCCTTGATGCCGCCTACATCGCCAAGACGATGGCGGAGGTCTCCCGGGAAGCGGACTACTTCGGCTATTGGTGCCTCTCCGATATCTACAACCAGATCGGTCTGCAGTCCTCCGAGTTCCAGGGTCACTACGGGAAGCTCAGCCTGCACGGGTTGCGTAAGCAAACCTGGTTTGCCCACCAACTGCTGGAGCGACTCGGCACGGAAGAGGTCCCCGTTGAGGGCGGCAACGCCCTTGCTGGAGGCATTGCAACAAAGGGACCGGAGGGACATCGCCTCCTTCTCTATGCCTATCCGGAATCAGGGGACGGGGATCCCACCACCGAATCCGTCAGCGTGGATCTGCCGGACGGCTGTGACGCGGTCACCCTTTACCGACTGGGTGCCGAGGAGAACAACGTCATTGCCACCTGGACGGCAATGGGCTCCCCCGCCTACCCGACACCTGCACAGTTGACGGAACTACGCCAGGGCAACATCCTGACACCTGCCCCGGTCGCGGACATCCGGATAGAGGGCTTCACCGCCCACTTCAACCTGGAGCGCCCCGGCGTAGCGCTGCTGGAGATTACCTAACCCCGGACCCCATGCGCAAAAAAAACATCATCTTCTTCCTCACCGACCAGCAGCATTTCCGCACCATTCGGGAAAATGGCTGCCCCGAGGCGCAGACCCCGAACATGGACAGTCTCGCCCGGGAGGGGATCAACTTCCAGAACCACTACGTCACCAATCCCGTCTGCTCACCCTCCCGCGGGGCCATCTGGACCGGGCTCTACCCTTCGGAGAACGGGCTCTATGGCAACGGTTGCACCCTGCCCGAATCAGAGACCACTCTGCCGATGGTTCTGCAGGATGATGGCTACCGGACGGGTCACTTCGGGAAGCTGCACCTGGAGCCAACCGTGACCCACGGGACCACCCACAAACACTTCGGGTTTGAGACCTGCAGTATTGCCGAAGGGGACCAGTACCTCACCCATGACGACTACAATCTCTGGCTCCGGGAGAAGGATCCCCATGCCTTCTTCCAGTACTACCACCAGATGGCCGAGGAGGGCCACGCCAAGGCCTATGTCGCCAACATTCCGGAGGAGCTCTCCCTTAATGCCTGGGTGACGGAGCAGAGTATCGGGTGGATGCAGGAAACGGCCGCAGCCGACCAGCCCTTCTTCCTCTCCATGGGCTATTTTGATCCGCATCACGCATGGAATCCCTGCGAGCCCTACGCCACTGAATTTGCCTTCCGTGAGGTCTCCCCGCCCAAATATGATCCGCAGGACATGGCGAAGAAGCCCTCCCTCTGGGAGGAATGGGGACCCGCCCGCGATCCCTTCAACATCAGTGCCATCATCCGCAGCTACCATGCCATGGTGGCCCACCTTGATGACTGCCTTGGAAGGTTAATCGCCGCTCTGGAGCAAGCTGGCCAACTGGAAAACACGGTCATTGTTTTCTCCTCCGACCACGGCGAGTTCCTGGGTAACCATGGACGCCTCTTCAAGGGGCCCTACCTCTGTGATGACCTCCTGCGCGTTCCCATGATTATCTGGGATGGCGCCCAACGGAATACGGTCAAGGGCAAGACCGATGCCCTCACCTCGTCCCTCGACTTCTTCCCCACCATCCAGTCGCTGGCCGGTATCGCGGAGATTGCCGAGTCACGGGGTATCCGCATGGTCGATACCGACCTGGGCCTGACGCCCGACGGTGAGCGTGAGTGCGTCATCTCCGAATGGCGCATGCACCCGGATACCGGTGCGGCAACCGACGACATCCTCAGTGTCCGGACCAAGGGCGAGCGCTACGTCCGGTATGCCACCACCGGCGAGGAGGAGTATTACCAGCACAGGGAGGATCCATTCGAACTCGATAACCGGTCGGGAGAGACCGGCACCAAGGAACAGCGCGAGAGATTGCGGAAACTGCTCGAGGAACACGGCCCACAACGGGGCAGCTGGCCGCCACCAACAGCGCCCTGGTGATTTCCCGTAGACCTGAGTAACTGGGATCGATCTGGAAATAGGGATTGCCGTCATCCAATTAGAGCACTGAGTTCACGATGACCAAGCTAAATTATCCCAACATCTTTGAATCACAGCCCATTGACTTTTGGGACCCGAGATATCCGTGTTGAAAAACTGCCCCCCTCTTCATGGATAAGTATCCCCGCGAACGGCTCAACCGGCAGGAAGCGGGTTTGTGGTAGCGGCGTTTCGTAGTTGTTTAATCCCCGACAATGATCAGGCGCATGAGCGGTTGCTCTCCATCATGGATAGCCTCTGCCATGGTGAGGGTGACCTCCTCGAACCCGTTCCCCAGGTCGATGATCTCGGTCGCCATGAGGGATGCGTCGGACCAGCCGCTGAAGTCGGCTGAGATTTCCGGAAAATACGCTGTCTCCTGCCCTATCCGCCGGCGGTAGGTGAAGGTGGCCCGGTTGTCTGGGGAAAGGCCGATGGCGGGCAACTGGACCTCGTCCACTCGCGTTGGATTGCCGCCCAAGGCCCACTCCAGAAGATCGACCACGCCGTCGGCATCGGAGTGGGTCAGGGAGGCATCGCCACTGACCCCCGTGAGGGCCTGCCATTGGGCAAGGTCGATGTTGGCGCTGCCGGAGACTTGTACATGGAGATCCGTCGAGACGGTGGTGACCCCATCGGTCACCTCCAGTGTCAGGATACTGAGATACGGGTCGGAGAAACCGGGAACACCACGCAGTAAGCCGGCTGTCGCATCCAGGCCAAGCCAGCCGGGTAACCCGCTTGAAATGCTCCACTGATAGTCGCCGGTGCCTCCTCTGGCCAGGAGAAGCAAGCCAAAGGCCCGGCCGGCAAAGGCCGCATTGATCGGGTTTGCGATAATTTCCAGCGGTTGATCAAGGGACAAGGTGAGGAAATCACTATCGCTGGATATCCCGTCCGACACGGTCAGGCGAAAGATGAACTCGCCGGAGACCGAACTGCTCACAGTGGCGATCGCCTGGTCGGCATGGGTAATCGTCAAGGTGGAGGGTCCCCCAACCTGCTGCCACGCATAGCTCAGGACATGGCCGTCAGCGTCGGTAGAGGCACTGCCATCGAGAGCCGCGATGCCGCCCGAACCGCTCACATCCCCGCCGGCATCGGCCACCGGAACCGTGTTCTTGGAAACCACATGGATCATGACCGTGGCCGTATTGGAATAGGCCTGCCCGTCCGAAACCCGGTACCTGAGGGTATCGGTGCCCTTGAAGCTGGTGTCGGGCGTGTAGGTGCGGAGCTGGCCGGTCCCACTGAGGGTCCCATTCACCGGGCCCTCCACAATCTCGTAATAGAGCGTGTCGCCAGGATCGGCATCCGTCCCCTCAAGAAGCAGGCCCACGGCCGATTTTGTGAGCGTCGCGAAGGAAAGGTCCCTGGCAACCGGGGCCGTATTGTTGAGGGTACCGGTCGAGGCGAGCGACGCGATCTCGTCGGGTTCCAATCCCCAGTCGTAGATACGGATGGCGGCAAGGTCCCCTTCAAAGGTATTCTCCAACAAATGGGCATCCCCAAAGTTGGACGTGCCCGTCGTACCGCTCAAGCCACCCAGGCCAACGCTCCCGCCGCGATAATCCATCTCCACCCCGTAGGTGGAATCGACCCACTTCCCGTCGATGTAGAGCTTCAAGGCGTTTTCGGTCGGCGTGGGGCCGGCATCGAGCACGACCGTGATGTGTTGCCAGACATCCTCGGCCAGGTTGGCCGATGCCATGCGGTCAACCTGGAAGTTGTTTTCATAGTCCAATCCCCGGCTTGTATCCCAATTGGCAACGCGCAAAACGCCGTGGAAGTCCATGCCGATGAGAAGCCCCTGACTGGCATTACCTTCTTCGTAGAGCAAGTTGAGCGCATAATAGTCCCGATTGGGGATGGCTCCGGGTTTGACCCAGAAACTGATCGTCCGCTGGGCGACGGGGCTCCCCGTCAAATCCGAGCCGCCCGGAATTTCCACGTAGCCTGCAAATCCGTCAAAGTAGACTGCAGCACCCCCATCATGCCCCATCCCGGCTTCCAGCTCCGGAGTGCCTTCCCGCCCATCGTTCGGATTGAAGGGGTGGCCGGCGACCAGATGGGCAGTCCGCAGGTTCGCCGTGCGCTGTTTGCCGGAAACGTCATTCAAGGTCGTCCCACTCGTCTCGGTGACCGGATAATGCCGCATCACCGGGTCTCCCGTGTAGACGTACACCGTGCCGACTTGTTCATTCCCGTGCTCATCCTGCAGTGTATAGGTGAAGGTATCCCGCCCTTCCCAGCCGGTGTCGGGGGTGTATTCAAACACACTTGAATCGACCTGGCTGACAGTGCCATGCGCACCCTGAGTAAAGCTGGTCAAGCTGATCGGGTCGCCATCCGGGTCGCTGTCGTTGGCCAAAACATCGACAACCACCGGCAAGCCGTCAGGCGACCAGATGCGGTCAAAGAGCGCGACAGGGGGTTCATTCACAGGTGTGACGGTAATGGTGACGGAAGCCACATTGCTCGTGTTTTTGCGGTCGTAAGCCGTGTAGTACAGGGTTTCCGTGCCACTGAATCCGGGAACCGGCACATAGCTGAAAGTCGGCTCGGCACCGAGAAGGATGCCATTGACGGGCTGGGTCTGGATGGCATAACTGAGCTCGTCCCCATCCGCATCGGTCGCCCTGAGCGAGAAACTCAGATTTTCGCCCTCCTGCAGGGTGAACGCGAGGTCGTCCGCAACGGGCGGTTGATTCGCAACCGGAGTCAGCGAACCGGGCACGCCCAGCAGTTCAAACTCGTAGAAATAGAGGGTGTCCTCATTTTCCGTGGTTTGGAAACGCAGCTTGGAAATCACGGTTCCAGCCGGTAGGTCGAGATCGATCCAGCGGGTGAATTCATCCGAGTGATCGACATCCTCGACCGTGACCAGCGTTGTCCACCGCTCATTGTCCCAGCCCTGGATGATGTAGCCGTAAGGACGCAGCCAGCGGGTACCACTGGTCTGCATGCGTACCCGGTTGACGGCATAGGTTCCGGCAAGGTCAATATCGATCCGCGTATAGCCATCGACGTTGTCCGGTCCATTGATCCATGTCTGCAGAGACGTGAAACCAACCACTGTGAAGGGAATCCCGTCCGTGAGGATATCCGGGCCATCACTATCGGTATCCCGGAAATTGTCACTCACTTCCTTGTACAGGGCGACGTTGAAGCCTTCAACGGTCACTGTGACGGTCTCCATGGCGGTGTGGGTGCCGTCACTCACGGTGAGCTGGAAGACGTAGTCCCCGAGATCCTCGAGACTGTCGACGACGGTCCCGACAAGGGCACGCGCGGAATCCGCATTCTCAATCGTGAGAATTGCCGGTCCACTGATTTGCTCCCACTGGTAGGTGAGTGAGTCGCCCAGGGGATCATAGCTACGCGAACCATCAAGAAGGATGACACCCCCGGCCGCGATCGTCCGGGCCTCCCCGGCATCGGCAACGGGTTGCTCGAGATCATAAGTGACTTCCAGCCGCACGGGGATTGTCATGCCGGTGTCATAGCCATCCGCGCTGAAAACCCTGATGCTGCTTTGATAACTGCCAACATCGAGACCATTGGCATCAAGGGTGATCGTGAACGTCTCACTCCGGCCCTCGGGTAAGGCGCCGTCCTGCTTGTCGAAACGGATCCAGTGTGGCGGGGGCACCAACTCGAATGCTGTTTCACTCACGACAACGGTGGCCAGTTCGTAGTCGGCATAGTCCAGCGTGATCCCCTTGCGGCCCAAGGCATCCTGGATGCCACTGACGAAGTAGTAGTTCTCCTTCCCGTACTCCGGCATGGCCAGGCTGGGCATGTCCTTGTAGTAAATCAGGATCCGCCCGTCCTTTTTCAGGTGGACCTGCCAGGTGTAGTGGAATTCCTCGTTAAGGTAATTGTTGAGGGGATTCCATTTCGTCTCCTGGATGTCCGTGACCTGATAGATAAAGGTATCGATCGCCCCATCGGCATCGGTATCCTTCCGCAGGGCGTGGACGGTCCCCTGGCCAAAATTATACCCGTCCTGGGACCGGACTCCCGTAAAGCCACGACGCGGGATTATGGCACTGCGGGGCATCTGGTTTTCAGGCAGGCGGCGCTTGTAATGCCCCCGGTAATCTGTCGGATCATTCAGCGTGAGCAGTCCACCGGATTCCCCGATCCGGACGATTTCGCTCACAGTCTCGTAGAGCCGGAAGGGAAAACCGATTGCAACGGCTTGGGACCAGTCGTGTTCCCAGTCGCCCAGTTCAATTGCTGCCGGGTCGTTGGTGATATCGTTCCAGACGAAGACCGGACCATCCGGATCCGTGCTTGAGCTGACCGTATAGTCCAGTCCGGACACTGCCTGCCAGATACTGTTCTCGCTCCCGGCATTGTGAAGAGTGATCTCGATCTGTTTGCTCTGTCCGGCCGGGAGCGTTTCCGAAATGGATACCGGCGCAGCCAATACCCGAGAACTGGTCAGGACCACATCCTGTGTGAAGGAACCGGCAGCAGGATAAAAGATCTCCGATTGATCATAATCCGCATGATTGGCCCAGATGCGTGTACTGTAGTCGGTCACCCCAACAGGAATGATATAGGTGTAGGCATACATGCCGCCCGGGCCGGTTATGGCTTCAACCCGGCGGGAACGGACCGTTGGATTCAACCAGTCGAAATAGACCCTTAAGTTCACCAGGGCGTTACTGAGCGGCTGCCCCGTATCAGCACCCGTCACGGTTCCGGTCGCGGTGAAAGTCTCGAAGGCAAAATCCTGCGTGACATCGGTCAGGATTTCCAGCTCAAGGGTTTCCGAGAGGAGCCATTGCCAATTCGGCAGGTATCCGCTGAGGACCCCCTCGCCCTGTTGCGTAAAAAAGGGCAAGGGTGGCGCAGCATTGATCTGGTAATCCCCTTCAAGCACTTCCACAACAAAGTTGCCGGAGGCATCCGTGGTTGTGCCCATGTTCTGGGGCCCAAAAAAATTCACCAGCGCGCCCTCCACGGGTGCGCCATCCACAACGACCTGCCCGCTGGCCACCCAGGTACGGTATATTTTCAGGGAAACAGTTCGAGTAAAGGAGGAAGCACCGTCATCGACGGTTAAGAGCAGTTCCACTTCATTGACCGCAGCCGGAACGGTGTCCTCGACTGTCAGGAGAAAGGCATCGTCCAGCTCGAGAAAAGCACCTGCCTCCAGAACTCCAACCGGCTCCGTGTCATCGCTAATCGTGAGCAGGTTGTCCGGATCGGAGACCACACTCAGGGTCGCTGTCATGTTTCCCGTGGCAGAGGTATCCGCGTTGAACAGGCTGATGTCGAGGGCAACGGTTTCTCCCGGATTGATAAAGCCGCTGTCGTTGCCGGCACTGCCGGCCTCATTGTCGTCGTCAAGATTGTAGGTCAAGAGACCAAAGAAATCGCCGTTACTGAGCCCGCTGACCAAGTTGTTCAGGTTGAGCCGCCGTCCGGATGTCGTGACATCCCGATACGCCGCCACCTCGTCGCCGCTTCTCAGGATGGCATCCTTGACCACCGAGTACGGGGCTTCTTCCCCGATGACGGAGTAGAACAAGGTCGCCGCCCCGGCCACGTGCGGGCAAGCCATCGAGGTGCCGCTATAGCCGGCGTAGCCGTATTCCTCTGTCTGCACAATCGTTGAGAAGATGGTCACGCCCGGTGCCGCGATATCCACGCTGAAGCGCCCGTAATTGGAAAATTCCGCCAATTTGTTCCACCTGTCGATAGCGGCGACCGAGATGATGTTGTCGAGCGCGTAACTGGCGGGATAGACGGGAATCAGGTCGTTATTGGACCCGTCATTACCGGCGGCCATGACCATCAGTTTATTTTGTGTCGCCGAATAGGCCAGCGCCTCCTCCAACAACTGGCTGTAACCGTTCCCGCCCCAGGAGTTGCTGACCACCCGCGCTTCGCTGTCCGCAGCGTAATAGATGGCATCAATGGCATCCGACACGTTGCCACCCCCGGCTCCCAGAAAGCGGATTGCCATGATCCGCGCAGTCCAACTGACACCCGCCACACCAATGCCATTGTTTCCGCGTGCCCCGATGATTCCGGCGCAATGGGTCCCGTGGTTGTGGTCGTCCATCGGGTCGTTGTCATCATCCCTGAAGTCCCAGCCGTGAATATCGTCGATGAAGCCGTTTCCATCATCATCGATCCCATTGCCGGCGATTTCACCGGGATTCACCCACATGTTTTCCGCCAGGTCATCGTGGGTGTGGTCCACCCCGGTATCGATCACGGCCACGACCACATTTGAGCTGTCCGTATAGCTGTCCCAGACTTCCGGTGCGTCAATGTCGACATCCGGGGTCCCCGGGTCGTAATCAAAGCGGTCCTCCACCGCGATGCGCTGGCCGGTGTTGTGCATTCCCCAGAGCAGGTTGAACCGCTCGTCATCCGGTGTTGTCGCCAACGGGTAAACGATGAAATCCGGCTCTGCAATGGCGACCGAAGGAAGCGTCTGGATGCGTTCAAGGG
>JBFOLZ010000052.1:0-67627 GCA_040830445.1 Puniceicoccaceae bacterium
CTGAAGACGCCGGATGTCATCATCCACAATGAAAAGCGAATGCTCCAGGAAGCGGTTGACGCACTTTTTGACAACGGTCGCCACGGCCGCGCTGTCACCGGTGCCGGCAACCGCCCGCTGAAGTCCCTCAGCGACATGCTCAAGGGCAAGCAGGGTCGTTTCCGCCAGAACCTCCTCGGTAAGCGCGTCGACTACTCCGGTCGTTCGGTTATTGTCATCGGTCCGGAGCTGAAGCTCTACCAGTGCGGTATTCCGAAGAAAATGGCCCTCGTTCTCTTCGAGCCATTCATCATCCGCCGCCTCAAGGAACTGGGCTTTGTCCATACCGTTCGGGGTGCCCGGAAGATGATTGAGAAGCGGTCCCCGGAAGTGTGGGACATTCTGGAAGAAGTCACCAAGGGGCACCCGGTGCTCCTCAATCGTGCGCCGACTCTGCACCGCCTCTCCATCCAGGCCTTCGAGCCGATCCTCATTGAGGGTGACGCCATCCGGCTGCACCCGCTGGTTTGTGCCGCCTACAATGCTGACTTTGATGGTGACCAGATGGCCGTTCACGTGCCGCTGAGCCTGGAGTCCATTCTCGAGGCCAAGCTGCTCATGATGAGCACGAACAACATCTTCTCGCCCTCCAGCGGGGATCCCATCCTGACCCCGTCGCAGGATATTGTTCTGGGCTCCTACTACCTGACCATCGAGCCGCGCGAAGTGCCGGCCGAAGGCCAGCACGTGCCTTTGTTCTCCACCTTTGAGGAGGTGTTATTGGCGGAGGCTGATGGAGTCATCAACAAGCACGACTGGATTCGTCTCGAAAACCCGGATTACGGGAACAAGACCACTTACGGCAATTCCAAGAAGAAGGTTATCCTGACCACTCCCGGCCGGGTCATCTTCAGTGGCATCTGGCCGGAAGGTCTAGGCTTTATCAACTTCCCGGTCGCCAAGAAGAAGCTGGGTGAATTGATTAACAACACTTACCAGGTTTCCGGTCGTGAGGAGTCCATCCTCATGCTGGATCGCCTCAAGGAAATCGGTTTCTCCATCGCTACCATGGCCGGTATCTCCATTGGCATGGAAGACATGATTATTCCGCCGGAAAAGACGGAAATCGTGGCCCGCGCCCGTGAGCGTATCACTGAAGTGGCGAACCAGTACCGCAAGGGTATCATCACCGGCGGTGAGCGTTACAACAAGGTTGTTGACATCTGGACCCAGGCCACCGACGAGATTGCCCAGGCAGTGTTCACCCACTTGCAGGACAATAACGGCAAGAAGGAAGTGAACCCGGTTTACCTGATGATGGACTCCGGTGCCCGTGGTAACAAGCAGCAGGTTCGCCAGCTGTGTGGTACCCGTGGCCTCATGGCCAAGCCCTCCGGAGAAATCATTGAACGACCGATTCTCTCTTCCTTCCGTGAAGGTTTAAGCGTCCTGGAGTACTTCATTTCCACCCACGGTGCCCGGAAGGGTCTTGCCGACACCGCCCTCAAGACGGCTGACGCCGGTTACCTGACCCGTAAGCTCTGTGATGTCGCCATGGACGTTATTATCACCGAGAAGGACGATGGCAACCGCGATGGTATCTGGAAGTTCGCCATCAACGAGGGGGACGAGGAGATTGTTCCCCTGCGCGAGCGGATCATCGGACGCTGCGTTTGTATGGACGTGCGCAACCCGATTGACCCGGATGAAGTTGTTGTCGCCGCCGGAGAAATGGTCACCAAGGAGATTGCCGCCCGCATCGACGAGCTGGGGATCGAACGGGTGAAGATCATGTCCCCGTTGACACACGCCCTCCGGAACAGCCTCTCCGCCTCGGCCTACGGGATCAACCCGGCTACCAACGACCTCGTCGAAATTGGTACCGCGGTTGGTATCATTGCTGCCCAATCCATTGGTGAACCCGGTACGCAGCTGACCATGCGGACCTTCCACATCGGTGGTATCGCTTCCGCGCTGGCCCAGAGTGCCGACATCGAGGTCAAGAATTCCGGTACCGTCCGCTTCACCGGGCTTCGGTTGGTCGAGGTCAACAACGGTGCTTCCCGGGTTGTCCTCAACAAGACCGGTCAGGTTGCGATTTACGACGACAACGAGAAGGAGCTGGAAACCTACAACATCCCGGCTGGTGCCGTGCTGGCCGTCAAGGACGGCGATTCCATCGAGGAAGGCACCAAGCTGGCCCAGTGGGATCCCTTCAATGTGCCGATTCTTTCCGAGAAGTCCGGTATCATCCGTTTCAAGGACATGATTCCGGGTGTTACCGTGAAGCGGGAAATCGATCCGTCTTCCGGCCGTATCGCCACGATGGTCATCGAGCACAAGGAAGACCTGGCCCCGCAGATTGAGGTTGTCGATTCGACGAAGGCCAATGCCAAGATGCTGGCCACCTATTCCATCCCCACCGGTGCCACCGTTTCCGTGGTCGAGGGCGATGAAATCGAGGGTGGATCCCTTCTCGCCAAGACACCCCGTCAGGCATCCAAGACGCAGGACATCACCGGTGGTCTTCCCCGTGTGGCCGAGCTTTTCGAGGCTCGTCGCCCCAAGGAAGCAACCGATATGGCCAAGATCGACGGTGTGGTTTCCATGAACGGGACCGTCCGTGGCAAGAAGCGCCTCGTGGTCACCGATCAGGAGTCCGGTCAGGAAGAGGAACACCTCATCCCGCACGGCAAGCACATCATCGTGCAGATTGGCGATGTCGTCCACAAGGGACAGCACCTCACGGAAGGGGCCGCCGACCCGCACGAAATCCTCGAGATTCTCGGGCCTAACACCGTTCAGGAATACCTCCTTTCGGAGATCCAGAAGGTGTACCGCCTCCAGGGTGTGACCATTAATGACAAGCATATCGAGCTCATCATCTCCCAGATGCTGCGCAAGGTCCGCATCACGGAGCCGGGCGACAGCGAATTCTTCTGGGGTGAACAGGTCGACAAGGAATTCTTCATCCGGGAGAATGAACGGATCACTGAAGCGGGCGGCCAGCCGGCGGAAGGGGAACCGATTCTCCTCGGCATCACCAAGGCTTCCGTCGAGACCGAGAGCTTTATTTCCGCCGCTTCCTTCCAGGAAACAACCCGCGTCCTCACGGATGCCGCCACTCTCGGCAAGGTTGATGAGCTGGAAGGTTTCAAGGAAAACGTCATCATGGGTCACCTCATTCCCGCCGGCACCGGCTTGCCGAAGTACCGCCGCCTGAAGATCAACACGCTCGCCGCAGCCCCCGCAGCTGAGGAAGAGCAGGAGGAAATGCCCGAGGTCGGTTAATTTCCGAACACCTTTCACGATGCCGGTTGCCAGTTCATCCTGGTAACCGGCATCCGTCTTAATCACGGGCGGTTTCTTTCTAAAAAAAACTTGCCGTCCAAATCCAAACGTCTACGTTCACCGCTTTTTCTAAATTCGAATCGAGAGCTATGCCAACTATCAACCAACTTGTCCGCAAGCCCCGCACCACTGCCAAGGTGAAGAGCAAGTCGCCTGCCTTGCGTAAAAATCCTTTCCGCCGTGGGGTTTGCACCCAGGTCATGACCCGCACCCCCAAGAAGCCGAATTCCGCTATCCGGAAGGTGGCCAAGGTCCGTCTGACCAGCGGATACGAAGTAATCGCCTACATTCCCGACGAGGGGCATAGCCTTCAGGAGCACAGTGTTGTCCTGGTTCGCGGAGGTCGTGTAAAGGACCTTCCCGGTGTTCGTTACCACATTGTCAGGGGTACCCTCGACTGCACCGGCGTCGACAAGCGCCGCCGCAGCCGTTCCAAGTACGGGGTCAAGCGACCCAAGAGTTGAGTAATCCAATTTTAATTCCAGAGGTATAATATGTCACGTCGGCGCAGAGCAGATAAACGCGAACATCATCCGGATCCCCGGTACAACAGCCCCTTGGTCAGCCACCTTATCAACGTGGTGATGCTGGACGGGAAGAAATCCGTTGCCCAGAAGATTGTCTACGGGGCATTCGAGAAGGTCAGTGAAAACCTCGGCAAGGGCGATCCTATCGACCTGCTTCTCGGGGCCCTGGAGAACATCCGGCCCAAGCTGGAAGTGAAGAGCCGCCGTGTCGGTGGTACGACCTACCAGGTTCCGCTCGAAATCAGCTTTGATCGCCAGCAGAGCCTGGCCTTCCGCTGGCTGGTGACTGCGGCCCGGAGCCGTCGTGGGCCGATGCACGAAAACCTCGCTGCCGAGATCACTGACGCCTACAACAATACCGGTACCGTGGTGAAGAAAAAGGATGATACCCACCGGATGGCCCAGGCCAACCGAGCCTTCGCCCACCTGCGCTGGTAAGGACCTTTATCCTGTATTAAGCAATGAGCACCATTGATCCAAAAAAGGTCTCCCCGGCGAACTCCGCCAAGCGTTCCGTGCCGCTGGAATTCCAGCGGAATATCGGGATCGCGGCCCACATTGACGCCGGCAAGACGACCACCACTGAGCGTATTCTTTATTACTCCGGCAAGATCCACAAGATTGGTGAAGTGCACGAAGGTGCGGCTACCACCGACTGGATGGAGCAGGAGCGTGAGCGGGGCATTACCATTACCTCGGCGGCTATTTCCACCGAGTGGGTGACCAAGCGGGGTCCCTATGAGGATATCCCCCACCGGATCAACATTATCGACACCCCCGGACACGTTGACTTCACCGCTGAAGTTGAGCGTTCACTCAAGGTGCTCGATGGTGCCGTGGCCGTTTTCTGTGCTGTTGCCGGTGTCCAGCCCCAGTCTGAGACGGTCTGGCGCCAGATGAACAAGTACGGCGTACCCCGGATTTGCTTCATCAACAAGATGGACCGCACAGGGGCCGATTTCTTCTCCGCTGTTGACGACATCCGCAACAAGCTGGGCGGCAATGCGCACCCGCTTTACCTGCCGATCGGTGCGGAGGAGAACTTCAAGGGCCTGATCGACCTTATCCGGATGCAGGCCCACTTCTACGCCGAGGACGACGTTTCCGGCTCCAACTACACCGAAGAGGAGATTCCGGAAGAGTATCTGGAGCAGGCCAAGGAATACCGTGAAGCGCTCCTCGAGGATATCGCCGCTTTTGACGACGACCTCGCTGAAAAGTACCTCGAGGGTGAGGAAATCACCGACGAAGAGTTCATGGCCGGTATCCGCAAGGCTACCCTGTCTCACCACTTCATCGGGGTTCTTCCTGGAACCGCTTTCAAGAACAAGGGGATCCAGAAACTCCTCAACTGCGTGGTCAATTACCTGCCCAGCCCGCTCGACATTCCCGCCCAGAAGGGCCACTCGCTCGAAGATGAAGCGCAGTTGGTCGAAGTTGGACCGGAAGACTCGGAGAGCGTCGTTGGCCTCGCCTTCAAGCTTTTCACCGACCCTTACGTCGGCAAGCTGGTCTTTTTCCGCATTTACCGGGGCACTTTGAGCAAGGGTTCAACCCTATACAATGCCCGGACCGGCAAGGCCGAGCGCGTCAGTCGCCTGATGGTCATGCACGCCGACCGGCGGGAAGACATCGATTGCGCCTATTCGGGTGACATTGTCGCCATTATTGGGGCCAAGGACGTCCGTACGGGCGATACCCTCGCCGACAAGGGCACCGATATCATTCTTGAGCCGCCGACATTCCCGGAACCGGTCATCAGCATGAGTGTTGAGCCGGCCTCCAAGGCTGATCAGGAAAAGCTTTCCCTCGCCCTGCAGCGCCTGGCCGAGGAAGACCCGACTTTCGTGGTATCCTCCGATGAGGAAACCGGCCAGACCATCATCGCCGGTATGGGTGAGCTTCACCTCGACATTATCCGCGACCGCCTGCTCCGTGAATTCAAGGTGGAAGCCCAGGTCGGGAAGCCGCAGATTGCCTACCGCGAGTCCATTACCCATCCCGCCGACGGTCTGGGCAAGTTCGTCCGCCAGTCCGGTGGCCGGGGCCAGTACGGCCATGCCGAAATCAAGATCGAACCGCTGGAAGCCGGAAAGGGCTATGAATTCGACAACGAGATTGTCGGTGGTGTTATTCCCAAGGAGTACATCAAGCCGACCGAGGAAGGTATCAAGGAAGCCAGTAAGAATGGCACCATCGCCGGTTACCCGGTGGTCGATTTCAAGGTGCGGCTTGTCTTCGGTTCCTTCCACGAGGTCGACAGTTCGGAAATGGCCTTCAAGATGGCCGGTATTTTCGCCTTCCGCGATGCCATGGCCAAGGCCAAGCCGGTCCTCCTCGAGCCCATCATGAAGGTCGAGATCGAGACCCCGGAAGAGTTCCAGGGCGATATCGTCGGTGACGTCAACCGCCGCCGTGGTGTCATCCAGGGTATCGAGACCAAGGGCCAGCTGACCAAGATCTCCGCCAGTGTTCCGCTGGAGCAGATGTTTGGCTATTCCACCGATGTGCGTTCCCTCTCCAAGGGTCGTGCTTCCTACTCCATGGAACCGAGCCACTTTGAGCCGGTCCCGAACAGCATGCTCGAGGACATCGTCAAGACTTCCTCCCGCGCTCCCGCCCGGACCTGAGGCATCCAATATTCAACATCATAAACCAATTTAGACATGAGTGGTCCCCGTATTCGCATTAAACTCCAAGGTTACGATTACCGTATCATCGACCAAAGTGCCGGTGAGATTGTCGACACCGCCAAGCGCTCCGGCGCCCGGGTCTCCGGTCCCATCCCCCTTCCGACCCGTATCGAGAAGGTCTCCGTCAACCGCTCCCCGCACGTTGACAAGAAGTCCATGGACCAATTTGAGCAGCGCACCCACAAGCGGCTCATCGACATCGTCGAGCCCACCGCCCAGACGGTCGACGAGCTCAAGAAGCTCAATCTCCCCGCCGGCGTTGATATCACAATCAACGTCTGATTCTGTTCCTTTTTCACGATTTTGCGGAATTTTCCGCAAATGATTTGACAGGGGTCCTCGCGGACCTTTTCTTCAGCCTTTTTTCCACACCGGAAAATCCGGTCTTGCATCGGAAAGTCCCCGGAATTCGCCGGGAAACTCCTGCCGCAAGCCCTTCATAATCTTTAACTTAACCCTCTAATGCAGGGATCTGGGGTTATTCCCGCCTGCCGCTTAGAAATGAGTACAACACTAATAGGTAAAAAAGTAGGCATGACCCAGGTCTATACCGAGACCGGGGAAGTGGTGCCTATAACCGTTATTGAAGCCGGGCCCTGTCCTGTCGTGCAAGTCAAGCGCGAGGAGAGTGACGGCTATAACGCCATCCAGATTGGATTCGGTTCCAAGAAGGAGAAGAACACCAGCAATGGTGCCCTCGGGCATTTCAAGAAGGCCGGTGTTGCTCCGCAGCGCCACCTGCAGGAAGTTCGCCTCGACAGCGAGCCGGAGCAGGAGGCTGGCAGCGAACTGACCGTGGAAATCTTCGACGGTGAAGCCAAGGTCGACGTTATTGGTACGACCAAGGGCCGTGGCTTCCAAGGTGTTGTCAAGCGCTGGAATTTTGCCGGGGGTCCCGCATCCCACGGTTCCATGTTCCACCGCCGGGGTGGTTCCTACGGGATGTGCCAATGGCCGGGCAAAGTCATCAAGGGCAAGAAGATGCCGGGCCATTTCGGTACGGACCGCCGCACAGTGCAAAACCTCAAGGTGGTCAAAATCCTGCCGGAAAAGAACCTCATCCTCGTCAAGGGCTCGGTCCCCGGGGCTACCGGTTCGACCATCCTGGTCCGCAAGGCGATCAAGAAGCGCGTCAGTGCCTAAGTTTTATAGGGGAGACTAATTCGAATGAAAATCAAAGTTTTCAGTGCAGACGGCTCGAGCAGCTCCGACAAGGACTTTCCCATTCCCGAGTTTGAAGGGGAAAAGGGATTGCAGGCGCTCAAGCAGGTGATTCTTTCCGTGCAGGCCAACAAGCGCCAGGGCACGGTCTCGACCAAGACCCGGACTACCGTCCATGGCACCGGCAAGAAGCCGTTCCGCCAGAAGGGCACTGGTTCAGCCCGCCAGGGTACCCGTGTTGCCCCGCAACATTACCATGGTTCGGTTGCCCACGGTCCCCAGCCGCGGGACTTCAGCCAGCGCATCAACAAGAAGATGCGCAAGGTCGCCCTTTCCCGGGCTCTTTTCGACCGTGTGATTGATGGTGAAGTCGCCGTCATCGAGAAGTGGGAAGTCAAGGACCGCAAAACCCGTCTTTTCGACGAGCTGGTGGGCAAGATTGCCCCGGCCGGCAAGGTCCTCATCGTGGATGACAGCTGGTCCGACCAGAACGTCCTCGCCGCCCGCAATATCCGTCGCATCTCCATCAACGAGGCCAGCGACATCAACGCTTATGACCTGAGTCTCTACGACCAGGTCATTCTTAGTGAAAAGGGCCTTGAGCGACTGCTCACCCGGGTCAATGGAGGAAACTAAAATGATTCACCGCGATTCAATCATTCTGGAGCACGTCATCACGGAAAAGGCCACGGAGGCTACCTCCCTCGCCAACCAGTACACCTTCAAGGTGGCTCGCGGAGCCAACCGCGTTGCCGTCAAGCAGGCCATCGAGTCCCAGTTCGGGGTTGAGGTGGCTGCCGTGCGCATCACCAATATCAAGCCCAAGTTCAAAATGGACCGTTCCCAGCGCAGCCAGGTTGTGCGGCGCCAGGGTTTCAAGAAGGCCATCGTCCGCCTCAAGGAAGGTTCGACCATCGAAATGGCCTAAAGCCGTAAAAGGAGCACACGATCATGCCAGTTATTTCAAAACGTCCAGTCACCCCCGGCCAGCGCTACGTTGTTGGTGTCAAGTCCGAGGGATTGTCCAAGGAACGCCCGATCAAGAGCCTTACCGAGTCGAAGAAGCGCACGGGTGGCCGCAATCACTACGGCCGCATAACCAGCCGCCGCCGTGGGGGAGGGCACAAGAAGCTTTACCGCAAGATTGATTTCCGCCGTAACCGTCTCGACGAGGCCGCGGAGGTTATCCGCTTTGAGTACGACCCGAACCGTTCCGCCCACATTGCCCTCATCAAGTATGAGGATGATGAACTGCGGTACATCCTGGCCCCGAACAAGCTCAAGATTGGGGACACGGTCATCAACTCCACCGAGGCTGCCCCCTTCAAGCCGGGCAACAGCATGCCGCTGAAGTTTGTCCCGCCGGCGATGAAGGTTCACAACATCGAGTTGAAGCCCAACACCAAGGCCCAGCTGGTCCGCACCGCCGGTGCCTCGGCGACCCTCGTTTCCATCGAGAAGGGTATGGCGACCCTGCGCATGCCGTCCGGTGAAATCCGCATGGTCAATGCCCGTTGCCGTGCCACCATCGGTGAAGTCGGCAATTCCGAACATGGTAATGCCTCCCTCGGCAAGGCTGGTCGCTCCCGCTGGAAGGGCCGTCGCCCGCGCGTCCGCGGTGTTGCTATGAATCCCGTCGACCACCCGATGGGTGGTGGTGAGGGCCGTACTTCCGGCGGTGGACATCCGGTCAGCCCCTGGGGCCAGCTCGCCAAGGGCTTCCCAACCCGGCGCAAGAACAAACCTTCCAACAAGCTGATCGTGGTCCGTCGCAACGGCCGCAAGATGAAGAAGTAAGCAATTTAACGGTCTAACAAGAGAAATAGATATGGCTCGTTCACTGAAAAAAGGATTTTTCGTCGACCCCGGACTTTGGAAGAAGATTTCCAAGGCCCAGGAAACCGATGACCGCCGCCCGATCAAGACTTGGAGCCGGCGTTCCCAGATCACGCCGGAATTTGTCGGCCTGAATCTCGAGGTCCACAACGGCAAGGGTTTCGCCCCTGTCCACATCACGGAAAACATGGTTGGCCACCGGGTCGGCGAATTCGCCCAGACCCGTACCTTCAAGGGCCACCAGGCTAATAACAAGTAATCGGAGGCGAACGGATGGAAGTTACTGCACAAACCAAGTACAGCCGCATTTCGGCCAAGAAGGCCCGTGAAGTGGCCAAGGAGCTTCGTGGCCGGCCAGCCAACGAGGCGCTTGAGCTCCTCAATTTCATTCCCCGCAAGGCGGCCCGCCTGCTGCGCAAGACATTGCACAGTGCTGTGGCCAACGCGGAGAACAACCACAACCTGAATTCGGACAGCCTCATCATCAAGGATGCCATCGTCGAGGAAGGGCCGGCATTCCGCCGCTTCAAGGCGGCAGCCCGTGGTTCAGCCAAACCGATTCGCAAGCGCACCAGCCACCTGCGCATCACCCTGACCGAAGCCTCCAACTAATTTCACGCTATGGGACAAAAAGTAAATCCGATCGGCTTCCGCCTCTCCGTCCGCCGCGACTGGCAATCCCGCTGGTTCGCCGACAAGAAGGAATTTGGGACCAACCTCAAGGAGGACTACCAGATCCGTTCCTTCCTCGGGGAAAAGTTCCGCTACGCCGCGGTACCGCGCATCTTCATTGAGCGCGCCGGCAACCGCGTCCGTATCAAGGTCTTCACCGCCCGTCCGGGCATTGTCATCGGCCGCAAGGGTGCCGAACTGGAAAAAATCAAGGAAGCGCTGGGCAAGCTGATCAAGAAGGATGTCCTTCTTGACATCCAGGAAGTGAAGAAGCCTGACCTCGTTGCCCAGTTGGTGGCGGAGAGCGTCGCCCTGCAGTTGGAACGCCGGATTTCCTTCCGCCGCGCCATGAAGAAGGCTGTCCAGACGACGATGAGCCTCGGTGCCAAGGGTATCCGCCTCCAGGTCAGCGGCCGTCTCGGTGGTGCTGATATCGCCCGTACTGAAAGCGCCCGCGCCGGTTCCGTGCCGTTGCACACCCTGCGTGCCAATATCGATTACGGATTCACCGAAGCCCGCACCGTCTACGGGAAGATTGGCATCAAGTGCTGGATCTGTCTCGAGGACGACGAGAAGATTTTCAACTGAGGATCGACCAAGGAATTTACCACCTAAGGACAGGAGAAATTTGTCATGCCTTTAATGCCATCAAGAACCAAGTACCGGAAGACCCATCGCGGCCGCAATCGTGGCAACGCGAAGGGCGGGGATACCCTCGCTTTCGGTGATTATGGAATCCAAGCCCTCGGGCGCGGCCTGCTGACTGCTTCCCAGATTGAAGCAGCCCGTGTTGCCATCAACCGTTACCTCAGTCGTCGTGGCAAGGTCTGGATTCGTGTCTTCCCGCACAAGCCGATCACCAAGAAGCCGGCTGAAACCCGTCAGGGTAAGGGTAAGGGTAGCGTTGAGTTCTGGGCCGCCAACATCAAGCCGGGAACGGTCCTGTTCGAATTGAGCGGGGTCAGCCTCAGCGCCGCCCGTGAAGCGATGCGCCTCGCCGACGGCAAGCTGCCGATTCCCTGTCGATTCATCCACAAGGACCTTTAAGAGGAGATATCATCCATGGCTTTGAATGCAACCGATATTGCTGAACTTTCCCTCGTGGAGCTGGAGAAGAAAATCCGCGACACGCGCCATGAACTGCTTGAGCTCCGGCTCAAGAAGAAGACCGGCCAGCTGGACAAACCCCACCTGCTGAAGGAACTGCGCCGGGATGTTGCCCGGCTTGAAACCGTCGCCACCCGCAAGCGCGGCGAAGTGGCTGTCGGGGCCTAACGGCAAGGATGCCATTAACGACAGGAGTTTGAGAAATGTCAGATCGAAACAAACGTAAGACCATTACCGGTACGGTGACCAGCCGTTCGGGCGAAAAGTCGGTCAAGGTGACCTACGACTACAAGATTCGCCATCCCCTCTACAAGAAGGAGACGAAGAAGAAGACGGTTGTCCACGCCCACGACGAGTCCAATGAGTGTGGAGTCGGTGACCGCGTTGTCATCATGGAAACCCGCCCCCTGAGCAAGCTGAAGCGCTTCCGGGTGGTGGAAGTCCTCCAGAAGGCACCCGTCATCGGTTAAGGCAAAGAGCTTTTGCAATAAGGAGATTATCACAATGATCCAAATGCTTTCAAAGGTTAAGGTGGCCGACAATACGGGCGCCAAGGAGGCGAAGATGATTCGCCGTCTCGGGCAGCTGAAGCGGACCGCCGGGGTGGGGGACGAGATCGTCGTCCACATCCGCGACGCTTCCCCTGACTCGAGTGTCAAGAAGGGAACAGTCTGTCGTGCGGTCATCGTGCGGACCAAGGCCCCGATTCGTCGTGCCGACGGCAGCTACCTGCGTTTCGACAGCAACGCTGTTGTCCTGATCAACCCGGACGGCCAGCCCCGCGGTAGCCGTGTCTATGGACCGATCGCCCGCGAACTGCGCCAGAAGAAGTTCATGAAGATTATCAGTCTCGCCCCGGAGGTATTGTAAATGAAACGAAAGATCAAAGCAGGTGACGAAGTTGTCGTTATCGCCGGAAATTTCCGAGGCGACCGCGGCAAGGTGATCCAGGTTCTTCCCCAGAACACCCGGGTCATCGTCGAGGGCGTCAACAAGCGCAAGCACCACGAGCGCAAGACCCAGGACAATCCTGAAGGCGCTATTGTGGAGCGGGAGAACCCGATCCACTTGTCGAACGTGATGCTGGCATCCCGCTACGCCGAAAAAGTGGAGGCCAAGAACAAGTAATTAACCGATCCTCACAGGTCCGAAACGGTCCGGTTGGAATCGGACCGGGAAACCAGAAGGTCAAACAACAATGGAAAAAGCATATTTACATCAATTCTACCTGGAGAAGGTTGTGCCTGAGCTCATGAAGAGCCAGGGCTACAAAAACTCCCATGAAGTGCCGGCGATTGAAAAAGTCGTTATCAACTCCGGTTTTTCCGCCACGACGGAAAAGGGACAGATCCAGGATATCCTCAAGGAAATCAGCAACATTGCCGGCCAACAGGCTGTCATCACCAAGGCACGCAAAAGCATCAGTAACTTCAAGTTGCGCGAAGGCATGCCTATCGGCGTGATGGTTACTCTCCGTGGACGGAACATGTATGAGTTCCTCTACCGCATGCTCTCTGTTGCCCTTCCGGGTATTCGCGATTTCCGCGGAGTCAAGGATCGCCTCGACGGGAATGGCAACTACTCCCTCGGTATCAGCGACCACACCATTTTCCCTGAAACCCATGGCGACTCTGGAAAGCTCTCCATCGGCATGGACATTTGTATTTCAACCACAGCGACAACGGATGAGGAAGGCCGGGAACTGCTCAAGCTCCTCGGACTCCCCTTTCGCAAGCGCGCCCAGGCTGCAACGGCAACCGCATAACCCCCCGAGGAAAGCAAAATGGCTAAAAAAGGAATGATCGAACGGAACAAGAAGCGCGAGCGGATGGTTGAAAAGTATGCCGCCAAGCGTGCTGAACTGAAGCGCATCATGGCGGACCCGGAATCCTCCGATGAGGAATTCTACGCTGCGCAAAGGAAGCTGACCAAGCTCCCCAAGAACTCCAGCGCGGTACGCCTCCGCAACCGCTGCAGCATTACCGGACGCCCGCGCGCTTACCTGCGCAAGTACGGTGTCAGCCGCATCACCTTCCGCGAACTGGCCTCCCAGGGAAAGATCCCCGGGGTAACCAAGTCATCCTGGTAATCAACCGGTCATCAAGAATTTACAAAGGAGAGTCAAATGTCTGATCCCATCAGTGATTTTCTAACCGTTATCCGCAACGCCTATCGTGCCGGCAAGGAAAACTGCGACACGCGCTACTCGAAGATACACAAGCGCATCGCTGAGATCCTCAAGGAGGAAGGTTACCTGCGTGAAGTCGAGCAAGTGGAAGTGAACGGCAAGCCCGCGCTGCGCCTGACCCTGAAGTACGTGGACGAAGTCCCCGCCCTGACAGGTATCAAGCGCGTCAGCACACCGGGTCGTCGCCTGTACTTCCAGTCACGCGACATTCCCCGGACCCTTGGTGGTTTGGGTGTTGGCATTCTCACGACTTCCCGTGGGGTGTTGAAGGACAAGGAAGCGCGCCGTCAGAACGTCGGTGGCGAGATGATTTGTGCCATCTGGTAACAAGAAGGGACGATAACAATGAGCCGAATTGGAAAACTCCCGGTTGAGATACCGGAAAAAGTCGAAGTAAAGGTTGAGAACGGGGCCAGCATCCAGGTCAAGGGACCGAAGGGTGCCCTGTCGCGTTCGTTCAACCCGAAAGTTGTTTCCCTTGAAATGAAGGATGGAGCCGTCGTGGTTTCCCCCGTTGGCAACAGCCGCGAAGCCCGCGCCATGTACGGCACGGCCCGCAGCTTGATCAACGGCATGGTGGAAGGCGTGACCAAGGGCTTTGAGAAAAACCTCACCATCAACGGGGTTGGTTTCAAGGCTGCCGTCCAGGGCAAGGTCCTCGACCTCGCCCTTGGTTATTCCCACCCCATCAAGCATCCCATTCCCGATGGCCTGACCATTACCGTCCAGGACCAGACGAAGATCAAGGTGGAGGGCTACGACAAGCAAGCCGTGGGTCAATTTGCAGCCCAGGTTAAGAAGTATTACCCGGTCGAACCTTACAAGGGTAAGGGTGTGACCATCGATGGTGAATATGTCCGCCGGAAGGAAGGCAAGAAGGCGGGTTAATCCTGATAAACAAATGCGAGGAAGGCCTTCCCCTTCCGTAAGTACAAACGTCAGTCGACAACAATGAAATCACTTAAGCACAAGAGAACTCTGCGCCAGAAGCGTATCTGGCGGATTCGCAAGAAGGTTACCGGAACCGCCGAGCGGCCGCGCCTTTGCGTCTCCTTCACCAATAAGCACATCTATGCCCAGGCAATTGATGATGCTGCCGGCAAGACCCTGGTTTCCGTTTCCTCCCTCAACAAGGACATGAAGGACGAGAAACTGAGCGCCAACCGGGAAAGCGCCGTCAAGCTGGGCAAGGCCTTCGCCGAAAAGGCCAAGAAGGCCAAGGTCACATCCGTCGTCTTCGACCGTCACGGCCGTCCCTATCATGGGCGCGTCAAGGAATTCGCCGAGGCAGTCCGCGAAGGCGGTATTGAATTTTAAGGACCAAGGAATCCAATGAGCGAAGAAGAAAAGAAGAATACTCCAGTCGAGGAGACTCCCGAGGAAACAAAACCGGTGGAGGAAGCTCCTGTCGAGCAGGCCGCTGAAAAAGCGCCTGTGGAAGATGCCGCTGCAGAGGAAGCCCCGGTCGAGGAAGCTCCCGTCAAGGAAGAGGAAGCTCCTGCTGAAGAGCCGGCGGTAGTGGCCGAGGAAGCACCTGTTGCCGAGGAAACTCCTGTTGCCGAAGAAGCGCCCGTTGCCGAAGAAGCTCCCGAAGCGGCTGAAGAGCCGGCAGCTGAAGCTCCCGCTGAAGTAGTTGCGCCGGCGATCAAGGTTCCCACGGTCCAGCCGGATGCGGATGCAGACATCGTTGCCTCCAAGCCGGACTCCAAGGAACGCCAGAGCGCCGTTATCGGTTCCGTCGAGCGTCCGATGGCCAAGAAGCAGGGTCGCCGCGGCGGCTTTGGCGGCCAGCGCCGTCCGGGTCCTGGTGGTGGCCGTCGTTTCGGTCAACAGGCTCCCCAGGAAGAAGAAGGCGATGCCCTTTTTGAGAAAGTCGTCCACATCAACCGCTGCGCCAAGGTCGTGGCAGGTGGCCGTCGCTTCAGTTTCGCCGCCCTTGTGGTCGTTGGCGACCAGAACGGCAATGTCGGAGTCGGATATGGGAAGGCCAAGGAAGTCCCGGAATGCATTCGCAAGGGGACCGAACAGGCCAAGAAGAACATGGCGCCCATTGCCATGCGCAACAACACCATCCCGCACGAGGTTCTGGGTGAACATGACGGAGGCCGTATCCTCCTGCGCCCGGCCGTTCCGGGTACTGGGGTTATCGCTGGCGGTGGTGTCCGGGCCGTACTCGAGGCAGCCGGTGTCAAGGACGTCCTGACCAAGAGCCTGCGCTCCAACAATCCGGGTGCGATGGTTTTCGCCACGCTCGATGCCCTGCAGCAGCTGCGGACGCATGAAACAATCCAGAAACTGCGGAAGGCCTGAAGCGGCCGGTAAAGCAGGAATTATTAAGGAAAAGAGATCATGAGATTACACAATTTGATCAAGAGCGGTGGTCGCAAGGACCGCAAGCGTGTGGGTCGCGGTGAAGGCGGTGGCCGGGGCAAGACCTCCGGACGTGGCCACAAGGGCCAACGCTCACGGAGCGGTTTTGGCCTGCGTCCGGGCTTTGAATCCGGACACGTGCCCCTGTACCGCAAACTGCCCAAGCGTGGTTTCAGCAACTTCCAGTTCCGGACCGAGTACGCCGTCGTCAATGTCGGTGATCTCGAGCGGGTTGCGGCTGAGGATGTGGACCGTAATGCCCTCATCAAGGCCGGTCTGGTTCGTTCCAGCAGCAAGCTGGTCAAGATTCTGGGCGAGGGTGAAGTCAGCAAGGCCCTCTCGGTGACCGCTGACAAGTTCTCCGCCAGCGCCAAGGAGAAGATTGAAAAGGCGGGAGGCAAGGTCATCCTGTCCAACCAGGAAGCATCCGAGGAACCTGCAGCCGCCGCTGATGAGGCGGAAGCTGATTCCGAATAACGGCCACACCCCAGCTCCGTATTAACCCAGGATACCGCGACCCGTCATGATTTCCGCCTTCGTCAATGTCTTCAAGATTCCCGAACTGAGGGATAAAATCTTCCTCACGCTCTTTCTTTTGTTTATTGCGCGTGTTGGAGCCAATATCCCCCTGCCTGGTCTGGATCCGACGCCTCTGCAGTCGTTCTTTGAAGCACAGAGCCGTTCTGGTGGAGGGAGCCTGCTCGGGCTCTACAACATGTTTACCGGGGGCGCCCTCCTGCGGGGAGCCATTTTTGCGCTGGGAATCATGCCTTACATCAGCGCCTCCATTGTCTTCCAATTGTTGACAGCGGTTGTCCCCAGCCTGGCCCGCTTGCAGCAGGAAGGGGAAGTCGGTCGCCAAAAGCTGACCCAGTACACCCGCTATGCGACACTGCTCATCTGTATTGTGCAGTCGATCCTGCTCATCCTGACCCTGCAGAATCCGGCCCGGGTTTTCGGTGCGGAATTCGACACCCGGGTATACGGGGAAATCATCCTCCTCAGCCATGGCTGGTTCATGATTACCTCGGTCATCTTCCTGACCAGCGGTACCATCCTCCTGATGTGGATTGGTGAGCAGATTACCAGCCGCGGTATCGGCAACGGTATCTCCATCCTCATCACCGTCGGTATTATTGCCGACCTGCCGGCAGCCTTTGCCCTGACCTACCAGTTGTTCACCGCTCCTGTCGGGGAAACAGCCCAGCTCGGGCTTGGTGAGGGCATCCTGATGCTCATCTTCCTCTTCCTCGTCATTGCCGGGGTCGTCATGGTGACGCAAGCCGTACGCAAGATCCCGGTGCAGTATGCCAAGCGGGTCGTGGGCCGGAAGGTCTTCGGTGGCCAGAGCAGTTACCTGCCGCTGAAGGTCAATTACTCAGGGGTTATGCCGATCATTTTCGCCTCGGCCATCATGATGTTCTTCACGACCATCTTCTCCCAATTGGGGGCGGCCGTCGGAGCCAACTGGCTGCGTGATGCCGGGTTCTGGTTCCAGCAGGGCAAGGCCAGCTACTACATGATCTTCGGCACCCTGATTTTTGCATTCAGTTACTTCTGGGTTTCGGTGATGTTCAAGCCGGTCCAGATTGCCGACGACCTGAAGAAGTACGGTGGCTATGTCCCGGGTGTCCGTCCCGGCGAACCGACTGCCCGCTATCTTGACTTTACCATGACCCGCCTGACCCTGGCCGGGGCCGCCTTCCTGACCCTGATCGCCATCCTTCCGGACGGCGTCCTCTTCAGCACCGGCGTTCCCTATCAGGCTGCCCAGTTCTTCGGTGGCACGGGTCTGCTGATTATCGTCGGGGTGCTACTCGACTTCCTGCGCCAGGTAGAAACCTACCTCTTGCAGCGCCACTATGACGGATTCCTCAAGAAGGGCCGGATCCGTGGTCGCAGCCAGGGGCGGACCCGTCAGCTCGTCGATACTGTCGGCCTGCAGGAGGGCAAGACCCTCTGGCGCTGGCTCATTGTGATGTTCGCTTCCGGTATCATCGCCTGGGGCCTCAATTCATATCTTTTCTGACGGCTGTTCCAAAATGGCCGTACCTTTGTTCTTTCATACAGCTTACAGCGCCTCCCGGCCGAAAAGCCGGGATCTTTAAAACGGAGTGGAGTTTTCGGAGAATCCCATGATTCCGATTAAATCCGAGCACGAACTCGAAATCATGCGCACCGCCTGCCGTATCGCGGCAACGGTCCTTGATGAGATGTGCAAGCTCGTGGCTCCCGGCGTCAACACCTACGATCTGGATCAGTCCGGCAAGCAGTTCCTCGCCAAGTATGGAGCGCGCAGTGCCTGTTTTGGCTACCAGGTCGGCAGCAAGCGCTTTCCTGCCTACACCTGCCTTTCGGTGAACGACGAAATCGTTCATGGAATCGGCAACCTTAAACGGGTCATGCAGGAAGGGGACATTGTATCGGTTGACGTCTGTGTGGAGTACAAGGGTTTTATTGGTGATAATGCGAGGACCGTTCCCGTCGGAACCATTTCGGGGGAAAAGGACAAGCTCCTTTCCGTTACGCAGGATTCCCTCTTGAAGGCGATCGCGGAAGCCCGTCCGGGCAACCGGGTGGGGGCCATTTCCAACGCGGTGGAGCGGGCCGTTCGTCCCCATGGCTACGGCATCATCCGCGACTTTGTCGGTCACGGGGTGGGGCGTTCCATGCACGAGCCACCGCAGATCCCGAATTTCGGGCCCCGCAACCGTGGTGAGCGACTGCGACCGGGGATGACGCTGGCTATCGAGCCCATGATTGCCCTTGGAACCCCCAAGGTGATGATGGGAGACGATGGATGGACCGCACTGACCCTCGACGGCCGCGATGCCGCCCATTTTGAGCACACCGTCCTGGTGACCGCCGGAGAGCCGGAAATCCTCACGGTTCCCGACCCCGGCCTGTAAGCGCTTTTTTTCGGAAAGTCTTGACAAGGCTTTCCCTTGTAAATTCCGTCAACTCTTTTTCTGCCGTTCCAAATCGGGGAACGGCTGAATATATCTTAAGACTTCAACATCAACACGATCTGAAATTATGCCACGTTTATTGGGTGTCGATATCCCCGGGAACAAAAAGATCCCGTATGCCCTCCGTTACATCTACGGAATTGGGCCCACACTTGCCGACCGTCTAGTCAAGGATGCCGGGCTCGATCCGGATGTCCGGGCCAACGACCTCGACGAGGAGCAGCTGAATAAAATTTCCGAGGCGATTGTCCAGGAAGGCCTTCTTGTGGAAGGTGACCTGCGACGCGACGTCACGGCCAACCTGAAGCGCCTGCAGGCTATCCAATGCTACCGGGGAATCCGGCATCGCCGTGGCCTGCCGGTCCGGGGCCAGCGCACCCAGTGCAATGCCCGGACGCGCAAGGGTCGCCGCAAGACCATCGCCGGTAAGAAGAAATAAACTTTTACAACCATCATGAGCGAAGAAGAAAAGAAGGAGCAAATCCAGGAAGAGACTCCAGTCGCGGAAAAGAAGGAGGAGACTCCGGCCGCGAAGAAAAAGGAAGAGACTCCGGCCGCGGAAAAGAAGGAAGAAGCGCCCGCGGCCACCGCCGAGGAAGCCAAGTCCGAGGACGGTGCTGAAAAGCCTGAAGAAGAAGCCAAGCCGAGCCAGCCCACGGCGGCTGACCTCCTCAAGAGCGAAGTGGACCTGACGGTTCGCAAGGCCAAGGGGAGCAAAAACGTCACCAGCGGCACGGTTACCATTCTGGCTACTTTCAACAACACCAAGGTCACATTCTCCGACAAGAGTGGGAATGTCATTTCCTGGTCCAGTGCCGGCAAGATGAACTTCCGCGGGTCTCGCAAGAGCACCGCCTACGCCGCCCAGGTCGTCACCCAGGATGCCGGAAAGGTTGCCCTGTCCCACGGGATGAAGGAAGTGGAAGTGCGCGTCAAGGGACCCGGAATGGGCCGTGATTCAGCCATCCGCGCCGTGCAGTCCCTCGGTATGACGGTGACCTCGATTGTCGACGTCACGCCGGTACCGCATAACGGCTGCCGTCCGAAGAAGCGTCGCCGCGTCTAAACCCGTCCGTTCAACCCATTTGATAAACAAGGATAATTAATCATGGCCCGATACACTGGACCCACAACCCGGATTAACCGCCGCTTTGGCATGTCCATCTTCCCGCCGAACAAGGCGCAGGATCGCAAACCGCACCCTCCCGGCCAGCACGGCCCCCGCCTGCGGCGCAAGCTGTCCGATTATTCCCTCGGCCTCAACGAGAAGCAAAAACTGCGCTATCTCTACGGGCTGACCGAAAAGCAATTTCGCCGGACCTTCGATCGTGCCAAGCGCAAGCGCGGGGTCACCGGTGAAATCTTCCTGCAGATGCTGGAAAAACGCCTCGATGCGGTCCTCTACAGCCTTGGTTTTGCCAAGACCCGCCGCCAGGCCCGTCAATTCGTGACCCACGGCCACGTCAAGGTCAATGGGCAGAAGGTCGACATTCCCAGCTTCAGCGTTTCCTCCGGTGATACCATTGAAGTCAAGGAAGCGACTTCCAGCCGGCAGCTGGCCACCCGCGCCCTTGAGGACACCCGTATCCGCACCGTTCCGCTTTGGCTGACCCGTAACGACGATGCGCTGACGGCCACCGTCAACCGGGAACCGACCGCCGATGACATTGAGACAGGAATCAACGTTCAGCAGATCGTTGAATTCTACTCCCGTTAACGGCACAGGACACGTCCTGTTTACCGACTGATCAATCTTCCCATCAACCGTAAACTTTATCTGTAAAGACCATGGCCATACGATTAGGCAAGTTTCAGCTCCCCAACCGACTCATCAAGGAGGAGGAAACCTCCACCGATACCTACACGAAGTTCATCGCTGAGCCGTTCGAAGGCGGGTACGGACACACGATTGGCAACAGCCTTCGTCGTATCCTGCTCAGCTCCATCGAGGGCGCCGCTATATCCTCCGTCAAGATCGAGGGTGTGCAGCACGAATTCCAGACTCTCGAGGGAGTTGTTGAAGATGTCACGGACATCATCCTCAACCTGAAGAAGGTCCTTGTCATTTCCCACAAGAAGGAGCCGGTCAACCTGATGATCGACGTCACCCGCAAGGGTGAGATCACGGCCGCTGACATCCAGGGCGATGCCAATATCGAAATCGTCAACCCGGAACAGGTTATCTGTACCCTTGATGCGGAAAAGCGCTTTGTCGCCGAACTGGAAATCAAGGTGGGTCGCGGTTATGTTTCCGGTGAAGACAACAAGCAGCCGGAGCAGGCCATCGGTGTTATTGCCATCGATTCCCTCTTCAGCCCTGTCAAGCTGGTCAAGTATTCCGTCGAGAACACCCGTGTCGGCCAGATGACCGACTACGACAAGTTGATCCTCGAAATCTGGACCGACGGCCGCATCACCCCGGACGAGTGTCTCAAGCACTCCGCAGCGATCCTCAAGCATCACCTCGATGTCTTTGACAACGTTTCCGACGATTCAGTTGAGTTTGAAAGCGAGCAGGTCGAGGTCAGCGAAGAGCAGAACAAGCTCCGCAAGCTGCTCAACATGTCCGTCAACGAGATTGAATTGTCCGTTCGTGCGGCGAACTGCCTCAACAATGCCAATATCACCACCGTTGGTGAACTGGCCATGAAGAGTGAGCAGGAGATGTTGAAGTACCGTAATTTCGGGAAAAAGTCGCTCAACGAAATCAAGGCCAAGCTGGAGCAGCTGGGCTTGAGCCTCGGCATGAAGATCGACGAGCGCCTTCTTGAATCCCGGACCGACTACTAGAATCCCTTTAAAAGCTATCAGGAATTACAATGCGCCACTTAAAGCATCGATTTCAACTAGGCCGCAAAAAGGAGCACCGTGCCGCCCTCATGAGCAATCTCGGGGCCGCCCTCCTGCGTCACGGCCGTATCCAGACAACCCTGCCCAAGGCCAAGGCCCTGCGCCCGTTCATTGAGAAGATCATCACCCTGGCCAAGAAGGCTGAGGGAGCTTCACCTGAGCGTGCCTTGCACTATCGCCGCCTGGCCCTTTCCCGTGTCCGGGACAAGGAAGCCATCGCCACTCTCTTTAACGAGCGTGCCTCCACCTTTACCAAGCGCACGGGCGGTTATACCCGCATCTACAAGCTGGGAAACCGTGTTGGTGACGCCGCCGAGATGGCTGTCATCCAACTGATTCCCGAGGAAGACGAGGGCTATCCGAAGAAAGCCCGCAAGCGTCCAGCGAAGGCTGCCAAGGAAGAGAAGCCGCAGGCTGCCGCCGAGGTGGAAGCTCCGGCTGAGGAAGTCGTCGAAGCTGCCGAAGAGGATGAAAAAGCCCCTGCCGAGCCGGTTGCCGAAGCTCCTGCTGAAGCTGAAGAAGAAGCTCCCGCTGCAGCGGACGATGCCGAGGAAGCTGAAAAGAAGGAGTAGGCAGCACTGTCAATAACCCGCTTTCATCAAAGGCGCATCACCTGCGGGTGGGCGTCTTTGTTATTTCCGGAAGATGATAACCATAGGATTCGGGGTATTTGTAACAGGCTTTCTGGTCATCGGATTGCTGTTCTTCGTTGCCCTCTGGATTTATTATGATCGCCGGGATCACCTTTTCTATGATCGTCAGCGGACCCGTCATGTCCATCACTGCGTCAAATGCGGAACACTCTACGCCAGCCGGGCGGACTCGGGGACGGAAGCCTGCCCTCAATGTGGCTTCAGAAATGCTTCCCTCCGGTTCTAAGATTTTAAAGACATCATTTCACAACGAATTTAACCATCATGCCAGAGATCATTGCCGTTCTAGATTTTGGAAGCCAGTACACGCAGGTCATCGCCCGCCGGCTTCGTGAATGCCAGGTTTACTCGAAGGTGTATCGCTTCGATACGCCGGTGAGCGAGTTGCGCGAAGAGGGTGTATGCGGGATCATCCTGTCCGGGGGCCCCAGCAGCGTCTTTGCCGAGACCGCACCGATGCCGGATGAGGAAATCTTTTCCATGGGTGTCCCGGTCCTGGGCATCTGTTATGGATTGCAGTTGATTGGGCGCTTTCTGGGGGGTGAAGTACAGCGCAGTACGGAAAGGGAATATGGACGGGGGACCTTGGAGATCACCGGTCAGAGCGCCCTTTTCAAGGATATCCCGGAGTCGATCCAGGTGTGGAATTCCCATGGAGACAAACTGATTGCCCTGCCAGCCGGATTCGAGGCAGTCGCGGCAACCGAGAATTCCTCCTATGCGGCCATTGAGGATAAGAAACGGGGCATTTACGGCCTTCAGTTCCACCCGGAGGTTTTTCATTCCGAAAAGGGCACCGATATTATCCGCAATTTCCTCTACGGGATTTGTGAGTGCAAGGGCGACTGGACGATGCGTGGTTACATCGAGACAGCGCTCGAACGGATTCGGAAAACCGTTGGTGACAGCCATGTCATCCTCGGGCTCAGTGGTGGCGTTGACAGTTCAGTGGCGGCAGCGCTCATCCACAGGGCCATCGGAGAGCAACTGACCTGTGTCTTTGTCGACAACGGGCTTTTGCGCAAGAACGAGGTTGAGGCTGTGGAGAAGCTTTTCGGGGACAATTTCCACATGAACCTGGTTGTGGCCCGCGAAGCCGATTTGTTCCTTGATCGCCTCAAGGGCGTGACCGATCCGGAGAAGAAGCGCAAAGTCATCGGAAACACCTTTATCGACGTCTTCGAGGCTGAGGTTGAGAAGATTGGGGAGGTCGATTTCCTGGCCCAGGGAACCATTTACCCGGACATTATCGAGTCTGTCCCGATCGGGGGGAATCCGGCCGCCCTGATCAAGAGCCACCACAACGTGGGAGGCCTGCCCGAGCGGATGAAGCTGAAGATTCTCGAGCCCCTTGACCAGTTGTTCAAGGACGAGGTTCGCCGTCTTGGCGAGGAACTCGGTCTTCCAAAGAGCGTCGTCTGGAGGCAACCGTTCCCCGGCCCTGGATTGGCCGTGCGGGTCATCGGGGAGATTACGCCGGAGCGCCTGCGGATTCTCCGGGAGGCGGATGCCATATTGATTGAGGAAATGAAGGACGCCGACCTTTACTACAAGGTCTGGCAGAGTTTCGCTGTCTTCCTCCCGGTCCAGTCTGTTGGTGTCATGGGGGATGAGCGAACTTACGACTACGTCATCGCCTTGCGGATTGTCGAAAGTATCGATGCCATGACAGCCGATTGGGCCGAGATGCCGCACACCCTGATGCAGCGTATATCCAACCGAATCATCAACGAAGTTGAGGGGGTCAACCGGGTGGTTCTCGACATTTCCTCAAAGCCCCCGAGTACAATTGAATGGGAGTAGGGGATACCCCCTTCCCCGCAAAGCAAAAGGGACAACGGATGAAAAAACTGTCTTTCAAGGAGCCTCGATTTTTTCAGAAACTGGAGCGCTTTGCCGCCGACAGTTCGGATCGCGCGGAACTGCAGGCGACCGTTTCCGGAATTCTCGAGGATGTCCGTCGCAGGGGGGACAAGGCGATTGTCGAGTACACAGAGCACTTCGATGGTTTTCGCAGCTCCGCTGCTGCCTTGAGGGTGAAGCGAGAGCAATTGGAAGCTGCCAAGGACTCTCTTGAACCCCGCCAGCGCCGGGCCATTCGGGAAGCGATTCGGTGCGTCCGCAACTTTCACAAAAAGGGACTTCCCACCGACTGGACGGCCAGGAATCCCCAGGGCGCCATGGTCGGGGAACGCTGGTACCCGGTTGAGCGGGTCGGGATCTACATCCCCGCGGGGAATGTCCCCCTGGTGTCCACAGCGGTCATGACGATTACGCTGGCCAAACTGGCCAAGGTCCCGTCCATCGCTGTCTTTACCCCGGCCAACAGTGAGGGGCAGGTCAGTCGCCAGATGCTGGCCGGGCTCGCCTTGTGCGGGGTTGATGAAGTCTACCGGGTGGGCGGAGCCCAAGCCGTCGCTGCGATGGCTTTCGGGACCAGGACCATACCTGCTGTCAACAAGGTGATGGGTCCGGGTAACGCCTTTGTCGCCGAGGCCCAACGCCAGGTTTTCGGCCAGGTTGGTGTCGACCTCCTTCCTGGTCCAAGTGAAGCCCTTGCTATCGCGGATTCCACGGCCAAACCCGCCTACATCGCCGCCGACCTGATGGCCCAGGCGGAACATGGCAGCGGCAAGGAACGTATTTACTACATCTATACAAGCAAGAAGCAGGCCGCTGCCGTGGAAAAGGCTCTCCATGAACAGCTCCCCGGATTGAGTCATCGGGAGGCGATTGCGGGAATCCTTGCCTCAAGGACCTGCTTCATTCATGTCCCCAGCCTCAAGGCGGCTGTCGAAGTGGCCAAATTTGTCGCTCCCGAACACCTCGAGTTGCATGTTGAGTCCGGTGTGGCAAAAAAGCTGGTCAAGGAAATCCACACTGCCGGAGCCATTCTTTGTGGCCACGATACCCCGACCGTGCTGGGCGACTTTACCGCAGGTCCCAGCCATACGCTTCCCACCGCCCGGACGGGCCGCTTTTTCAGCGGCTTGAAAATCACGGATTTCATGCGTCGCTCAAGCCTGGTGCAGTATGACCGCAAGTCCCTTACCGCTGCCCGGGAAGTTGTCCGGGTTTTCTCTGAACTGGAGCAGTTGGATGCTCACGGCAAGTCGCTGGAGATCCGTTTCAAGGACTGAGGGCTGCCTTCATGAAGAAGCGCATCGAGCAACTCGTCCACGAGAACATCCGGCAAATGCAGCCATATGTTCCGGGGTTGCAGCCCCAGGGAAGCGGATGGATCAAGCTGAATACAAACGAGCTCCCGTATCCGCCGCCGCCTGCAGTCGGGGCTGCCATTTCGGCCGAGATGGAGCGGTTGGCCCGTTATCCGAATCCAACAAGTGCACTCCTCCGGGAAGAACTTGCCCGTATCCATGGAGTAGAGGTCGGCAATGTGATAATCGGCAATGGCTCGGACGATTTGCTGAACCTCCTCGCACGCGCTTTCGGCGGTGAGGACCGAATCACCAGTGAGACATTTCCCAGTTATTCCCTTTATCCGGTCGTGACCGCAATAGCTGGTGGGGCCATCGAGTCTATTCCCTTTGGCGGCGACTTCTCCCTGCCCCTGGAGGACTTGCTGGCCAGGCCCTCTGATTTGCTGTTCCTGACCTGTCCCAATGCCCCCACCGGAGTACGCTTCCCCATGGAAGATTTGCGGTTGCTGGCCGAAGGGGTTGAGGGGCTTCTGGTCATTGATGAAGCCTATGTCGAATTTGCCCAAGCGAGCGCTCTTCCGCTGCTGCAGGAATTCGAGAACGTCGTCTTGACCCGGACGTTTTCCAAAGCCTACGGGCTGGCCGGCTTGCGCGTGGGTTACGCCATGGCCGCAAGTCCCGTCATCGATGTACTGGATCGCATCCGGGACAGCTACAATGTCAACCGGCTGAGCCAGGCGGGAGCGCTCGCTGCCCTGGCCTCTCAACCGGTATACGATGACTATGTCCGGCAGATCCAGGAAATCCGGCAGAAAGTGCATGACTTTTTGGTGACAAGCAAATGGGACATTTATCCTTCCGAGGCCAATTTCCTCTTTGCCGAGCCAGTTTCCGCAGCAGGCGAGCGGGGTCCTGAGATTGCCTCCACCCTTTTTGAATGGCTTAAGGAGAGGAAGATTCTCGTCCGATACTTCCCCAAGCATCCATTGACAGCTTCCCGTTTACGCATCAGCATCGGGTCCTCTTCAGAAATGGAACGATTTATGGAGGAGATAACAAAATGGCAAAAGGGCGCATAGCATCCGTTGAACGAAACACCAAGGAAACGCGTATCCTGCTGGAGCTGAACCTGGATGGTTCCGGCGTGGCGGAGATTTCCACCGGTATCCCATTCTTTGACCATATGCTGGAACTGTTCACCCATCACGGGATGGTGGATCTGCGGTTGAAGGCGGAAGGCGACCTTTCCGTTGACTATCACCACACCGTGGAGGATGTCGGAATCGTTCTCGGGCAGGCTGTCCGGGATGCCTTGGGCAACAAGGCCGGTATCAAGCGGTACGGGTTTTTCCTCTTGCCGATGGATGAATGCCTGAGCCGCTTTGTGATGGACCTCGGCAACCGGCCCCATCTTGTCTACCGGGTCGATCCGGGACAGGGCATGGTGAGGGATTTCAATATCGTCCTTGTGCGTGAGTTCTTCCAGGCTTTTGCCAATACCGCCGGGGCCAATGTCCATATTGAATTGCTTTATGGCGACGAGCCACACCACATTGCCGAGTCTATCTTCAAGGCATTTGGTCGTACGCTGGATATTTGTACCGAATTGGATCCCCGTCGTGAAGGGCAGGTGCCCTCGACCAAGGGAAGCCTGGGTTGATCCCTGTTTCAAAAAGCTTGCTGTAACGGGCTCTTCCCTGCAGAATACACGACATGGTTCGTGGAATTGTCTATTCCTTCATCGGCATCTGTATTTTTCTCATTGGCAGTATTCTCTGGTTGTCCTTGAGCGGACTCAGCGAAGAGGCCGCCTACCGCCTAAGCGGGTGGCTTCTTCTCCTGTGCTTCTTCCTCATCGGACCTGTGGCATTCGCAATCGGATACTGGCATCATTTGAGGCTTACGCCCGATGAGCCCCACTGGGACCCGGAAATCGGGGAGTAAAGGAGAAGGCTTGCGCTGGGGCCGCAGTGGCGCACATTAGCTCGCATCATGAGTGAAGAGCAGCAGGATTTCTGTATCGGTATTTTGGATTACGGCATGGGTAATCTCCGGAGTGTCCACCGGGCCTTTCTGGCGGTCGGGGCCGATGCGGAAATTGTCCAGCACCCTCGCGAGATGAAGGGTAAGGTCGCCCTCGTTTTTCCGGGACAGGGAGCGATTGTCGATACCATGCGCCTCCTTCACCAGTCGGGCTGGACGGATTTTATCAAGGATTGGATTGCTGCCGAACGGCCCTATTTTGGCATTTGTCTCGGCCTGCAGGCGCTCTTTGAGTTCTCCGAGGAGGGTGATACGGAAGGGCTCGGGATCCTTCAGGGAGCGGTACGACGCTTCAATTTCAACAATGATCCCTCTGTCAAGATTCCTCATATGGGATGGAATCAAGTCGCCTTCCAAGAAACTGATTCTGTCCTCCTGGAGGGAATACACCCCCGGCAGGACCAGTTTTACTTCGTCCACAGTTACTATGCCGAGCCGGCGCAAGAGTCCCTTTCCTGGGGAGTTACCAACTACGGCGGCCTCGACTTTTGCAGTGCCGTTCGCCGGGGAACACTCGTTGCGACCCAGTTTCACCCCGAGAAATCACAGGAAAAAGGCCTCCAATTGTACCGGAATTTTCTTACAAGTTTAAAAACAGGTTGCGAGTTGTAAACTCTCCTGATTGACTGTTGCCAAAAGAGAAAAACCCCTAACCAATTACAGCCATGAGTGATGAAGCTACTGCCAAACTGATCATTGAAGGAAAAGAATTCGAATACCCCGTTCTCGAAGGAACCGAAAAGGAAAAGGCCATCGATACCCGGAAGCTGAGGAGCCAGACCGGCTATATCACCTTTGACGATGGTTACGCCAATACGGGTTCCTGCCTCAGTGACATTACCTTTATCGACGGCGAGAAGGGAATTCTTCGCTACAGGGGCATCCCGATCGAGCAGATTGCCCAGAAGTCGACGTTCCTCTGCGCGGCCTACCTGATCATCTATGGGGAACTCCCCACGGAAGATCAGCTGAACGCGTTCCGTTCCCGGGTTGCCGGGAATGCCCGCTTGCATGAAAACTTCAAGCATCACTTTGAAGGGTTCCCCCCCAAGGCCCATCCGATGGCCGTCCTCAGCGGAATGTTGAATGCCCTCGGATGCTATTATCCGGAAATGTCGAGCAACAACCGGGATCAGGACCTGGAACTGTTTGACGATGCGGCCACCCTGCTTATCTCCAAGGTCCGGACCCTTGCCGCGGCCACCTACCGCATGAGCAATGGGCTGCCCTTCAATTATCCCCGCAAGGACCTGCGCTATGTGGAAAACTTTCTCCACATGATGTTTTCGGAACCTTACGAAGACTATGAACCGATAGAGGAAGTGACCCATGCCCTTGACCTTTTCTTGCTCCTGCATGCTGACCACGAGCAAAATTGTTCCACTTCGACTGTCCGGATGGTAGCCAGTAGTGGGGCCAATCTATTTGCTTCCGTTTCAGCAGGTGTCAGCGCCCTTTGGGGTCCTCTCCACGGTGGTGCCAATGCGGCTGTAGTCAAGATGCTGCAGGAAATCCACGACAGTGGGGACGATGGCAGCAAATTCATCCGCTCGGCCAAGGAAGGCAAGGCACGCCTGATGGGCTTTGGTCACCGTGTTTACAAGAACTATGATCCCCGGGCGAAGATTTTTGGTGATGCCGCCAAACGACTTCTGAAGGCTCTCGGAAAGGAGGATCCGCTTCTCGATATTGCCCACCATCTCGAGGAAGTCGCCTTGAGCGACCAGTACTTCATCGAGCGCAAGCTCTATCCGAATGTGGATTTCTACAGTGGCATCGTTCTCAAAGCCATCGGTATTCCGGTAGAGATGTTCACGGTCATGTTCGCCATCGGGCGGATGCCGGGCTGGATTGCCAACTGGAAGGAGATGGCCGAAAGGTCCCACAAGATCCACCGTCCAAGGCAAGTCTACGTCGGACCGACGGTGCGGGATTATGTCCCGATGTCCAAGCGCTAGGAACCTGTCCCGGAGTTAGCCCTCTTTCTGGTCGGACTCCTCCCGCAGATGGGGAGCCATGGCTTCTTCCATGCCCAGTCCGGCATGTTTCTTGATCCCGTGCGCCACCATGTAGAGGATGCCAATGATGAAGACCATGCTCGGTAGCGCGATGACGACATAGGACCATCCGGTCATGGCACCAACCTCAGCGTTAAACTGAACCGGATCGACCTTGGGTTCTGTCTTCACAAAGTGGCTGGCGAGGATGAAGTTCATGACAGCACTGATAAAGAAGGAAGTCGACAGGAGAATGGTGGCCATTCGCAACAGTTTATCCATCTTCCCCGTATTTCCGCGGTTTTCCAGTTCTTGCTGGATCTGGTCGACATCAAATATCTCCTTGGAATAAACGAGGGCCCGGATGAGAGGGTAGCGGGTGAAAAGGGAGCCGATGACCGCCAGGCCGATGATGGCGGGGATGGCTGTTTCCTTGATGATGAACCAGAAGCGCGGCAGCTGCATCAGTCCAACGCCTCCGGTCAGCAGAATGCTGACGAAACCGATGATGGAGATGAAATTGGCTTTACGCCGCCGCTGGTAGTCCCAGATGAAGTAGCCCACTGGGAAGGCCAGGGCGATTACCAGCACCGAGGCGGCGTTCTCAATGAGCCGGTCCCCCTGGGTGAGGATTATGACCGGTAGGAGAATATTGAAGAGCAGGCTGTGAAAGCCGTTCTCCCTTCGTGGGGTCTCTGTATTTGCGCTTCCCATATGTGGTCATGGATGGTTTAACAATTGCATATGAAGGCAAGCCCCATTCGATGCCTGGTGACCGCCGGGCCCACCCGGGAATTCTTCGATCCCGTCCGTTTCCTAAGTAATCCCTCGAGCGGGAAGATGGGATTTGCCCTTGCGCGTGCGGCGGCTGCCAAAGGATGGGATGTGGACCTCGTGAGCGGGCCGGTAGCCTTGCCGGATCCCGCTAATGTTCGCGTGCAGCGGGTGGTCACGGGAGCGGAGATGTTTGAAGCCGTCCGGGGGCTCTTTCAAGAATGTGACGTGCTGATCATGACGGCGGCCATCATGGACTACCGGCCCAAGACCGTCGCAGATCACAAGATCAAGAAATTTGAGCTCGAGATGGTCATTGAAATGGAGCCGGTGGTTGATGTTCTGGCCACGGTGGCAAGGGACAAGCAACACCAGTTGATTGTCGGCTTTGCGGCGGAAACGAACAACCTTGAGGCATATGCCCTGAAGAAGCTGGAAGTGAAGAATGCGGACTACATCGTGGCCAATTCCATTGGGGGCGAGACCAGCGCATTTGAGAGGGACGACAATTCCGTCATTGTCTTTTGCCGGGATGGGCGCCGTCTCCCCATGGGCCCGGTTGCCAAGGAGAAATTGGCTGCAGAGCTGGTTGAACTGTTTGCCCGGGACCTGGCCGCTTCCGGGTTGACGGATAAATCATCATCCCCTGCCTGAAGATGAAGACGCGGAATGATCCCCTGGACAGTCTGATTGAACGCGTTGATGAGCTGGATGCGGCCAGCAAGGCGAACCTGATTTCAAGATTGGCCCGGGAACGCCATCTTTTGAACTTGGTGATGAACACCATTCGCGAAGGCATCATCGTGGTCGAGTCCTCGGGGATGGTGGAGTATGCCAACCCCTCTTCACGGGACATGCTGGGGATCGCCGAGCGCGACATCGGGAACCTGAGCCTGTGGCGAGCCGTGCCGGACCTGGCCAGGACCCTGCGTATGAGCGAGAAGGGTATTCTCATCGAGGAGGCGAACATCTCGCGTGAAATTGAGCTCACGTATCCCCAACGACGCATTGTACGGCTTTATCTGGTTCCGATTGAGGAAACCCGTGAAAAAGTCCAGCTGGCCCGCTATGCGGTCATCCTCTCCGACATCACCCAGGAGCAGGACCGGACACGTCAGGAAATCGAGGATGAGCGGGTGAATTCAATCCTCGAGCTGGCAGCCGGGGTGGCACATGAGTTGGGGAACCCTCTCAACTCCCTTAATATCCACCTTCAGGTCATGCAGCGGCAGTTGCAGAAAATGAAGCAGACGGACGGCCTTGAGAAACTGGCCAAATCGATGGAAGTTTGCGCCGGTGAAGTGGAGCGGCTCGATAGCATCATTACCCATTTTCTGGAAGCGGTCCGGCCCCGTGAACCGAATCTTCATGATATGGATATCATTGTCCCGCTGGAGGAGTCCATTGAGTTTCTCGGTCCGGAACTGGAAGGGGCCGGTGCCCGGGTGGACATCGAACTGGATTCAAGCCTCCCCCTGGTCCAGGGGGACCGGGATCAAATCAAACAGGTCTTTTTCAATATCATCAAGAATGCCCGCCAAGCCATGGCGGCGGGGGGGATTATCAAAATACGGGCCTTCGCGGATGATGAATTTGTCTACATCCAGATTGGGGACACAGGGGAGGGGATTCCCCAGGAAAACCTCCGCAAAGTCTTTCAACCCTACTTCAGCACAAAGCGGGAAGGACATGGCCTGGGGATGATGATTGTCGAACGGATCATGCGGGATCACGGGGGACAAATCGGCATCGACAGCCGTCCTTCCGTAGGGACGCTGGTCACCCTCCAGTTTCCGCAAAAGCACCGCCGGATCCGGCTCTTGAAAGACCGCTGAGGCCCTACTGATTCAACATGGAACCCGATTCCAGGAAGCGCTGGTGGAAGGTGAAGGCCCGGTTCAATGATTGCGGCGTATGCCCGCCAACAACGTCCTTCAGGTAGGTCGAGAGTTCATCCTGGTAATCCGGATGGGCACAATTCTTGACGATTTCCTTGGCCCGGGTGAGGGGATCCTTGCCGCGCAGGTCGGCGATTCCCTGTTCCGTGACGACAACCTGGACCGAGTGTTCGCTGTGGTCGAGGTGGCTGCAGAGGGGAACGATGGGGGTAATCTTCCCGCCCTTGGCGGTACTGGGGCAGGTGAAGATGGAGATATAGGCGTTCCTCGTGAAGTCCCCGCTACCTCCAATCCCGTTCATCATGTCATTCCCCATGATGTGGGTGGAATTGACATTGCCGAAGACATCAACCTCGATGGCGGTGTTGATGGAAATGATACCCAACCGACGAACCAGTTCCGGATTGTTGGTGATTTCCTGCGGGCGCAGGACCATCCGGCGGCGGAAGAAATCGAGGTTGTCATAAATCTTTTTCAGGACGGCTGGGCTTACCGTCAAGGAAGTCCCGCTGGCATAGGACAGGTTGCCGGCATCCATGAGCGAGATGACACTGTCCTGGATTACCTCCGAGAACATCTCGAAGCAGGGGATTTCCGGGTGTTCCCCCATGGCCCCAAGCACTGCGTTGGCAATATTGCCAACACCACTTTGGATGGGCAGGAAGGAGGCCGGGATGCGGTTTGCGCGGATCTCCCCGGCGAGAAAATCAGCCACGTTCTGGCCAATTTTCTTCGTTACGGCATCCGGATCCTTGAAGGAACCGACTTCATCCTCTTCGTCGGTATAGACAATGCCGGCGATCTTGGAGGGATCAATCCTGACCACCGGTTCTCCACAGCGCTGGCGGGTTGAAAAGATGGGAATTTCCCGGCGCACCGGCGGATCGTCCGGTTCAAAAATATCATGGAAGCCGTAAAGCCTCCTTGGGTGTTGCGCATTGACCTCGATGAGGACCTTGTCTGCCTGGTGGAGGAAGGTGTTGGTGGCCCCCACACTTGTGGTCAGTGTGATTTCCCCGTCTGCTGTCACTTGGGCCGCTTCCACGATGGCACAATGGACTTTTCCCAGAAAGCCGTAGCGGACCCATTGTTGCAGCAGTGACAGGTGCATGTCGAAAAACTGGGTTTCCCCGGTATTGATCGATTTCCGTAGGGTCGCGTTCGATTGGTAAGGGGTCCGCCAGGCGACTGCTTTGGCTCCGGCAAGGGCCCCGTCAAGTGACTCGCCGGTGGATGCCCCGGTAATAACACCTATCTTGAAGGGACGCCCTGCAGCATGCTCTTCCTTGGCCCGCTCAGCTATAGCCCGCGGGATTGCCTTTGCTGCTCCAGCCGGGGTGAATCCGCTGAATCCGACGGTGTTTCCGTCCTCAATTAGTTGCGCTGCTTCCTGGGCAGTCAGTTCTGGGAATGGCAATGACATTTTACTATAAGAAAAACTAAATGGTATTTAGTATAGTATTAGAGAAATTTTAGTCTTGGTGGCAAGCTCTACCGAAAAAAAACGGCATCCTATTGAAGGATGCCGTTGCTAAAAGTTCAAGTGGGCATGAAAGCCGACCTAGTTTCCGCTGGGCGGAGGGGGAATTTCACCTGTCGGGGGAGCCGGTGGCGTCGCGCTCGGCGGAGGACCCGGGGGCGGACCTGGAGGCGGACCACTCGGAGGCGGAGGCGGAGGCTTAAGGTTCGGCGGGAGGGACGGGGGTGGACCGGAAGGGGGTTTCGGCACCTCGATAACGGTCAGGAGTTCCACCTCGAAAATCAAGGCATCCCCTGGTTCAATGACCGAACCGGGCCGCGAGGGGCGGTCACCGTAGCCAAGTTCCGAAGGAATGTAGAGTTTGATCTTGCCCCCTTCCTTGAGGAGCTGGAGGCCTTCCCCGAAGCCGGGGACAACACGGCCGACCATGAAGTCAGCTCCGTTGTTGGCGTCAAACTGGGTGCCGTCGACGAGGACGCCGGAGTAGTTCACCTTGACCCGGTCATTGGGTCCGGGAGACTTTCCGGTGCCTTCAACAAGCATTTCGTAGTAAAGACCGGATTCGGTCTTCATGACGCCTTCCTTCCCCTCGAGGGAAGCGAACAATTCAGCAGCTTCAGCCTTGTTGGCATCAGCCACTTCCTTGGCCTGTTCCTGCTCTACTGCCTGGAAGGCCTGCATCCGGGTCATGTAGATCTGCTGGGCGCTTTGCACAGCCTCTTTGAAGTTTTCCGGCTCGGATTCGCCATTGGCAGCCATTCGCATACCTTCAAACACTTGGTCGAGTTCCTCATCCGAGAAACCGATGTTCAGCCTGAGCTGGGAAGCCATGGCAAAACCCATGGCTTGGAATGCCTCGGAGGTATCCGCTGCCGGAGTTGGCTCCGGAGCTTCCTCTTCAGCAATAACCGTGGTCCAGGCTAGAAGGGACGCTACCGATGCTGCCAGAAGCGGAGCGGGTCGCATATACGGTCGTTTACTCATAGACGGACTGTTTTTACAGAGGGTTTCTTGGGGGTCAATTCCCGAATCCTTAAACAAGCACCTGACCAAAAAGTTTCCTCAATGTTGCTCCGAATCCTGCCCTTTTGCGGCCGTACGCCCCCCTGACAAAGTCAAAGCCACCCGACTCCTCGGGTGGCTTTGGGGCATTGAAATAATTCATGCCCTGTCTCTGTCGCTGTCTTAACTCAGGACCTTTCGGCCCCTTTGGCCTATCGCTTGCCAAAAGTCTTGTAACATTTCTCTCCCAGAATCAGGGCTTCCTCAAGCCAAAAGAACCCTCGGTTAATAATATTTTTACAGAGGCGCTTTAATTGTAAATTTTCAGCCTGAAGATATAATGATGAACTGCGCTTGGCTGGCAGACAATCAAGGATTGGGAGAGGAAAGTTTTGAATTCCGCCGGCGCTCGAGGGATTGGCGCATCTGGGTAAAGACTTCATCCCGGTGCTGAATGAAGGCAGCAACCTTTTCGGCAAGGAAAGCGGAGCCTTCCTCAGGGGGAAGTTTTTCCAGTTCGGCACGGATGATAGCCCGGTCTTCGGGTGAAGAAGCGTACCAGAACTGAGAGAGAGAGGATTGCATCTTGCCCGGGAGCTGTTTGGCGAGGTGGTTGATTTCCTCCTTCAGCTCGGGTGTGGCCTGTGTGATCTGGCTCAGGCGGATATGCATCGCATCCCGTTCCGAGGGGGACATTTTCTCGATGAACTCGATGGTCTGGCGCAGTTTCTGGAGCTTTTCCGGAGGCATGGAGAGAAGCTCCTGCAATTGGCGTAATTGTTCCTGCAATTCGGAAAAGTCGGGAAGCTCCGGAGGGGGCTGCATCGGACGGCCTTCCAGTGAAGGCGGCAAGGGTGGCGGATCCGGCAGGTTGGCTGGAGGATTCAGGGGTTGGCCAAGGGTTACCGGGCCCATCCCTGCCAGGAAGAGGAAAAGGACAAGAGAGAAATTATGCTTACGGACACCCAACAGCATTAATCAAAAAGAAAGGCCAGTTCCTCAACGGATTCAAGCTTCGTCATGTCAGGCCCGCCTTGGAGGTTGGCCGCCAGGGCGAATATCTGCGTGACGCTGGAATCGAGTTGTGGAGCGGAATTCACGTTCATGGTTAGTCCAGGGGGCTGTTCACCTTGCGGGAACGGGCCTTCCGGGGCGCTTGTCTGGAAACTAACGAAGGCGATGGTCAGTGTGGCGGCGGCCGCCAGGGGCGCCAGCCAGTTGAACCAGGCCACCTTCCCTCCTTCCCGGTTGGTAGCCTCCATGCGGAGGCGGACCTTCCGGACCATGTCGGGATCCCGCAAACGGGTGTCAGGTTGGAGTAACTCATCCAGCAGGCTGTCGACGTCCCGGGGAGTCGCCTGAAGCCGTTCCCGGACGCGCAGGAGCAGGCCGGACCTTGGCTGGATGCGGTTCTGCCGCAGCCACTGGTCGAACTGGCTCAGTGCCTTATCCTGTTCTGGATGCTTTTTCTCCATATGCCTTTCAGTTAGTTAAACCAGATCTTTCAGTTCTTGTTTCAAGAATTGCCGGGCCCGGAAAATCCAGGTCTTGACCGCGCTTTCAGTGGCCTCCATGGCGGTGGCGATTTCCTGATAGCTCAACTCCTGCTGTTTCAGGAGGAGAATGGCGGTGCGCTGGTTTTCAGGGAGTTTTTTCAGGGCCTGTTCGAAAGCCTCCTCAATTTCCATGTAGCGTTGTTGGTTACGCCCGCTGGTCACCGCTTGCAAGTCGGCGGGATCCCATGCATCCAGGGGCTTGCGCTGGCTGCGGCGGAACTCGTTGATGAGCAGGCGCCGGGCAATCTGGAAAAGAAAGGTGCTGAACTTGGCCCTCGGCTCGTAACTGGGAGCGGCCCGGTAGAGACGGACGAAGACCATCTGGGTGAGGTCCTCGGCTTGTTGGTAGGAGGAGAGGGAGCGGTAGAAAAAGTTGATTAAGGGCGACTGCCAGCGTTCAACCAACTGGTCGAACGCCGCTTCATTACCTTGGCGCAACTGGAGCATCAGCTCTGCGCTGGGGTCCGGATCCATCTTTGATTCAGCCACCATGCTTGGGGTTCGGGCCGCTCATATGGGATTAAGAACGTCCCTTAATGTGAATTGTTTCAAGGCAAAAGCATGGACTGTACGTCCGAATAGAGTCACTCCACTTGCCAAGTGTGGTTTCATCGATTTAGCTGACCTCGTGAAACTCATCCGTCGCATGTTGATCCTGCTGCTGCTGGCCACGGGTTTTGCCGTCGGGCAGGGGCTTTTGCAAGGGCTTCCGGATCCTACTCCGAAAATGGATGCCTGGGGGCTGACGGTCGAAGCTGCATTGGAAATGGAGCCGGTGCTATGGGTCGATGCGCGGACGGAGCAATTGTTTAACCAGAGGCACCTTGAGGGGGCCCTCCACATGAGCCATGATGATTTTGACAGTGGCTTGAGTCGTCTGCTGCAGTCCTGGGATCCGGAGATGAGTATTGTCGTCTACTGTGATGGCGAGGGCTGTGAAAGCAGCCAGGTCCTGGCCGCGGAGCTGAGGGAGGTCCTCGGTGAGGAGCGGGTCTACTGGTTGATTGGCGGCTGGGCGGAACTGAAGGAGGTTTCCAACAGATGAAGACTTCGGTTCGATGGTTCCTGATAATTCTCATTGGAGGATTTTTCCTGCTGGCAGGCCTGGGTAAGTTGGCTGAACCGGATGCTTTCGCTCAATCCATTCTCCGCTACCGCCTTGTCAGTTCCCCGTTGGCTGCCTTGGCCGCCTTGTGGCTTCCATGGAGTGAAGTGGTCTGGGCGTTGGGGCTGATTATGCCGCGGCTCCGGTTGGCCGCCACATGGCTCCTTTTTGGGCTGCTTTGCTTTTTCCAGGTGGCCCTATTCAGCGCCCTTGTCCGGGGATTGGACATTAATTGCGGGTGTCTGGGAACAATTGGTGAATCGGGCGTGTCCATGGCCCTGTTAAGGAACTGCGGCCTGATGGTCGGATTGGCGGTAATTGCCTGGTTGGAAAAGCGCTCCCAATGAAACTCCCCTCCAGATTCAGTGCAGAAGACAGGCTGGCCGCTTCATGGATCGGAAAGATGGCTGACCGGGAGGTGGAGGCTCTGGACGCCTTGTACAGCTTGTATCACCTGCCGCTTTTGACGCTTTTCCGGCGAATAGTGAATGACGATTTCGAAGCCGAGGAAATATTGCAGGATACCTTCGTAAAAGCGTACCGGAATGCGTCCCGCTATAATCCAAAGCTGGGAGCCCCCTTCGCCTGGTTGGTGACCATCGGAAAGCGGCTGGCCTTTGACCTCCTGCGGAAAAAGCGAGCTCGACCCGTGTTGGCGGAGGAAAATACGGAACATCCGTCGCGTTCCGGGGACAAAACCTCAAGTACTGCCAAGGCGGAGATTCACCGGAATCTGGAGTACCGCTGGGTTCGGGAAAGCCTTGCCGGGCTCAACGACTCCCAGCGGGAAACTATTGAATTGGCGTTACTGGAAGGCTATACCCATCATGAAATTTCGGACAAACTGGACAAACCGCTCGGAACGGTCAAATCGGACTTGCGCCGCGGTCTCCTGCGTTTGAGAAAACTATACCTAGAGGGAAATGGTTAATACACGCTCAGAGGAGTTGGCAGCCCTTTACGTTCTCGACTTGCTGGAGCCGGGAGAGCGGAGGGATTTCGAGTCACAGTTGGAGGACTCGCCCGAACTGCGTACTCTCGTGTATGAACTGTCTGAAGGGTTGCATTCCGGATTGCGGCAGGCCGATGGCCCCCGCCGGATGGATTTATTGGCCGGAATTCATGAGAAGCTAGGTGAGGGCGAGCCAGCTGCCCGGCCCGCGAAGGAGCCAGCGAAGGTTATTCCCTGGAGTTATATCTGGGCGGCAGCGGCTGGCCTGCTCCTGATGATGAACCTGATCCTGGTCTTCATTGTCGGCGGGCAATCGAGTGTCCGGGCCAAGGATGTTCTGGCCCGGGTGAGTGGCAATGACGGACCGGGGTTGGTGGAGTCTGCCCGGATGGTGGCCACGAACAAACTGGATGCCAAGACCCTTGAAGCACGCATTTCCCGCCTCCGCTCGCAACTCACGGAACGGGAGTCCGAGCTGCAACGCCTGATGGTGGCCCGCTCCAAGCTGGAGGCGGAAAACAAGGAAGTGCGCCAATTCAATGCCGGATGGCAGCGGGAGTACATGCACCTGGCGGCACGGGTCCTGCCGTTTTTTGAATCCAAGGACGGATTGAGCCGCTTTACGGTTATTGAAATGGTCGACGTCCAGTCCTTTGACAGTCAGCAGCCACGGAAGGGATTTGCTGATCTGGCGGGCCGTTTCCTGACCGGTGAGGGAAACATAGCTGGTGTCGGCAGCGAGGAGTTTGTCGGTCCGGTGGTCGAGGGCGCCGGGCTTTCCACGGGCACGGCAATCGATCCGGGTACGGCCCTGGGGACCGGCAGCTTCGCCAATCCCATCCCCCAGACCAGCCGTTCAATGGATACGGTCCCTTCCCCGGAAGGGGATGCTTCCTCCAGCCCTACCCGGGATTCGGCAATGGGATTTTCCGTCTGGCGGGATGACGAGCAAAAGGGGTTCCTCGATATCTATAATTTGCCCCAGCCCGGCCAGGGGCGGGATGCCTTTCTCTGGGTTCGGGCCAGTGAGCTCGATCCCTACATTCCGGTCGGTTACCTGCCTGAACTGGATAATGGCACAGGTTCCTTCTTCTATGCAGTGGACGAACCGCAGTACACACCGACGGAAATTCTCATAACCGCGGAGGATGCGTTTGAGCCCGGCCAAAAGCCTTCCGGCGAGGTTTTGCTGCTTGGCCCCTAGGGCTTACATGAGGAAGATCCACAGCAAACCGGCACCGCAGGCGAGCAGCATGGGAACCATCCCCATAAGCAACGGCGGGCGCAATTTGGCATGACCCAGCCAGACGCCTATGCCGGTTTTGAAAAGTGTGTTGGCGAAAGCCCCGATGACGATACCGGCCCCGGCCAATTCGAGGGCGACCGTAGCCGCGTTTTCGGCATTGGCCAGTGAAAGGGCTATGGCGTCCATGTCCGTCAAGCCGGACAAAAAGGCGATGGAGTAGAATCCTGAACCGTCACCGTATTCGGAAACCGCCTTGACGAGGAAAACGATAAGGGCGTAGAGCAAGGCGAACTTGATGGCCAGCTTGAGGGAAAGGGGATTTCGCAGACTGGGGAGTTCAATTTCCCTGGGATCCCGCCTGGCCATGAAATATTGCCCGACAAGAAAGAGGCTCGTGGGGGTGGCCATGATTACCAATGGGACGAGGATTTCAAAGAAAAGGTTCTGGTTGATAGCCAGAATGATAACCCCGATACGCCCGAACATGACAGTGTTGGCGATAACAATGCCCGAGGCCAGGGAGGGGGCTATTTCGGGCGTATCGCGGCTGTTGCGGGCAAGGGCCAGGGTTGTCGCGGTGGAGGAAGCCAGGCCTCCGGCAAGGCCGGTGACGGTTATCCCGGCACGGGTGCCCAGCAATCGCATGGCCACGTAGCCGATGAATCCCAATCCACTGATGAGAACCACCATCAGCCAGATGTTGTAGGGGTTAAAGGCCTTGAGCGGACCGAAACCCTGATTTGGAACAAGTGGAAGGATTAGCCCAGTGACGGCGAGAAACTGCAGCAGGCTGATGATGTCCTCATTGGTCAGGTTGCGAGTCCAACGATGGACGAAGGGTTTGGAGGCAAGCAGGATTCCAATGGCCACTGCTATGGCAATGGCAGCCTGCAACTGTTGCCAGAAAATCAGGGAGCCAACCAGAAAGGTGAGAATGGCGGCTGAATAACTCGTCAGTCCAAGCCCCTTATGGGCTGATTTGTCCAGGCTGTTGGCGGCTATGAGGAAAATGCCGAAGGTGGCAAATGAGACGGGGAGGAAGAAGCTGGCATGCACTTCATGGATGTAAGCCGAAAGGAATCCAACGAGGCTCCAGAGGGCATAGGTCCGGATCCCGGCGCTCGTTTCCTTCTCGAGCCCCTCATGCTCGTCCGACCATTGGCGAATAAGGCCAATCAGGGCTCCAACGCTGATACTGACAACAAGGGTATGGAGAAACGGAATAGAGGCATCATCCATGAATCCCACGTTAAGGGATGGAAAGTCCCGGGTCCAGCCTTGTCTCCAGCTCCAGCTCAGCGCATGGCAATGCGATAGGATTGGCCTTCAGCGTCCTCCAGGAGAATGGACTCGCTGTCCCCATCGATGGAGACCAGTGTCAGTCCATAACGGGGATTGAGGACCGCACCGCTGCGGTAATAAACGGCGTTGATGAAGAGGCCATCCTGACTGGAGGCCGCCAATACAGCCTGTTCTTCGAGTAGGGTCAGGTAATCTTCGATCGATTCCTTTTCGATGGCGTCGAGGAACTGACTGGAGTCAGAAGCTTCCGTTGAAAGGGATTTTGCTTCAGGGGACTGCGGCTTCAGCGCTAAGTCGGGCAATTGCTCTATCGGTTGGATTTTCAATCCCAGGGGGTCAAAGAGCGAATTGACGAAGTAGGCGATGGCGGCCAGGAGGACCACGGGGACAAGGAGGGCCAGCACGACTTTGCGTGCCTTGGGCTTGGGCGGGGCGGCTTTTTTAGCCGCCTTGGTTTTCTTTTCCGCCTGAGGTTGGTTTCCTTCCTCGGTGGCAGGTTGTTCAGCTTGCTCTTCTTCGGCCTTGAGTCCCAGCTCTTCCGGAGTGGGAGGGGATGTTTCAATCTCGGCAGAAGGCGCTACCACCTTGGGGCCTCCGGCACTGGCCCTGGCGGCCAGTTCATCCTCGGTCAATTCCGGTTCCGGCTCAACAGGGACCGCCTTGGGGCTCGGGGTGTAGGCCTTCTTCTTGGGGGCCGATTCCGGGGTTTCAGGCCGTGGCGCTGTCAGGTGGGGAGAAAGCGGGGTCAGGATCTGCTTCAGCTTCAGTTTCTGTTGCTTGTCCTCTGGCTCCTCGGGGACGATCGGCTTCAGTCTCAAACCGGGACTGGGTGGGGAGTCCGAAGCCTTTTCCGGGGCAGTTTGCTCCGGATCGGGCTTCGGTTCCGTAGAGTCCTTCGGCAATTCAGGCTCAAAAGGATTTGGTGTGGATGATTCCGCCATAATCTTCGAACAGGATAGCGTCGATTTCAATTGAGGAAATACTAAGGGCAAGCGAGCCGTCAAGGACGTCCCCGGGCTTGTAGCTCTTGGTCTTTCCGGTACTTGTGTCAAAAATCAGCACTTTTTCCCCACCCGACATGATGCCGCGGATTTCCAGTTCCTGCAGGCGTGCCCAGACTGCCGGATTGGGCTTGGCCGGTGGTGCGACAGGCGTTTCTTCAACGGCAGCTACCGGTCCGGGGGGAATATCGTCTTCAACCGCATCCTCCGGCAGGGGATCGGCAGCGAGAGCAACTTGTTCCGGTCCTGCTGCTTCCTCGCTGGCCACTGTAGTTGCGGCCTCCTCAGGTAATTTTTCCCACACTTGTGCCGGTGAGGCCTCGGTGGATTCCACTTCCGCCGGTGTGGCCTGCGCGGTTTCGCCATCCTCGTCGCCGAGGATCTGGTAGACCAGGAAGGTGGTGACAAGGGCGCTGAAGAGGGCAACGATGACCACGGCCATGAGGAAGCCCCACAGGTAGCTGCGCTTGCGCCTGGGGGGTTGTGGCGATGGCACATTGGGCGCTTCAAGGTGCTTTGGCGGTAGCGGAGGGGGGGTGCCTGACCGTTCGGGCTGCGCCTTCTTCAGTGCTTCATTGATTAAACTCATAATTTCTTCATCTCCTTGGCAGCCCGTCGCACGTCCCACCAGTTGATGACGTCCCTGGACTTAATGAATGCCGACAGTAACGATTTGTCGCACAGGTTGTTGACCAACCTGGGAATGCCCCGGCTGGTCTTGTAAATCTTCTTCATGGCGGACTTGGTGAATTCCGGCCGTCCATTGGCCCCGGCGATGATGAGCCGGTAGCGGATGTATTGCTGCATCTCCTCCATGCTCAATGGACGCAGGTCGTAGTGGACGAGGATGCGCTGCCGCAGCTGGCGCAGGCTTTCATGCTGGAGTTTTTCCTTCAGTTCCGGTTGGCCAATGAGAATGATTTGTAAAAGCTTTTGCGTATTCGTCTCGAGATTGGAGAGGAGGCGGATATGCTCAAGGGCCTCGAAGGTCATGTTCTGCGACTCGTCGATAATGAGGACGATGTCCTTACCCTCTTCATTCAGCTTCAGGAGAAGGACATTGAGCTGTTCCAGCAGTTCCTGGCGGGAGCGCTTCACTTTCTCCACGCCCAGTTCCCTGAGGATCGCCTGCAGGAGCTGGGTCTCCGAGACCCGGGGATTGAGAATCAGCGCGGTTTCAATGGGTTTGTCGTCTATTTCATTGAGGAGATAGCGGCAAAGGGTGGTTTTGCCGCAGCCAACCTCGCCGGTCAGGACGATGAATCCCTTTTTCTCGGAAATCCCGTAACGCAGATGCTGAATCGCTTCCTGATGCACCGGGGAGAAGAACAGGAAGTGCGGATCCGGGGTGATATTGAAGGGCATTTCCTTCAGGCCATAGAACTCCTTATACATGGATAATGACTAATAGCATCGAGAACCCGGGGATCAGGCAATTCTTCATTCGTATTTATTGCTGACATTTACTTGGATTTAACTTTTATTCTGCACAATGCTGCGTTGGGCCTCAAGAATTCTTCTTATTCTATTGATTGTTATCCTGTCCGGGGTGTCGACAGGTCTCATTCTCGTATTTGCCCAGACCCGGCGGGAGCTGGTGACCTATGAGGAGAGTCACCTCCAGGCCAAGGCCGAGTATGCGAGCATGAAAAAGGAACGTGAGGCCAAGGAGGCCTACTTGCGGGCTTTTCTCAATGAGCCGGAATTCGTGGAACGGGTTATCCGGGACCGCTTGGGTTATGTCGAACCGGGGGAAATTGTCTTCCGCTTCGAGAATCCCTGATCTTTCCAGAAAATTGCTTTTCATCCACCGTAGGGCTGGCAAGATACCGCCTCGATGACGCATACCTTCACTTCTGAAAAAGACCGGTTTGAAGCGGCTGGGCAGGGCCATGTTTTTGCTTTCTGGGACCAGCTTGAAGAAGCAGCGCGGTCCCGGTTGCTGGATGAGGCTGCTTCCATCGACCTTGCTGAAATCCAGCATCTGGTGGACACCCTAGTCCAGGGCTCCGACAGTCAGGCCGTATCCCTTGAGGGTCTCGAGCCGGCCCCCTTTATCAAGCATCCCCAGCACGGGGGTGACGCTGCCCTCTGGGCAGAGGCCCGGGGAATCGGCGAGTCGGCCCTGAGAGCGGGAAAGGTTGCCGCCTTCACGGTTGCCGGCGGGCAGGGGACACGACTGGGTTACTATGGACCGAAAGGCACTTTCCCGGTCACACCGGTCCGGGAAAAACCGCTTTTTGCCGTATTTGCTGACAAACTATTGGCGGCGGGTGAGCGCTACGGGGTTCGTATTCCCTGGTTCATCATGACCAGCTCGGTCAATCATGCGGCAACGGTGGCCGCCTTTGAGGAAGCGGACTATTTTGGCCTGGAAACTGACCAGGTGATGTTTTTCTCCCAGGGCCGCATGCCGGCGGTGGATTTTTCGGGACGTATCCTGATGGACAATCCGGCCTCCATTTCCATGTCCCCGGACGGTCACGGCGGTTCCTTGAGGGCGCTTGTCCGCAGTGGGGCCATCGAAAGGATGCAGCAGTCGGGCATTGAGGTCATCAGCTATTTCCAGGTGGATAATCCACTGGTCCAGGTCATTGACCCGGCATTTATTGGGTTCCACATCCGGGAGCAGTCTGAGATGTCGAGTAAGATGATTCCGAAGGCCTATCCTGGGGAGAAAGTGGGAATGTTCTGCCAGCAGGAGGACAAAATGGTTGTCCTGGAGTATTCTGACATGCCCATGGATATGCAGGAGGAACGGGATGCCGACGATGAGCTGCGTTACCTGGCGGGGAGCATTGCCATCCATATCCTCGACGTGGGATTTGTGGCCCGTATCGGAGGCGGGGATGCGGAGGCCCAACTTCCCTTCCACAAGGCGGTGAAAAAGGTCAAGACGATCGACAGCGACGGGAACCTGCTTCACCCGGAGGAGCCGAATGGCGTCAAGTTTGAGATGTTCGTCTTCGACGCCCTGCCATTTGCGCGCAATCCAGTGGTCATCGAGACGTTGCGGGAGGATGATTTCAGCCCGGTCAAAAACGCTACCGGCATCGATTCCGCCGAGTCCAGCCGGGCCGACCAGATCCGGCAATGGACCCGCTGGCTCGGTGCTGCGGGAGTCGACCTGGCGACCGATGAAACGGGCCTGCCGCCGTTCACGTTCGAGGTTGGTCCCCGCTTTGGAGACTCTGAGGAAGCATTTGTGAAAAGCTGGCTTGCCTTGGAGGAGAAGCCGGCCATCACGGACGGGGTAATATTGGACAAGGATGTCTAGGGAGGAAATTATGGAGATACTGGAAGCGATCAAGGAGGCTGGGGAAGCGGGCAAGTTGCTCGAGACCAGTGTCAAAAACCTGAGTGACTGGGCCAGCGGCGGATTTCTGCCTGAATGGGCCATGGACAGTGTAGAGGAACTGGTCCGGGAAGGCCAGTGGGAGGAACTCAACGACCGGTTTTACCAGTTCCTGGCCTTTGGGACTGGTGGCATGCGAAACCGGACCATCGGACGTTATGTGACCACTGCTGAGCGTGGTACGCCCGGACCTCAGGAAACGCCCGAACATGCGGCCGTCGGGACGGCCGTCCTCAATGACTTTAACATTATCCGGGCGACAATCGGTCTCTACCGTTATTGCGAGCGTTACCTTGATGGGAAAAGCGCCCCGAGACTGGTCATTGCCCACGATGTCAGGCATTTTTCCCGTTATTTCTGTGAATTGACCGCTTCGACCTGGTCCAGCCTAGGCGGGAAAGCGATGATTTTCGATGGCCCCCGGTCAACCCCGCAGCTCAGTTTCACCGTCCGGCATGCCAAGGCGACGGCGGGGATTGTCATCACCGCGAGTCACAATCCGGCGCATGATAACGGGTACAAGGTCTATTTCGAGGATGGCGCCCAGGTCGTGTTCCCGCACGCCGAGGGGATTATTCATGAGGTCTACCAAGTGAAGATGGAGTCCACACCGGCTTACCTGGATATCAACCTTGATGCCGTCAAGGTGCTGGGTGAGGCGGAAGATGCGGCCTACATGGAAGCTCTCAAGGAAAACCTCCTCGACGCATCCGTTTTCGAGAAGGCCGCCCCGAAAATCGTCTTTAGCCCGATTCATGGTACCGGGGGAATCTCGGCTCCGGCCGCCCTGGCTGAATTCGGACTAACGGTCGATACGGTGCCCGAGCAGATGGTCCAGGACAGCCGCTTCCCAACCGTCGTTTCTCCAAATCCCGAGAACGCCGAAGCGCTCAGCATGGCTATCGAACAGGCCAAAGGCTCCGGGGCCGATATCGTCATGGCCACGGATCCCGATGCGGACCGCATGGGTGTGGCCGTCCGGGACAGCTCGGGGGAGATGGTTCTCCTGAGCGGGAACATGATCGGATCCCTGCTGGCCGCGTACCGCATCGAGAAGATGAAGGAGTTGGGCCACCTGCCCAAGGAGGGCACCCGGAATGCCGCCCTCATCAAGACCTTCGTCACGACCCCGTTGCAGGCTGCGATCGCCGAAAAGAACGGCCTCAAGGTCATTGATACCCTGACCGGTTTCAAGTGGATCGGGGAAAAGCTGAAGAACTACGAGCAGCAGCTGATGGACAGCTTGAAGGATGCTGGAATCGAGCCGGGTGAATACGATGCGATTCCGCTTTCACAGCGCCGGGAATGGCTCCTTGAGCACAGTACCTTCTATGTCTTCGGTGGCGAGGAAAGCTATGGTTACCTTGCTTCCGATCGCCTGCGGGACAAGGATGCCAACGCGGCTGTCCTGATGTTTGCCGAAATGGCCGCCAGCCTGAGCCTGGCTGGGAAAAGCATCCTCGATTATCTGGACGAGGTTTACCTGCGCTATGGTTATTACCTCGAGGATGTCATCAATATCTATTATGAAGGGGCTTCCGGAGCTGTCCGGATCAAGAGTATCCTTGATTCCTATCGGGCTCAACCGCCCGTTGAAATTGGCGGTTACCAGGTTGTCGGATGGAAGGACTTCGGGGTCCAGACTCTGCAGGACGCGGATGGGAAGGAAATCCCCAAGCAGGACTTTTACTTCATTGAACTGGATAATGGCTACACCTTTGCCGTCCGGGGAAGCGGGACTGAGCCGAAGATCAAGTTCTACATGTTCGGGTGCGAGGACGTGACCCAGCCCGGTGACCTGGCCCCGGCTAAGGAGGCCACGGCGAGGACAATCAAAGCGATAAAGGCGGCCGTTGAGGCGGATGCCAGGGCCCGGTCCGGAGAATGAGTGAGGGAACTGAATACGCGATTCCCCTTTTCGCGCTGATTGACCGGGAAAAGGTGGACTTGAGCCAGCCATTGCCGGAGTCATTGGCGGAGCAACTGGCCCTCTTCCTGGAGGGACAGTTGGGCATCAAGGCCCTGTCTGCCCAGACCCCGATAATCGGGGATGCACCTTACCTTGTCCTCTTCGGGGTGGAGGAGGACAGCCTGCCCGCCCTTTGCTCGCTGGTTGACGTCCAGAAGTCGCAGCTTTTTCGCTACGAGCGCACGGACCAGGAATCGGTTACCCTGACACCCTTGAACGTCAAGATTTAGGCCAGGCGGATCAATTCCCTTGTAGCAGGAACGTCCCGGATAATCTGGTCCGGGTCCGGGCCGACCCCGATATAACGGAGGTTCGGGATGACGTCCGGCCAGCGGCTTTCTTCCCCGAAGGCAACCTCCAGTGTCGCCTTCATCATGGTTGCCACGTAGCGCTTGGCATTCAGCGGAAGGTTGTCAAACGTCCGGACTTTGGAAATATCCTCCTCCCAGCCCGGCAGCTGGACGTAGACCGGCTTGAGGGTTTTCTGGGTCGCTATGTCCCTTGGGACGTGACGGATGATACTGCCGTCGGGAAGACGGTAGGCGGTGCAGACCAACAACTCGCCGCCCGGTTGCCAGTCGCCGGAGTAGGTCAGGGCATCAATCTTGTTGATGACAATATCCTGGCAGCCCCCGTAACGGATGGCATCGCCTTTTTCCACTGCGTCATACCAACCGACCATGCGTTGGCGGCCGGTAGTGGTCCCGTACTCCAGTTTGGCCAGCAACTTGCCGAGGGGATGCTCCTCCGGGAATTCACAGACGAAGACGTGCGTTCCCACCTTTGTGTCATAGGCCTTGCAAACTCCCAGCGTGTGCGCCGCCTGCAAGCCGACTCCGGTGCTGAGGAAGAATTCCGCCGGCAGGGTGTGGGAGGCGGTCACGTTGGGTTGGAAGCCAAAGCGCTTGTCCAGCCAGAAGGCCTGGCCGAATTCACCGATGACATATTTACCGCCCTCGAGTGCATTCCGGACCTTCTCGCGGACGTTGCCGATACAGTCCTTTAGCCTGGTGCCCGCCGACCAGTAGCTCTCGATGATTGCCTCCGTATTGAGACTGTAAGGTTCCTCCCCAAGGAAGCTGTTGAAATCAAATGCTTCCTCCGGAAACAACCCGGCTTCGATGAGACCGGCATTGGCCCGCTTCTCGGCCGTGGTGAGGATTTCGAAAAAGTTCCGCCATTCCTCTTCCGGGACCTGGCAGACTGAGCGCACGGTCCGTACGGCCCGGTCCAGGCGTGCTTCCATCCGCTCGGCGAAGGTTTCGCGGTCCAGCTTGAACTCGTAGTAATAAAGGGCGAACTGGGAAGTTTCCTCAGAGTAGGCAGGGGAAATTCCGCGACCTGTGGATCCGCGCTTTTCCTGACCGAGGACATTTACCCGGTACCATTCCCAGCCAAGGTCGAGGAGACGGTGGGAGATGTCGCTGATCATCGTCCGCTCGTCAATCAGAAGCCGGGAAACGACCTTGAAACCACTCTCCTCAATGTAAGCGCTTTCCCAGAGGAATTTGTGGGGATCAGCAACCACGCCACTGCCTATGGCGAGGCAGGAAACACTTTCCTCAACGACTCCGGCCGGGAATAAATTGAGTTTTAATCCTCCACTGGTGTGCCCGGAATTCGCTCCACCATTGACCTTGGCGACAATGGCCACCGGATCCGGTGTTTTCGTCTCGTCTTGGAGTTCACGTATCAGTTCGGGAATGAGACGTCCTTTACCCTCGTCTCCCATGCTGATTCCGGTGTCCAAAAGGATGTGGCTCGCAAAAGGTGTAAGTGCCATTTCTAAAAAACACCTCACAAAATCACTGCTGCCCGTTGTGGCAAGGATATCCTTGCGAATCGGGTAGAAGAACGGTCTTAATCAAAAAGCAGATGGCTTGCCCTCCGAAGCTCCGATCCTGCACCTGCGGGAGAGGGGCGAAGGATGGTGCTCAGGATGGGACTTGAACCCATACACCTTTCGGCACACGCCCCTCAAGCGTGCGTGTCTACCAATTCCACCACCTGAGCATTCCAAATGAAAGGAATAGAGGAACATGGGAGCCCATTGCCGGAGTGCAAGATTTTTTTGGAATTTCCAAAGCCTTCCGTGCGGAATCCCTTTTCCAAGGTGCTTGACCTAACCTGCTTATTCGCTGTGAATAGCCACTCTCGCACCTTGAATTATGGCCGACGACGCAACCGACCAAACTACACCTGCTGAGAAGGACGATTTGGACCTCAGCAGCCTTTCCTCCCTGTCCCTCGGCCCCGACTGGCTGAGTGGCAAGAAGACTTCCACCCGGATTCCCAAAGGGGATCATGATGACGCGCGCCGGGGAACCAAGGGTCCTCCCCGGGATCGCCGGGGTGGCATGGGCCGCCGTGGTGACCGTGGAGATCGCCCGGCAAGAGGTCCGCGTGGATCCCGGGCGCCCCGCGGTGAGAGGCGCGAGCGCCGGGAACGACCGGTCCATCATGAGCCCTTCGCCCCGACTGTGGCAGTTGACTTTTACCCGGAAGAAGAGCCCTTCAAGGTGCTTTCCCAGGCCATTCGCAACTCCTGCCGCACTTTTGAGCTTTTTGAAATTGCCCGCTTGATACTTGATAAGCCGGACCGCTTTGTCTGTGTCGTGCGGGATCCCGAGCAAAAGGAGGGTGAAACAGCACGGATCCATGCCAGTGTTCCGGACGGGCTTCCCTTTAGCAGCGAGGAAGAGGCCTTGGCCCACGTCTTCCGTCATTACATGGATGAATTTTTCAACGTCGAGACTGTGGAGGTTGATCCCCCGGCCGGTTCTTTCCAGATGGTCCATAAATGCGGCATGACCGGTGAGCTGCTTGGCCCGCCCAACTATCACCGCTACCAGTCCATTTGCCGGGAGCACCATGCGGCCAAGTTGAGTCATGTTCCCTATGACCGCTTTGAACAAAGGATCGAGAGTTCGCGTGAGGAGGAGGATATTGAAGCCTGGCTGACCCAGATGCGCACACAGACACGTTATTCCGTGAAGGAAAATCCGGAACAGGTTTTCACCAACCGTGAGGACGCCCGCCTTTATCTCTTTACGGAGGCCAAGGAGAAGCTGGTCCGTCCCGCCTACTCGGCCCGGTTCTCGGGCAAGAGCCTCGCCCTACTCAACCCGGGAGACAAGATCCGGCGCTCGGTGGAGTACCTCCTGGAGGGGCAAAAGCGGTTTCCGCTCGAGACAGCCAACCATCTGCGGGGCCGCCTTCGGCGCATGCATTTTGCTGTCTACAAGCGCGGTTCAAAGGGCGTATCCTTTGTCTGCGCCGTGAAGCGTCACTTCCGCAAGCCTGATGAAGTTCTGGCCGACAATCTGCAGAAATTGATCGATTTTATCGAGGCCCATCCGAATTTCCCGGCCAAGAACCTGCCCAAGGCCTATCTTGGCGGCGAAACCGCCAAAAAGGAACCAGTGAGTGAAGAGAAGCTCAAGGAAGAGGTGAAAACGGAGGATACCGCACAACCTGATGAACAGGAATCCGCTCCATCCCCCGAGGCTTCGGCTGAATTGGATGAGGGCTTGGATCCCGAGGCCTTGAAACAGCTGAAGACCGACTTGCATTACCTTGTTTCCCAGGGCTATGTCATCGAGTACAGTGACGGCCGTCTCTTCGTTCCACCTATCCGGGAGGATGAAATCCGCCATTTGGAAAAACAGAAAGCTGCTGCCATCGCTGAAAAGGAGAGTGCTGCGGCAGTTCAGGAAGCTCCAGCCGCTGCGCCGGACAGTCCAGAGAAGACGGTTCCAGAAGCTGTGGAACCGGTGAAAGAAGCTGTGGAGGTTCCAACGGAGGAGCCCGAGGCGGTAAAGCCTGAGGAACCACCAGTTGCTACCAAACCCGTCGAAGCGCCTGATCCGGAGCCTGAACAAGCGGTAGAAGCGGAATCTGCCGGGGATGAAATAAAAAAGCCGGAAGTGGCCGCTACCGAAGAGCCTGAGTTGACAGAAGAGTCATCCGCCAAGGAGAAGGAGGAACCCTCCGAGACGGATTCCACTTCGCCGAAGTCCTGAAGATGTCTGGAGGCGAACCAAAGGGCGATTCCGAAACCACCTTGCTGGAACTGAAAGAGGCGGTCCTGACGTTTGTCCGCGAGCGCGACTGGGAGCGCTTCCATTCGCCGAAAAACCTTTCCATGGCACTAGCTGCGGAGGCGGCCGAGTTGATGGAGCACTTTCTCTGGGATACCCCGGAAGCGAGTCACGAACGGGCTGAACGGGAAGCGGTCGCGGACGAACTGGCCGACATTCTCGTCTACGCCATTGAGTTTGCCAATATAACCGGCATCGATCTTGCCACCGCGATCCACACCAAGATGGCGAAAAACGCGGAAAAGTATCCGGTTGAGAAGGCGCGGGGAAACTCCCGCAAGTATACGGAGTTTAAGGATTAGGCGGGATGCCGTGAAGAAAGGATTTGTATGAGTTATGGACAAATGGTGCGCTGGTTGCTTGTCGTCTCGGTGATAGCCCTTCTGGTGGCACCGGTCATTATGATGATGGGTGCCTTTTCCGCCAGTTCACTCTTTATTGGAGGCATCCTTCTCATCATGGGAGCATTGGGGCTGTATGCCGGAATGAAGGCCCTTGGGCGCGAAGACGGAGGCAACAACGAGCAGGGATAAAGAGGGTTACCCACATTAATGGCCATGCAAAGGAACATCGGCATTAAAATATTCAACGGGGTATTCGTCCTCGTTGCCTTGGTGAAACTGTTCCTTGTCGCGGACCAGGAGATATTCGGCCAGCGCTTCGATGACATGGGTTATGCCCTGTCGATTCTGGACCATTACTACGCCTGTGACCCCAACCTGAACTGGCTCTTTATCCGTCCACTCGGATTTCCCGTATTCGGGGCCATCTGCATGGAGACGGGGATTCCCTACCGTTTGTGCCTCGAGTTCTTCTTTCTCGCCTGCAGTTACTTCTTCTGCACCGGGTTGATGCGGATGGTCAGTCTTCCGGTGATACCGGTGATCAGCCTGCTTGTCCTGGCATTCCATCCCTGGGTCCTGACCGGGTTCAACCAGTTGCTGACAGAACCGTTCTATTTCTGCCTGATGTTGCTATTGCTGGGGATTGCGTTCCGCCTCCTGTCACTCCACTTTTGGCGCTGGAGCAGCGGATGGCTCTGGGCCCTCGGTTTCCTTATTGCTTGGATGATGTTGACCCGCAGGGAGCAACCGTGGGTCATGGGCCTGCTGGGGTTGCTGTTCCTGATCCGCTTGTTTTTCCTGCGTTTCAAGCAAGGCAGGACATGGAAGGAATGCCTGCCGCAGATGGCCCTCGTTCTTGTTCCGGCTGGTGCCTATCTCTCCATCATCCTTCTCGTCAGTTCACTGAACTATGCCAAGTGGGGGATCTTTGCTACCAACGAACAGCAGGCGCCCGGATTTTCCGGTCTTCTGGATACGCTTTATAAAATCGATACACCCGATCCCTCCATCTGGGCGCCGGTGACCTCCCGCACCCTTGAAATGGCGATGCAAGCCAGCCCCCGTTTTGCCGTTCTGCGGGAAGGGCTCTTCAATCAAAACAACCCGCACCTGGAGTACGGGGAGATGACCACCGGGCGCGAGGGCGAACTGGGGGCATGGATGTGGTGGCGGTTGTATGATTCATTAGCTTCCTCGGGGATTTATACCTCGCCGAAGGAAGCGGATGAATGGATGCGCCTCACGACCGCGGAACTGGAGTCTGCCTTCGACGAGGGCCGTCTGCCAAAACGCGGATTCAGCACTTCTTTTCCCCTTGATCCCAACTTTGGCATCTGGATCCCGGAATTCCCAAGGCTTTTTCTCGATACCCTGAAGCGGCTTCATTACCAGAAAGCGGAACCGGAATTCACCCTCAAGGAGGCGGAAGTGCCCTCCATGTACAGACCGCTCTTCGATCAGGCCACCAACCGCCGTGTTTCCATCCTTGCCGACAACAGTGTAGAAGTAAGGGGGCACGCCTTCTCCTCAGCGGGACGGCTCGACTTCATTGCCGTTGAGGACAGCGATGGAACAATTGTCGCCTCCACCTCGCCAAGTGGCCTGGTCTACTGGAAGAAGGGGGATATCGAGCGCCTTACTGGCCGGGAAGGGATATTTGACACGGCTTTCAGTTTGCGGTTCATCCCGCTTTCCAGGGGTCCTTTCACGCTTAGCTTGTGGAAGGACGGTCAGCGCCTGAAAGCCTACAAGCTGTCGGATCGCCCCTATCCCCACCGGGTCACGACGGAGGCAAAGGACGATCTGGCGGCGACAGACCTGACCATCCTGGCCTACCGGTCCCCATTTCCTGACACTTCCGACTCCATGAAGGCCTTGTTGCGCGGATGGGCATTTACCGCCACCGGACCCTTGACCCATGTCTCCATGGTCAACGACATGGGCCAGTTTCTGAAGCTGGAAGCCTTTCGCCTTGAGCGTGAAGACATCGCGCCCATGTATGTGGACATCACCGGCAGTGAACCGCTCGAGCCGCTTGGGTTTCTCATTGAGACACCGGTTCTGGACCTTTCTCCTATCACCGTTCAATTCTGGAGCAACAAGCTATTGGTGCACGAATTCCCCCTCCATGACCTGCCGGATGGACATTGGGGAACGGTTGAATCGACTTCCTCGGGGATTCCATTAACGATTGGCATTGGCCAGCGCCAGTTGCCCAAGCTGGTGGAGGAGAAGCCGACCCTGAGGAGGCATCTCCGGGCGCAGATTGCCGGCAGCTATTATGGGATCCTCATCGGGGGTACCCTGATCCTCACATTTGCAACACTCCTCTACCGGGCAATCCGCTCCCGTGAACAAAGTGTGGATCCATGGAAGGCCGGGGCGGCATTCCTCTTCATTCTGTTGTTCCTTTTCGGCCGGGCATTTTTCTACGGCCTTGTTGAGGCTGCAGTGGTCCCGGGTGTTAACCGCTACATGGATTGTGCGGCCCCGGTGGCCTCGGTTTTGCTAGCCCTTGTGGCGGCTTCGCCCGCCGTCCTGGCTTATGAAATCTACCGCGCCAGGACTGGCCGGCAGACCAAGAAGAAAGCCGGAGACTCGCTATGAGCTACATGGGGGCAGATCTTCTGGAGCAATTCCGGAAAACCTATTCCGGCAAGCGGGTCCTCATTACAGGCCACACGGGATTCAAGGGATCCTGGCTCAGTGAATGGCTCCTGGAGTGCGGAGCGGAAGTCGCCGGTTATGCACTCGAACCGGTAACCGATCCGAATCTTTTTGAGCGCCTGGGGCTGGCTGGCCGGATGCGTCATGCCATCGCGGATGTCCGCGACCCGAACACCCTTTCCCTGGCCTTATCCGATTTTAAGCCCGATTTTGTTTTCCACCTCGCTGCCCAGCCCCTTGTCGTCGAGTCTTACCATGATCCGCAATTGACCTTTGAGACCAACATCATGGGCACCGTCAACTTGCTGGAGGCCCTGCGGAGGATGGACCATGCATGTATTGGAATCATGGTTACATCCGACAAGTGCTATCGGAATGACAACTCCGGGAATGCCTTCGTCGAGACGGATCCACTGGGTGGTGAGGATCCCTACAGTGCCAGTAAAGGGGCGATGGAGATTGTCGTCCATTCCTACCGGAAATCCTTCTTTGCCAATTCGCCGGTGCGGTTGGCTTCAGCCAGGGCAGGCAATGTCATCGGGGGAGGGGACTATGCCGCCGACCGCATCGTCCCGGACTGCATTCGCGGCCTGGAGGCCGGGACGGCCATCGAGGTGCGCAATCCCGCTCACACCCGTCCATTCCAGCATGTGCTTGAGCCCCTTTCCGGCTATTTATGGCTGGGGTCCCGATTGGCGGGCGGGTGGACGGATCCAGAGGATCTTTACGCCTTTAACTTTGGTCCGGAAGAAGAGGGGCACCGGTCCGTCAAGGAGTTGGTGGAGGCTGTCCTCACGCACTGGCCCGGACAGTGGGAAAGTCCTTCCGGGGAAGCCGGCCCGACCGAGGCAAAACTGCTTTCCCTGTCCGTGGAGCGGGCCCGCAGGCACCTGGGCTGGCAGCCGCGCTGGGGATTCAGCAAGACGGTCGAGGAGACCGTCAACTGGTATAAGACCGCCTCCGGGATACCCCTTGAAAATACAGATACGGTCGTGGCCTTGACCCGGGACAGTATCCGGAGATTCTGTAGTTCGGATGGTTGATGGATCCACAATGCAACCGGGTCAGGTTGTCCTGACGGGTGAAGGGGACGATTCGTCTTCCCGCTATTTGCTGGTCGATAAAGAGGGCGACGCCTGGCTGGCGGTCCCCCTGGGTTCTGAAGACCTTATGCCATCCGGCGGGGAGTTGAGGAAGTTGTCCGAGGAGGATATCCAGTCGATTGAGGAGCGTTTGCCGGAAGCACGCTTTGCCAAAACAGTCAAGGACCTTGCCCTGTCGTGGAGTCGTCGCTACGCCCGTATCGCGCATGGGAAGGAAACCCATTGGATCGGCGAGGGGGATCCCTTTGTTCCGGGTGAGAATCCGGTTCCCTATGCCGGGAGGGTGTACAACGAAGAGGAGATTGCCCAGGCGGTGGATGTCACGCTCGATTTCTGGCTCACCCTTGGCAAGGAGGGGGAGGCCTTGGAGAAAGGTCTGGCTAAGTTCCTTGGTATCCGCAAAAGCATCCTCGTTAATTCGGGTTCATCGGCGAACCTGCTCGCTGTCAGTGCCCTGACGAGCCACAAGCTTCCGCGGGAGAAGCGCCTCTGTCCCGGCGGCGAGGTCATCACCTGTGCCTCGGGGTTCCCGACAACCGTGGCCCCGCTTATCCAGAACAACCTTGTGCCGGTCTTCCTTGATAATGATCCGGTCACCCTGAATCCGCGCATGGAGGACCTCGAGACGGCTTATCGTGAGGGGAAGACCAAGGCGGTCATGTTTGCCCACGCCATGGGTAATCCCTTTGACCTCTCCTCGGTGATCGCATTCTGCCGCAAGTACGATTTGTGGTTGATTGAGGATAACTGTGATTCCTTTGGAAGCCTTTACACATTCCCGGATGATAAGGGCCTGAGAACTGCCCTGACCGGCAGTTTCGGGGATTTGTCGACTCAGTCCTTTTATCCGCCACATCACCTGACAATGGGAGAGGGGGGTGCGGTCAATATTGTCCGTGACATGAAGCTTAAGCTGCTGGTGGAAAGTTTCCGCGACTGGGGCCGCGACTGCTGGTGCCCCAGCGGCAAGGACAACACTTGCAACAAGCGATTCGGGTGGCAACTGGGCGATCTGCCGGAAGGCTATGACCACAAGTACATTTACAGCCACTTGGGCTACAACCTGAAACCCCTCGATATCCAGGCCGCCATCGGCAACGTCCAATTGCAACGCATGCCATCCTTCATCAAGGCACGGCAGGACAACTGGAATTACCTTCGGGCGGGATTGGATGACCTCCAGGAATGTTTTGCCTTTGCCCTCCCGGTTCATGCCAAAGAATGGCAGGGAGGGGAGTTTGTTTATGCCGACGGGGAACAACGCCGGGCTGTCCCCAGCTGGTTCGGTTTCATGATGCTGGTCCGTGAGTCCGCCGGTTTCACCCGGCCAGCCTTCTCCACTTTCCTCGATGAGGTAAAAATCGGCAACCGGACCCTTTTTGGCGGGAACCTCGTCCGCCAGCCGGCGCTGGTCCAGCTGGGAAGGGAAAATCCGGAGGCCTTCCGGGTCATCGGAAATTTGCCCGGATCGGACGAAATTATGAACAAAGCGGTGTTTGTCGGTGTTTACCCGGGTCTGAGCAGGAAGATGCTCGACTACATTATCGAACAGATCCATGTATTTTGTAAGCCCTATCTCTAGAATTCCACCAACACCAGGAGCATGAAAGTCGTCATATTATGCGGAGGCAAGGGAACCCGGCTCAGGGAAGAGACGGAGTACCGCCCCAAGCCGATGGTCATGATCGGGGGCCGCCCGATGCTGTGGCACATCATGAAATATTACGCCCACTTCGGTCACAAGGAATTCATCCTCTGCCTCGGTTACCGTGGGGACATGATCAAGGATTTCTTCAAGAACTACTTGTGGAACACCTGTGACGTGACCCTGACGCTCGGACGGAACCCGAATGTCCGCTACCACACCTCGCACGCCGAGGAGGACTGGACGGTAACCCTTGCCGAGACGGGCCAGGAAAGCATGACGGGTGAACGGATCCGCCGCATCCAGTCCTATATCGATGGCGGCGAGGAATTCCTGCTGACCTATGGTGACGGGTTATCCGATATCGACATCGGGGCCAGCATTGAAACACACAGGAACTCCGGTCGCATCTGCACAATCGCTGCGGTGCATCCGGCGAGCCGGTTTGGAACCCTTGAGATTGAAGAGGATGGCGGCGTCCGGGAGTTTGCTGAAAAGCCCCAGCTGAACCAGAGCTATGTCAACGGGGGGTTCATGGTCTGCCAGTCATCAATTTTTAACTACCTGGAAGGGTATGAGAATCCTGTCTTCGAGAAGGAACCGCTTTCCCGGTTGGCCACGGACGGGCAAATGAATGCCTACCGGCATCAGGGCTGGTGGCAGTCAATGGATACGTACAGGGAGTCACAGTTGTTGAACGATCTCTGGCGGAGCGGCCAGGCACCCTGGAAAGTCTGGTAGGAGGCCCTATGTCGAGGAAGAAGCTGTCCATAATCTGCCCGGCCTATAATGAGGAGAAAAACCTCCCGCGCCTCTATGAGAGCGTTACCCGGCTTTTTCAGGATGAGTTGTCCGCTTACGACTATGAGGTACTAATCCTCGACAACCGGAGCGAGGATGCCACGCGCGCGCGGGCCCTGGAGATTTGCGAAAAGGATAGCCGCTGGAAGTATCTTCGCTACTCGCGCAACTTTGGTTTCGATCCATCGATTACGGCCGGCCTGGACCATGCCGAGGGGGATGCCGTTATTACACTCCTCTCTGACCTCCAGGACCCTCCGGAAGTGATTCCCGAGTTTGTCCGTCTCTGGGAAGCCGGGGCGGAAGTGGTGAACGGGGTAGTCCGTGAGCGGCATGACGACAGCTGGCTGAAGAGCCTCGGCGCGATCATCTCCTACAAGTTGATCTATCACCTCAGCGAATCCCGCATTACCCCCGGTGCGACCGAATTCCGCCTGCTCGACCGCAAGGTGGTCCTGGTGCTGCGCCAGTTGCGCGAGCCCGACCGCTACCTGAGGGGGTTGGTCAACTGGGTCGGCTTCCGTCGCGAACTGGTTCCCTATGACCGCGCCCCGCGGGAGGGTGGCCGTTCCAGTGCCGGACTCGTCTTTTGCATCAAGTACGCCCTCAATGCGATCATTTGTTTCTCGGCCAAACCACTCCAGTTAGCGACTTATTTTGGTGTGCTGACAACGCTTGTCTCCCTGGGACTGGCGATTGCCTACTTGCTGATCTACCTTTTTGAGCCGAGCTTTGCCACTTTGCCGCCTCCGGGCATCTCAACGGTTGTCCTCCTGGTCCTTTTTGGTATTGGAACACAGTCCTTCTTCCTGGGCCTGATCGGGGAATACCTGGCCCGTGTTTATAACCAGGGAAAGGGGCGTCTGCTGTACATTGTTGCTGAAAAGATTGGATTCGAGGAAGGCGAGGGAGAATAACCCGGGCATCCAATGGGAGTGATTTCCGGCCAGCTGCATCCTGTCCTTGTCGAGGACTTCAAAGTCCTTCGGAAAGAGGTCAATTTGGCCAGTCTTGAAAACACGACTTGGTTGCTGACTGGAGCCACTGGCCTCATTCCGGCTTACATGGCAAAACTCCTGATGTGGTTGAACGAGGTCGAATCCCTCGGGATGACCTTGCATCTCTGGGTTCGCTCTGTCGAAAAAGCCGGCCAACTTTTCCCATGGCTGCAAGGCCGGGCAGGGGATGTCCACCTCCTGGCACCGGATTGGGGTGCACCGGAAACGTGGGATGTCCCTGAAGCGAACTACATAATCCATGCCGCCAGCCCGGCAACCCCCGCTGCCTGCAAGGCCGACCCTGAAGGGGTTGAGCTCTGCAACGTGGAGGCGACAAGAGTCCTTCTGGAGCAGTCCATGCCCGGTATCCTTAGACAATTCCTCTTCTTCAGCAGTAGCGAGGTCTACGGGAATACTTCCGGCAACCCCTGGCCGGCTGAGGATGAACTGGGCGGTATTGACCCCGGTTCCAGCCGATCCCTATATCCCCTTGCCAAGAGAAAGGGAGAGGACCTGTGCAAGGAGGCTTTTCAAAAACGGGGACTGCCAGCCACCATGGCCCGGGTTTTCCATACTTATGGGCCGGGCATGGATCTCCTTCATGACGGGCGGGTTTTCGCAGACTTTGTCGGTAATGCCGTCCGGGGCGAGGACATCGTCCTCAAGAGTGATGGCTCCGGTCGGCGCGCCTTCTGCTATATCCGTGACACATTGGCCGCCCTGCTCCTGTTGTTGCTGAAAGGCGAACCCGGTCAGGCTTACAATGTTGGCAATCCCGAGGCTGTATTGTCCGTTGCTGAACTGGCGGACCTCGTCATTGGATTGGTCCCGGAGCATGGACTTCAGCGGCGAATGCACCCGGAAACCGCCTCGCAAAGCCTTTCTGCGGAAGTTTTTCCGCAAATCGAGAAATTACGCAAACTGGGTTGGCAACCACGGGTCGATCCACAGGATGGGTTTTCCCGAACAATTGAATTTCATCTGCCATGAATCCACGCGAACTGAAGCAAGCTCTCGAATCCGGCGAAATAAGCAAGCAGGCTTACATCGAGGGCATGTTTGAGCAACACAAGCAACTCTTCCAGTATACCGACCTCATTGAAGGCACCAATGTAGAGTCGATTCAGATTGGGCAAGGAGAGGTGCGCGTTCGATTTGCCTGGCCTCCTATAGAGTTGGTGGCTCCAAGAGGGGAGATGCGGGCAGCCCCCGTGGAGGCGGTGAACTTTGGTTCCTATGAACAGCATGAATTTGTGGTCGTTGAGAAGCTTGTCCGCTCCCTTCCTGGCGAAAGTCCGCTGCTGGTGGATATCGGCGGCAATGTCGGCTTTTACTCGATTGGCTTGAAGAAGCTGCATCCAAACCTGCGCATACACGCCTTTGAACCCATTCCAGCGACGGCAGACCAGTTTGAACGCAATGCCGTTATCAACGATTGTCATGACTTGATCCTCCATCGTCATGGGCTTTCGGATGCACCGGGCGAGGCGAGGTTTTTTGTCCACCGCCACATGTCGGTTGCCGCCAGCCAGCAAAACATCCTTGAAGGTGAGGAGATGGAAGAAGTGGTGTGCCCACTGCTGCGCCTCGACGACCTGCGGGAAGCGCTCGGTGGACCGGTGGGCTTTATCAAGTGCGATGTCGAGGGGGCAGAGCTTTTTGCCTTCAAGGGGGCAGCCTCCATTATCGAGCAGGACCAGCCTGTTGTCTTCTCGGAGATGTTGCGCAAATGGAGCGCGAAATTCGATTACCACCCCAACGACATCATCGGGTTTTTCAGGGACCGTGGTTACCGGTGCCATGCTTTGAGTATCGAGGGGGCCACGCCCATCGATTCAGTGACCGACTCGACAGTTGAGACCAATTTTGTTTTTCTCCATAGCGTCAAACATGAAGGCCTCCGATTACATAGCTGACTACCTGCATGAGAAAGGTGTGGATGTTGTCTTCGAGGTTGTTGGCGGCATGATAACCCATCTTCTGGATTCGGTCCATCGCCGGGGCCAGCTCCGGGTTGTCAGCATGCATCATGAGCAGGCGGCGGCATTTGCAGTCGACGGGCTGGGGCGGATGCGCAACCGGCCGGCGGTCGCCATGGCCACCAGTGGACCCGGGGCAACCAATTTGCTCACCGGCATCGGGTCCTGCTATTTTGACTCCGTCGCGGCGGTCTTTATCACGGGTCAGGTCAACACCCACGAGCTCAAGGGGGATAGCGGGGTGCGCCAGCTCGGGTTCCAGGAGACGGATATCGTTTCCATGGCCAGGCCAATTACCAAGGGTGCCTGGCTGGTTGAGGATGCGGCAAGCCTTCCAGAGGTGCTTGATAGTGCCTTTTCCCTCGCCATGAGTGGCCGTCCGGGACCGGTCCTGGTCGACATTCCCATGAATGTTCAGCGGGATCCGGTTGAGGCTGGGAAAATCTCTCCTCCCAAAGCCTCCACCTCGACCGTCGAGCTGCCGGATGAATTCTGGCCCAGCCTTGGGTCGGCAAACCGCCCGCTGGCCATTATCGGCAGTGGAGGCGCACAACCGGGAATTCGCGAACCATTACGGGCATTCCTTGAAGGTCTCGGCATTCCGGCGGTGTTCTCATTGCTGGGTAATGATGTCCTTGAACACAGCCACCCTCAGCGAGTGGGATTCTACGGATCTTACGGAAACCGCTGGTCCAATTACGCGGTCGGACGGGCCGATTGGCTTTTGGTCCTCGGAAGCCGCTTGGATATCCGCCAGACCGGGGCGGATGTGGAATCCTTCAAGTCGGGAAAAAAGGTTTTCCATGTCGATGTCGATCCCACGGAAGTCAACAACCGGGTCGAGGGCTGCCATGCCATTGTCGCGGACTTGCAGGCCTTTGTCGCCAGTGCATCAGCCTCCATGCCGGAAGTTTCCCTGGAAATTGCTGATTGGTACGCGGAAATCGATCATAAGCGCTCCGAGTGGCCAGTCGAGGCAGAATACCGCAGCACCAAGGGTATCAACCCCTGCCGCTTCCTGGCCGATCTTTCCCGGCAGGGGAAGGCAGCCAGGGCCTATGTCGCCGACGTCGGCCAGCACCAGATGTGGAGTGCACAGTGCCTGGAGCTGGCCCGGGGGCAACGTTTCCTGACCAGCGGGGGCATGGGGGCCATGGGCTATGGTCTCCCGGCGGCCATCGGGGCCGTCTGTTCCGAAGGCACCGGGCCGGTTGTTCTCGTGGCCGGGGATGGTGGTTTCCAGCTCAACCTGCAGGAGATGGAGACGGTCCGGAGAAACAGCCTTCCGGTCAAGATGTTGATCATCAACAACCGTTGCCATGGAATGGTCCGGCAATTCCAGCAGAGTTATTTTCATTCACGTTATCATTCAACAATGTGGGGTTATTCAGCTCCTGATTTTTCCAAGGTCAGTGAGGCTTATGGCATCCCCGCCATGACTATTGAAGGGGAGGGGCAGGTGCCGGCGGCCCTTGACTTCTTCTGGAAGGACCCGGCGGAGCCGGTGCTGCTGCAACTGATGCTGGATCCCGAGGGAAACGTTTATCCCAAGATTGCCTTCGGGCACCCGTTGACCGAGATGGAGCCAGAGTTCAAGCCCCTGGAGATGGAGGGAACCTGATCGCGTGAGTATTGAGATTTTCATTACAGGATTTTCAGCATGTCTTGCGGGTTGGCTGTTGCACTTTGCCTGGTGGCGCCTTTCCCGGCCGGTTGATGACCTGAGAGCTCTCGTTGCCTGCCTGATCGTTTTTCCGGCGGCTGTTCTCGTGGTCTTGTTTCTCCTCGGGACACTGACGCTCCAAGCCTGCTTCCTGTCCCTGATTCTGAGCACCGGCCTTGGCAGCGCCTACATTTTCTGGTACCCGGCCGCGCAGGCGGCTTCCCCAACCATGTTGATGACGGTTATAGTCGCCCGGGCAGGGGAGAGCGGTTGTTCGGAGGAAGCATTGCAGTCGGTCCTGACCGAGGAAACCTTGTCTGGCAACTCACTGGAAAGCTTGGTTGGGGAACGGTTTGCCAGTGAGGATACAGAGGGAAAACTAGAGCTTGCCCCGCGGGGACAGCGGACGCTCAAGCTTATCCGCCTTTTGCGGCATTCCGCAGGGTTTGAGGATCCGAAGGGTTAATCCATGACGGACATTGTCCAGTTGCTGATTATCCTCCTGCTGTACTTCCCGGTGACGGTTCTGATCAACCGTTTGCAGTTAACCCTGTTTCCAGTTCGAAAATCCCTACCTGCACAGGGAACAATTGCCCGTTCGGCAATTTTCGCCCTCGTCCTTCTTCTGGTCTTTGGGGGGCTTGTCCTTGGTCAATCAATGGCGGCGAAGGTTCTCTGGCTTTTTTATACCTTCATCATCCTTGGTTGTCTTCTCCTCCTCTACATTTCAGTGATGTGTGTCTCGGAAAGCGGCAGGCGTTTTTATTTCATGCTCCTTGTCGAGCAGGCTGATGACGGCATCACCCGGGAGGAGTTGCAGGCCGCCTACGGCAAGCAGCACATGCTTTCGGTACGCCTCGAACGGCTCTGTACCTGGGGCGTTTTCGTGAAGTCCGGGTCCTCCTATGTCCTGCGCCGGCAGACGGCCTATTGGTATTCCCGGTTTTTCCATTTATGGGGTTCCCTTTTGGGATTCAAATGGTTCCAGGAGTGAGGTACATCTCTATCTTTTGTATCTATTTACAAATACTTAACTCTTTTTTGGTCGTCATTTTATTGCTGCTCTGAGACCATTCTACGATTGCAAGTTCGGCTTATGCCAATAATCCTTCTCAAGGTTTATCAATGGATGATATTCGCCAAAAGGTTGTCCTGCGCCGCTTCTATATCAGCTTTGCGGTTGTTGAGCTTGTCTTATACCTCTTGCTGATGGTGTTTGTACTGCCCTGGTGGCATGCCTCGAATCATCCAGTCGTCTTGTCGCTGGGTGCAGGGTCGGCGCAAAATGTCCAACTGGCCTATGCAACCGATGAGGAGCCCCTTCCGCTGGTCCCTCTCGGGGAACCGGAAGGCTACCAATGGAAGTGGGGGACAGAGTTACCGCCGCGACCCTCCTATGATCTGGCACTTGTTTTTCCGGAGGGAACAGCTGGGGATGTTGTCCTGAAGGATCTCAGGGTGACCTGCCTGTCGGAGGGAGTGGAGACTTATCCGATGGACATGTCCGCACTGGAGGACCTCAAGGACGGTGCTGTGCGGATCCATAAGATCAGCACCGGTTACCGTGTCCAGGCTGAGCCCGGCGGTTCGGTCCCGATATCGGTTTATCTACCCACTGCATCCCCCTTCGATTGGCTTGTCATCTGGTTCAAGGCTACCTTTGGATTTGTCGTTGTTGGATTGATCCTGTTTTTCTCGCTGGTCACGTTTCTCAGGTTTCCGGATGGCGTCCACGCCTACCGTAAGAAGACCCCTCCCCACGAAATTCTCGTCTTTGTGATTTGTGCTCTCCTGGGAGCGGTTATCCACCTTCACCTTGTCAGGCATGCCATGCCGGCATTTTCCCCCGGGGAAAGTGAACAGTACCTGATGCAGGCAATCGGTACCGCTGCTGATGGTTCCGACCTGCCCTCTCAAGGGCTCCGGCCGGGTTATCCAGCCTTTTTGGCTCAAGTGGGAGAATGGACAAGCTGGGACCTGAGCAATCACACCATTGTGCAGGCCATTATATTTTGTGCGGCCCTTCTGGTCCTGGGATTGTCTCTGGTTCGACTGGTTCAGGGATACATTCTTGGGCCGATTGTGCTCCTGGCTATGATCTCCCCTCCCGTGATCTTTGCCAGCCGGCACATAGGAGTGGAGAGTGTGGCCGCCAGCGGTTGGATACTATCCATGGCGGCATTTCTCCTCTATTGGCAGAGAGACGGATTCTTGCGCTGGCTGGGTATCGTGCTGTTCAGTCTGTTTGCTTTCTGGACCGCTTCCATCACCCCCACCGGCCTGATGTTGTACATGCTCCCAATCGGACTGGTCTCGGGCACCGTGTGGTGGACGGTGAAAGTCCGTGGGTGGGAATTCTGGCGCATGTCGGTTCTATGGAGAGCCGGCAGCCAGGCCATCATCCCCTTTATTGTCCTGTACGGAGGATCCCTCTACTTCATCAGCGTTGAGGCTGATGATTCCGCCATCTGCAGCTTGCCCGGTCCATCGGCGGCGGCACCGTTTGCCAGTGGCATGTTTGAGGTCCGGGCCTTCGTGGATTCGGCGGCCTACCCGAAAATCATCAATGAACGGGCCGCAAACGACTATTCATTCGATGGTCCGGCAATGACGCAGTTCTCCGGATTGGCCCAAGCCTCTATCGAAGAACTCCCGTTCCGGGCAAAGTTGGTGGCCTGGGGCCGGCTAACCGGATGGAGCCTCTTCATGCCCGATGTAAAAACGTATGGCCAGGAGCCCTTGGTTCAGGACTACCGGGTCTGGACGAAATTCCGGTCAGAGCGACAGGCCAGGGAGATCCGTGCCGAGCTGGTGAAAATCATGCGGGCCACAGGAACCGTGGTCCAGGTCATTGAAAAAATCTCCGACAAGCAATTGGTGATGTACAACGAGACCATCATCCCCGTTTACAAGTGGTTCTACAGGGTGCTCCTTTTCCTCGCACTGGCTGGTTGGATAATTGGACTTTCGGAACGCAAATACCTCGCGGCGGTGCTGGTTTTCCCGTTCCTCCTGAAGGTCTTGCTGCATATCCTGACGATGGATGTTACCAGTGAATCCATCCAGGTGCTCGATGCCTGCCTTTGGCTGGCCGCACTGGCGGGACTCCTGGGGCTCCATCCGAAAGCCATGCAGAAGCCAAAGGATGAAAGGGACCGCCGTTGCATGCCTCCCATTCGCCCGAAGACGCTTATGACCCGGCACAAGGAAGTGCCCGGGACGCAGGGGCTTCCTACCGATTAATGGCCTGTAGGCCGGAGGCCTCAGCCGCCGAAAGCCGCCTCGATGCGCTTCATTGCCGCTTCCACGTTTTCCTTCGAATTGAAGGCGCTGAGCCGGAAGTGACCCTCCCCGCAGGTACCAAATCCGGCACCAGGGGTGCAGACAATAGCCGTTTCATTGAGAAGCTTGTCGAAGAAGTCCCATGAGGGCATGTCGGTCTTGATCCAGACATAAGGGGCATTGGTTCCCCCCACGCAGGCAAAGCCGAGATTTGTCATGGTCTCAAGGATGATAGCGGCATTGGACATGTAGAAATCGGTCAGCTTGGTGACTTCAGCTTTCCCGGCTTCGCTGTAAATGGCGGCGGCGGCCTTCTGCACGGGATAGGCGACGCCGTTGAATTTGGTGGTATGGCGCCGGTTCCAGAGCCCGTGGAGACTTACCTTGTTGCCCGCGCTGTCAAGGGCCTGGAGGGTTTTGGGCACGACCGTGTAGGCGCAGCGCGTCCCCGTGAAACCGGCGTTCTTGGAGAAGGAACGGAACTCAATGGCACACTCCCTTGCTCCCTCCAGCTCGTAGATCGAGCGGGGGATTTCCGGATTGCGGATGAAGGCCTCATAGGCGGCGTCGAAGAGGATGATCGCCTTGCAGTCGCGCGCGTAATCCACCCATGCCTGGAGCTGTTCCCGGCTGGCACAGGCCCCGGTCGGATTGTTCGGGAAGCAAAGGTAGATCATGTCGACCTTTTCCTCAGGAGGGGAGGGAACGTACCCGTTTTCCGGGGTGGATTCGAGGTAGACCAGTCCCTCGTAGCGGCCACCCTTGTCGCTTCCGGAACGGCCGGCCATGACATTCGTATCGACATAGACCGGATAGACGGGATCAGGAATGGCGACGCGGGAACCCGTGCAGAAGATTTCCTGGATGTTGCCGCAGTCGCACTTGGAGCCATCGGAGACAAAGATTTCGTCGGCTTCAATCGCACAACCCCGGGACTGGAACTCGTTCCGGGCAATTGCTTCCCGGAGGAAAGGATAGCCCTGTTCGGGGCCGTAGCCATGAAAGCCTGCCCGCGTGCCCATTTCATCAATTGCCTCATGGAAGGCCTGCTGGCAGACCAGCGGGAGGGGCTCCGTGACATCCCCGATGCCCATCTTGATCACCGTCTTGTCCGGATTGGCTTCGGTAAAGGCAGCAACCCGCTTCGCGATGTCACTGAAAAGGTAGGACGCTTTCAACTTCAGGTAATTGTCATTGATCTGTGCCATGGTGGGATACAAGGAACGCTTAATTGCCGTGGAGACAAGAGACAAAATGCCTCCGGCAAGGAAATCCTCCGGAAAAGCCTTGAGAGAGGTGTCGGGCTGGGCAAGGATAGGGAGGTCCCATGCAGATAATCGAAGAATCCATGCAGATGCAGGCGGTTTCCCTGGACCTCCGTACGAAGGGAAGCGGCATTGGCCTAGTCTCAACAAGTGGGGCGCTCCATTCGGGTCACGGCGCCTTGATTGCGAAGGCCCGGGAAAGTGTCGACACCGTGGTTGTATCAGCCTTGGTCAATCCGCTGGAGTTTGGTCCCAACGAGGACTTTGAGCGCTATCCACGGACACCGGAAAAGGATGAGGCCTTCTGCCGTGAGGCGGGTGTCGATATCCTCTTCCGGCCGGACACGCAGACCCTGTTGCCGCCGGGCTTTTCCTCAAGCGTTACCGAAACCTCTGACAGCCGCAGCCTTTGCGCGGGCTCACGGCCAAATTACTTCACTGGAGTCTCTACATGCCACACGATGCTCCTGAATCTCATCCGCCGGGATAAGCTGTTCCTGGGCCGGATGGACGCTCCGAAGGCGGTAGTCCTTGGCATGCTCTTCCGGGAGCTGAATTGTCCGGTGGAGGTTGGGATGATCGC
>JBFOLZ010000053.1:0-23771 GCA_040830445.1 Puniceicoccaceae bacterium
CTGACGACAACCAGTACATGATCTCGGTGACCGGCTCGGGCAGCGCCGGCATGCGCTATCTGCGGAGTTATCATCTTGCGGGGGGGACGCGCACCTTTGCCTCCGGACCGGATGTACCGTTGACCCCGGGCAACTGGTATCAGCTCAAGATGGTAGTGACGAATAACGGGGACAACACTTACGACATTCTCTCAACCCTCTACAACGCCGATTCGAGTGGTGCGGTTGGGAGCCTCGTCACCAGCCTCGCGAACAACAATTATACCAACACTGTGGTCAAGTCACCCAAACTGGGCCGTGTAATTCGTTAGTCTAGGCGGGGTTAATGATTCTTTGAGATTGTAAAGGAAGTCAAGGCTCCGGCGGACGGAGGCCGCCGGCACAGTGAGCGGGCTAGCTTCCATAGCAAGGCCCGCGAACTGGATGGGAGTGACATAACCAAGGGAGCGGTGGGGACGGACATGGTTGTACTTGTAGCGCCAGTCCTCGATGACGACGCGGGCCTCGGTCAGGGTCCAGAGCTGTTCCCGGTTCAGGCATTCCTCCCGGAACCGGGCGTGGAAGCTCTCGATGTATCCGTTCTGCCAGGGACTGCCGGGATCAATATAGAGGGTCTTGATTCCCTCGGAGGCCAGCCACTCCCGCAGATGGTACTCAATAAACTCAGATCCATTATCGCTGCGGATGTGCTCCGGAGCTCCATGCTCGTCGATCAGTCGGGCCATGACCTGCCGGACTTTGCTCGCATTGATCTTGCGGTCGACATGGATGCACCGACACTCCCGGGTGTACTCGTCCAGAACGGTCAGCATACGCAGCTTGCCCCCGCGCATGGTGACATCGTGGATAAAGTCCCAGGTCCAGACATGATTGCGATGGGTGGCCGTAGTTGGTAGGCCCGTGGAGACTCCCTGACGGCGCCTTCTGGGCTTCTTCGGCGGAACCATCAGGCCCAGTTCCTGACGCAGGCGCTGGACCTTGCGGGCCCCGACATTCCAGCCCTCGGCTTTGAGCAATCGTGTGATCTTTGGGTACCCCATCTCTGGATGCTTTCGTGACAACCGTCGCAGAGCCGTTTTGAGCTTCACCAGCCAGGCATTCGGTTCCTTCGCCTTGTACTGGAAGGTGCTCCGGTGAAGGCCAAAATGACGGCAGGCACTGCGCTCACTGCATCGGCCCCGCTCCACAAGCGACTCAGCGATCTGCCGCTTGTGCCCGGGGCTTACAACTTTTTTTCGAGTGCCTCCTTCAAGAGTTCCTTGCCGAGGATCTCGTCGGCCAGCAGCCGCTTCAGTCGGGCGTTCTCCTTCTGCAGCGCCTTCAGTTGCTTGGCCTGGTCGAGTTTCATCATCCCGAACTCACGCTTCCATCTGTGGAAGGTCTGCTCGCTGATTCCTTTCTCCCGGCACAGTTCCACAATGGACTGTCCGGCCTTCTCGGCCTCCCGCAATATGCGGATCTTCTGTTCTGTTGTATACCGTTTCGCTTTCATTTATCTGGGTCCTTTCTATAGGCCCAGACTAACTTATCAAGCGGCACAGTTTAAGTCATCTCAACCAGAGGGTTTATTTTCTGCATGGTCTGGAATGAAAAGTATCAACCTGCCTGCGGATAAATCACACTCAACTGGAAAGCTGCTTGATGCGTTAACGGGAGGGTCATGTATCCGCCTTGCTCCGCCGCACTATTAAAGTCAATCCCCCCTCCGCAAGGTTCTGAAGCATCACCTCAGCGGCAAGGCATCGCGGTAGGCCTTTGGGGAAACCCCAATCTTGCTTTTGAACAGACGGGAAAAATAGGCTGGGTTTTCATAGCCCAATTCATTCGCGAGCTGGGAGATGGACTTGTGGGGATTGTGCAATTGGAGCGCAGCCGAGTGCATGCGCCGGTGCAGCATGAAGGCATCCGGGCCCGTCCCGGCGAGTTGGCGGAAACGCAAGCGGAAGTGGCTGTACGACATGCCATGGTCCTTCGCGATCTGCTTGAAGTGATAGGCCTTCCATGGATTGGAGCGGATTTCCGCGACCAGGTTGCCGATCCGGGTGAGCGCCGGGTCACGGGATCGGCGATAACAGGATTGCACCCATCCGGCCTTCTTCAACCGGACGGCAATCAGCGGCGAGTAGTTGCTGGCTAAGCCTTGCGTTATTGATCCGGGTCAGACGGCCAGTGGGATGACTTCCTGCTCAATGCGCTGGCCGCAATCCCGCTTGGCCTTGCGAATGTCGTAATGCGCCTGCAGGCGCAGGAAGTAGCCCTCCGAAAGTCCGAAGTACCGCTCCAGCCTCAGGGCGGTATCTGCGGTGATGCCTCGGCCTTGCCTGACGATGGCGTGGATTCGTGTGGCCGGGACATGGATGTCCTTGGCCAGGCGATAAGCGGTAATGCCCATCGGCTTTAAAAATTCCTCTTCCAGCATTTCGCCGGGGGTACAAAGGGGTATCTGTTTGATTGGTTTCTTCATGGCTAATGATAGTCTACAATTTCAACATGGTAGGCCCCGTCTGGCTTCCACTGAAAGCAGACGCGCCATTGTTGGTTGATTCGTATACTGTACTGTCCTTTCCTGTTTCCGCGAAGGGCTTCGAGACGATTTGCCGGTGGGATGCGCAAATCGTCCAGATTTTCAGCAATTTCCAGTTGCAGGAGTTTCCGATGGGCGACCTGTTGGATACCAGTGGGAAGTTTTCGGGAAAACTCGCCTTCAAATACCTTCCGGGTCTCCTGGCATTGAAAGCTCTGGATCATCAGAGCACTATTCCCGTCAAGCGTAATTATGTCAAGCGTAATGATCCAATGCGGCAGTGCAGCCGCGCCTTGAAAAGGCGCGAGGAAACTCGCGGCCCTTCAGGCCGCGGCTGGATTTTTGGCCGTCGCTACCCGGGGAATCCCGTCCTTCGCGCTTCACGCTTCGGACGGTCATCCCCGGGCTGTCCTCCAGCCCGCCCTTTGGGCGGGGCCTGCTGCGCCAACTCGGGCGGGACCGATTGCCCATCACTCAAATGACCGTTCAATGTCCTCAACTAAGTGCCATTCGACCTATCCCCAAAATGCCACCGGGCAATGCCGCCTGAGCTGTTTGTCCTTGGAGGCAAGGGCATGGCCGGTCACAATGGCATGCGCCGCGATGATCCGGTCAAAGGGATCGGGGGTCCAGTTCTGCCGCAGGGATTCCTGAATCACTCCCGGAAAGGACCCATCCGCTATCCGCAACCCGATTTCCGCCGCCAGGTCAGCGAAAATCCGGTCTGCTGTCACGGTCAGGCGGCCGATTTCCCGCAGGTATTCCAGTTCCAACAGTACCACCGGGCAGATCAACAGTTCCTCTTCATCGAGCCGGGCCCGGACTTTGCGCGGAATCTGCTTCAGTTCACCGGCATGCAACCAGGCCACCACATGGGTGTCCAGTTCGATCATGGCCGCCATTCCTTCGACCAGTCCAGGTGCACGATTTCCTCCGGATCCCCCGTCAGACTCCCCCGTTTCTTGAGCCGCCCCAGCTTCGATGCCGGCACTTCAGGAACCAGCAGAAGTTTGCGTCCTTTGCGCCGGATCTCCAGCGGCTTGCCCGTCTCCAGAACCTCATCCGCCAGGCGGTACAAATCCTCCCGCAACCGGGTGATCGAGATACTCATCCTTCCAGCCTTGCCTCCATACGTACGGTTGTCAAAATAAAAACCGTACGTAAGCGGCCGGGGTGGAGATGCGCGACGGGATAAGGCCATGGGATGAATGATGGGAACGGCTGGATGCCGGCGGCAAGGGCGGCAAACACATGAATTCAGGTAAAAGGCAGCCGTTGACGGGAGTTGGGCAATTACTCCCGCTCCAGTGGGCCCACTTGAAAGCGCTTGGTGGTCGTCTTCAACTGGATCTGCACGCGCACGACACTGCCCCATGTGTGCATCGGGCCGAATCCGGGGAACTCATCCAGACGGATGCGGATGGCATCGTTTTCAATCGGGATGGTTGCGCTGAGCTCCTGTCGGCCGCCAATCCCCCGGATGGAGAGGGTGACGGTGGCCTCGCTGAGGGGTTCAGGCGGGTCCGTGCGGAGACCGATTGTCACCGCCTTCCCAATACCGGCATTCCATTCTGGATGGGCGAACTGGTTGAGAAAAAAGCTGGGGGCATCGTCCTTCTTGTCCGGATCACGGTGAAGAAGGACGGTGTCTTCGGACAGGTTCTCCACGGTGACATGGTTGGTATGGAACTGGGTGGAGCCCATGCCCCAGTTCCAGCCAAGGCCGTCGCGGAGGGTGGGGAGGTGAGATTGGGATTGGGATTGAGATTGGGATTTTAAGGGAGTACTGAGGGTGTAGCCCTGTTTGTAGTGAACCCGTCCATACGCGGCGGCGAACGTCCCTTCGGGTGTGCCCTTGATCCAGCAGCCGAGGTCGCCGTCCTTGAGCTCGGGAGTCCACCAGATTTCGGAGGAAAGGATGTCCTCGGGGGCATCCGCCTCCAGGGTGAAGTCATCCTTCAGGACCGGTTCCGAGGGGAGGGCCGGACCGTTGTCCAGGTAATGTCGCAACCATGCTAGCCCAAGAGCGCTTTCCCCGGGCCCGATGCTGTGGTTGCAGTTGGGCAGCCAGCCGCGGCGGCGGGGGACCGTGAGCTTGTTGAGAAGTTCGTTTGCCAGCGGCAGGATACCGAAGAAGTCGTTGGTGCAGGACAGGTAGCAAACCGGTTTGCTTTGCCGGGCGGCGATGGAGTAGGGATCCCAGTTGTTTATCCATGCGTCCCGCATGGCGGGAGGAAGGCGGAACCGGCCCGGATAGCGTTCGTCGAACTGACCACCGCATCCGTACACCGGGACGGCCGCCTTGATGCGGGGTTCATAGGCCGCCACCAGCCAGGTCAGGAAGCCGCCCCAGCTGATGCCGACAACCCCGATCGCCTCAGTGTTTACCTTGTCCGACTCAATCAGCCAGTCGACACACGCGCCGGCGGCCTGCACCGCCAGCGGCAGGATTGCCTCGGAGGCATCGCGAATATAGTGGATTTGTGTAACCACGCCTTTCGGCCAACGGCTTTTCTTCGCCGGATCGTGCCCCGGATAGTCCCCGATCTGCCAGTCGAAGGAGACGCTGGAAAAGCCCTTGCGGGCCCAATCCAGGAGATCTGCCCGGTCGACCGTCTGGCCGCCCCCGGGGCAGTGGATGACCGCAGGGCCCTGTTCACGGTCGAGCAGGCAGCGTTCCGCATAGACGGAGCAGGTCCGACCGTCCCGGGCGGTGAATTCAAGGAACCCTGCATCGATGCGGAAGCCCTCCAGTTCAAGCGTTTCTGTTTCGCGGACCCGTGTCAGGTTTCCCATGTTGTTCAGCATCTGCATGGTTTTGAGAGTTGGATCAATCCTTTTACATGTCATCGACAGGAGGTCCAGCCGGGATACTCAAAATCCCAGGGTCTGGTGAAAGCAATCAACGTGTCCCTGCAGGATTGCGGCATCGAGAGGGTCGCCTGTGCTTTGCATGGAAACAAGAAACTGGTTCAATTCCTTCCATGATTCTACCTCACGGGAGGGAATGGTCGGGAAGAAGTCGCAGTTGGCGGAAAGGGCGGCCTTTTCATCGCCGGGGGCATCGCCAACGAGCAGGGTCTGGATGGTTCGACCCTTCCTTGCGGCCTCCACCTGTTCGGCCTTGGATCCGAATTCCTGTCCGAGGATTTTCGTGACATGGGGCATCAGGCCGGCTTCCGTCCAGTCGGAGATGAGCAGGTCGTGCGGGGTCAGTGAAACGACATGCACCTCTCCCAGAGAGGCCATTAACCGGAGGGTCTCCAAGGTCCCCGTGAAGGGTTGCGGGGAGACACCGGATTCCAGGATTCGCCGGTTCACTTCAGCGTGCCAGCGCAGGACCAACTCAAAGCAGGGATCTCCGCCGCTCGTCGCCAACTGCCGTTGGATTGCCTCCGCATTGCGGTTGGCCGGGTTTTCCATAAAGCGGATGTACTCTTCAGGACTGCCGGGAAGGGCCGAACCCGCACCCGAGGCCTCCTTTTTCCATACGCGGTTCAGGAAGGTGGCGATGGCCCAGAAGCGGGTTGTCCCGCGGGTCACCGAGTACAGGTTGATTTCCAGCCACAGGTCGGTGACCCATTCCTTGTGGTCATGCAGCCTGAATACATCAAGGAGCGCTGTCAGGAAGGGGACCTCATGCTTCCAGCGCATGTTGTCGAATACGCAGCCGTCACTGTCCACACAGAAGAGAATCCTTTCTGGATCTGAAATCATCTGATACATTTTCCGGCCTCCAATTTATGTCTGTTTGAGCCAGAGAAGCCCTTCAAAAGCCATTTATATCGTTAACTTCAGAACTCGACCAAACCGTCATCCCGCTCTACCACTACGTCACTGTCTACCTCAAGGATCCCTCGGTCACCGGCTGGCACAGCAACCTCCTCGACTGGCACCCGCTGAAGTACGTGGGGTTTGAGTGAGCGGGGCGGTGTCTGTGTTGAAGCGCATTGACATCAAAAAATTTGATGCTTTGATGTCTTTATGCGGACAACCCTTACTTTGGATGATGAGAACGCGGACCGGCTGCGGGAAATGGCCACCCGGACACGCCGTCCTTTCAAGCAAATCGTCAACGATGTTATTCGCCGCGGGCTGGACAGCCTGATGGTTGAGGAGGTTCAGGCCCCTTACAAGGTGAAGGCCAGTCCGATGGGCCTGAGGAGGGGGATCGATCCGGTTAAGTTGTCCAAACTGGAAGCTGAACTGGATCTGGAGACCTTTGAAAAAGCAAACCTTCAAAAGGGAAAGGGGAGGCGGTGATTATACCTGACGCCAATCTGCTCCTCTACGCCTATGACTCCACGAGTCCTTTTCATGAAAAGTCCCGTGCGTGGTGGGAGAATTGCCTTTCCGGTTCGGAATCGGTGGGGCTGTGTCCGGTTGTCCTGTTCGCCTTTATCCGGATTGGCACGCATCCACGGGTCTACGATAATCCAATGCCGGTTGAGGTGGCAGCGGGTCATGTCGAGGAATGGTTGAAGCAAAAAGCCTGCCGGCTTGTTACCGTTGAGCCCGAGGACGTAGCAAAAGCGCTGGAGCTGCTCAGGCACCTTGGTATTGGAGGCGACCTTACGACTGACGCCCAGATCGCGGCTGCCGCGCTTCGCCTGGATGCGACTATCCACTCCGTTGATACGGATTTCCTTCGTTTTCCCGGGATACGGGTAATCAATCCCCTGATTGCTTGAAGGGACCGCCCCGTTCACCGTTTTTCAGCAGTTTTGACTTGTCAGTCCCGGGTTATTGAACCTTTGTCCTAAGTCTTTCATCCCTTGTCGGGACCACGGGCGACTAGCTCAGTTGGTTAGAGCAACTGGTTTACACCCAGTAGGTCGGCGGTTCGAGTCCGTCGTCGCCCACCATCTTAAAACGTTGGTGGGCAGGGGGATAGGAAATTTCAAACGGCAAATTATACCCGAATTTCCGTGCGCATTTTTTACGCATTTCGGCCAGAAAATGCGGCTTTTTGTTCCGAAATGTTCCGAAAGTGTTCCGAAGGAGCTAGATCAACTTTATCGGGTTGATTGCAACCGGTAAAGCGATGCTGCCATAGGGATGGACTTCCTGGTTGAAAACTAACTGTTTCTCCGAAATTCAGGTACTTAAATCTGTGGACATTTTTAATGAAAAAACCTCAGGCTGAAATTTATGGAAAAGGAGTACATCATCCTCTGTGATGAATCTGATAAGAAGGGTCCCTTCTTTTCGAATTTCTATGGGGGAGTTATTGTAGGAGGTTCAAACTGGAAATCAGTTTCAGACCTACTGGAGACATCCAAAAGAAAAGCTGGAATCACTTCAGAAGTCAAATGGTCCAAGGTTGGGCCTTACGAGGTCGAGCGCTACAAGGTATTGGTAGAAAAGTTCTTCGATTTAATCCATGATGGAAAAATTCGAATGCGGGTGATGTTTCGTCAAAATATTCACCAAGCGGTTAATCTTACTCAAGAGCACGCAAAAAATGAATATTTCCTCCTCTATTATCAGTTTTTAAAACATGGATTCGGGCTTGCACATATGCCGCATCATCCTGATGGAGTGCGCTTAAGGTTTTATCTGGACCAACTTCCAGATCAATCAAAGGAAAAGCTTGCTCAGTTCAGAGGTTACATCAGCGGACTCAGTCAAAATGCCTACATCAGAAAAGTGGGACTTTCTATCTCGGAAGAAGATATAGCTGAGGTTGATTCCAAAAAACACGTCCTCCTGCAATGCGCGGATGTGGTTTTGGGCTCAATATCGTTCAGATTGAATGAGAAACATAGATCCATCCCTGCTGGAATGAAACGCCGTGGTAAACGTACAATAGCAAAGGAGCACCTATACAAATACATCCTTAGCCACATCAGAAGGGTCACCGGTAAGAATTCCTTCAATATAGGTATCTCAACTGGATTGAGCTCTGATCTCCAGAGTCAATGGTCTGACCCCTATCTTCATTGGCGTTTTGTTCCTAAAGACCATGTTTATGACAAGAAGCAGACCAAAGGGCATAAAAAAAGCCCCATTTGACCTACAAAATCTCTGACGCGACGCGTCAGCATTCGGAACAAACAGGGCAATTTTCAGTAATCTAGATCAAAATAAGGCGAAATCAAGCAAAACATGCAAACCTGTGCTCGGGTGTAGGCCCAGTATACAAGTAGTTTTCTATGAATGGAGTTGAATTGCGGGGAACGCCTACCGGATCGGGGCAACGGACCCTGGAGGCGAACACCTTCCCCGTCATTGACCTCCTTTCCTATTGAGTCCCGGTTGACGGCTTCCGGGTGCCGCGACAAGCTCTTGACCCTGTTCTGCAGGTGTTATATAAGTCAGGTTCCTGTCTGTTTTGGGCGGGTGAAATTTGGAGGGGAAACCGATGAAAAGGAAACGCTGTGGGCGGTTGCTGGTCGTCCTTGCCTGGTGCTTGACGCTTTCGTTGTTGGAAAGCCGAGTATGGGGAGGTGAGACGGTCCTGTTGAGTCAAACCGATATCCAGGAGCAGGTCTATGGGGGGCACCTGATGGTCCTCATGGATGGGCATCCGGAGTTGGAGGCGGGGCTTTTGCTGCTTCTGGAAATGGACCGGCGCAATCCTGCAGGCGATCCCGCGCAACTGGAAGAGAAGCTTCTGGCAGGTATTGTCGCCTACCGGGATGCCGTGGCGGATCACCTTATGTACACACCGTCGCGTGATGTTGTGATCGCCTGTTTTCTGGAAGAACTGGTCAAGACTGTCGACCTGGAAGGCTTGCGCCCGGCAACCCTTACAGTGCTGCATCAGCTGATTGAGGATTCCTACGCGGCCACCAGCGGTTCAAGCGTGCGCACCCATGCCGGGAATCATGAAGTGCTGGGCCGTGAACACGCCTTGGCGAAGCGTCAGGAACTGGTGGAGACCCTTGTTCACCGCGCCCGGACGGTGACCGGATTCGGGGAGTTGCTGGACCGGTTCCTGAAGGAAGAGACGGAGGTTTCGTTATGGCATGAGCCCACCCGGATTCTTGAGCTGGACACTGTTTTGGGCGGCAGTCCGACCATGCAATGGCTGGCGGAGCAGTACGAGAATGCCGCAAGCGGGCCTCTTGAAGTCCCGAATGTTCAGATTGAGCAACTGTTCCAACAGGAGATGGCCATCATTCGCGATACGATCACGGACAACCAGGCCCTGCACAAGGAGTTGGAATCCGGGCAGGCGGAAGTTTCCGCCTACCTGGGTGATCCGGGCCGGGTAGCTGCGCAATTGCAGCGGCAAACCGAGGCCCAGGAGGGGCAGAATGAACGCATTTCCGCCTCTGCAGCGGCCACGCACGCACTCTCCTTCACGATGCGGGCGGCAAAACCTGAGTTGGCCAAGCATATGAAGACGGTGGCGGACAGCATGAGCTCCATCGCCCGTGGATTGAAGGCCCTCAACACCGCGCAGAAGTTCAGCAAGCTTGCCGCCTGTACCGACTTTGTTTCCGCCGGCCTCAACATTGTAAGTCTCTTCATCGATACCGGTCCCAGTGCGGAGGAAATGATCCTCGAGGAAATTTTCGCCCTTAAGCAAATGATCCATGACCTGGCGACGCATATTGATTATCGCTTCGACCGGGTGGACAGGACCCTGAACATTGTCCTCGAACAGCTTGACTACAGCATCCAGTTGATTGGGGAAACCGGGCACGATGTGGATGAGGTGCGCCTTGACCTGCTCGATGTCCAGACCGGCTTGTGCCGGCTCGAACGGGAGGTGTATAATTACCTCAATGCCGGTTTCCGGAGAACCTTTGTTGAGCGCCTGAACGGCGACCTCCGGTTTGAGGCCCGGACAGGCGAGCCCATGGCATGGGAGTGGTATCGCGATACCGCGGAGAACACGTTTTATAGCTGGGCGGTTTCCCATTCCAAGGATGAATTGAGCTCCTACTGGCCGGCCCCGGAAGATCTTTCCGATGATGTACTGGAGCAGCAACTACAGGCACGTCCCCTGGAGTGCAACTTGAACTACATCAAGGAGTTCCTCAACCAGCGACTTGGGGTCCCGCAATTGAGTTCCAAGCCGGTCCCCAGCCCGCGCGACTGGTTTGCCGGCGCCGATGCCTACCTGAAACTGGCGGTGGAGAATCCATTGCATTACCGGCGAATGAGCCGGAGCCGGCTCGACGAGGTGATCGATGTCGGCCAGGATCTGGAGCGTTTTCTGGGGGCCTTTTCACTGACCGGTCCCGGAGAGGTAAACACGGTCCTGTTTAATGCTGTGCTGGATTACTATGATTCCCGCCTGCAGGGATTCCTCTCTGCCGTGGATGCCGAGTCGGCCCAGTATGCCGACCAGGAACTGGACGGATTTGCCTACGGGATGTGGAGGGACTGGGATACAGGGAGTCCCGAAAGTTACCTCCAGGAGCCCGCCGTGACGGGCGGGTATAAAGTCCTCAGCGTGCCCGAGGACGTGGTGGAAATTGCCGTCGGGAATGGGCATAGCCTGGCTGTGCGCTCCAACGGAACCGTCATTGCCTGGGGGAGCAATTACGGCGGCGTCTGCAATGTGCCACCGGAGGCGACAAATGTGGTCGCTGTTGCGGCCGGGGCAAGCCACAGCCTTGCCCTCAGGGCGGACGGGACGGTTATCGCCTGGGGCGGCAATCACTACAACTCCTGTGAAGTGCCGGTGGGCCTGGCCAATGTGGTCGCTATTGCCGCCGGGCCTTACCACAATCTTGCCCTGCGGGATGACGGGACTGTCGTGACATGGGGCTACCTGACCGATTATCCGGAGTGGCAGGTTCCGGAGGGACTGACCGACGTTGTCGGCATTGCGGCCGGTGGTGACTCCAACCGCGACACAGGAGCGTTCAGTCTGGCGCTGAAGGCGGATGGTTCCGTTGTGGCATGGGGCTCCAATGGCTACGGGGAATGTGATGTGCCGGAAGCCCTTGCCAACGGGGAACTGGATGTTGTCCAGATTGCAGCCAAGATGACCCAGGGAGCGGCGGTCCTGGCTGACGGTTCCATTATCGGCTGGCCGGAGCCGATGAGTGCGGTGGGGGAGGTCAAAGAGCTCGCCATGTACTCATGGGGCAACGTAGTGGCCCTGTGCAAGGACGGAACGGTCGAGGTAATTGAAGGCGGCAGTGACGGAGCACCCGACACGAATGACATCGTTTCCGTGGCCACAGGCGGCCATGCCATGGCGCTGCATGCGGATGGCAGCATCACCGCTTGGGGCTCTGGTTCGGCCTTGGCAGCCGGTCTTCCACCGGAGAGGTCGATTGTCTCCCTGACCGGGAACAAGCGCGTTCTCATGGTCCTGCTCGACGATGGCTCGCTGATTTCCATTCCTGAAATATCCGGCATGCCGGAAGACCTGCCTTCCATTGCAGCCGTTTCGCTGGGAACGGCCTATTCAAAGACATGGTGCCTTGCCTTGACAGAGGAGGGGACTGTCCTTGCCTGGGGAGATAACTCCAAAGGCCAGTGCAATGTTCCGGAAGGGCTGTCCGATGTTGTGGCCATCTCCGCTTCCGAGGGTGGCGACGGTTCCCACTCGCTAGCCTTGAAAAAGGATGGGACCATCGTCGGATGGGGAGATAATTCCTTCGGTCACCGGAACGCACCGGCTGGACTGAACGATGCCGTGGCAATAGCTGCCGGTTGGCGGCACAGCCTTGCCTTGAAATCGAATGGAACCGTCGTTGCCTGGGGAAATAACTGGTACGGGCAATTGAACATTCCATCCGGACTGGAAAATGTCGTGGCCATTTCATCACATCATGCGCATAATCTTGCCTTGAAGGCGGATGGCACCGTCGCTGCCTGGGGCGAAAACGGATCCGGCGAATGCAATGTGCCAGAGGGTCTTGACAATGTGGTCGCGATCGAGGCCGGGTATGACCGCAGCCTTGCCTTGCGGGCCGACGGAACCGTTGTTGCCTGGGGCTACAACGATAGGGGCGCAGTCGACTTTGCCAATTCGATGACAGGTGTGGCGCGGCTCGGTTATGGCAACAATTACTTTGATTATTTCCTCTGCAGTAATGAATTCCCCTGCACGGATGATAGTTCCCCGCAAGCCTTTCCCGTGCGGCCCCTTTCCAGTCAGGCGGTCTCGCAGCGGTTCGCTGAGCTTTACGGATACATCCTGTCGGAGTTTCCCTATGACCTGCACGATCCGGCAAGGAACCTCGACGGGGCAAAGGGCCTCCTGGCAGCGGTGACAACCCTCGCCCTGCCGCTTAGCATGGAACAGGACGATGCCTTGCGGGGCTTCCTTTTCGGAGCCGAGGGCATTCTGGATAACGCTTCCTCGCAGGCGGCCTATGAGGCAGAGGTGGCTTGGCTGGAGTCCTCCCTGTGGGCCCGTCCGAATGATATCGAGGCACCATTCAGGGACCGGTACTCGGTCTTTGAGGACCGGTTGTACGGTTGCCTTGAGGAAGTGGCTCTCAACGGCACCCCCGAAGTCCCCCGGATGGTGGGGCATACGCTCGCCTTGCTGGAAATTTTGCGCAGTGCGCACTTTTCCGGTTCGACCGCTTCCCCCGTGTTCGACCTGCGCTCTCTAACAACGTCCGGCACCGATATTCTCGTCCCGTTGTATGGAGAGCCATTTGTTCACTACGAGTTAGACCTGACTGCTGAACCGGACAGTTGGCCACAACCTGCCGTGCCGATTGATGACGGGGAATTGCTCCATCTGGATGCTGCCAGCCCAGCCTGGTTTTTCCGTGCCAGGGTTCCCTAGCGATTACCGGTCCACCAATGTATTGAATGTCGGGGGAGAGTCTGCTCTAGTCGTTCCCTCGACACATGCCATCATCCATCCACATCCGTCCTGACATCAAGGCCGCCCTTTCCGGCGGCCAACCGGTGGTAGCGCTGGAGTCGACGGTGATTACGCATGGGCTGGCCTATCCGGAGAACCTGGAGACCGCGCTCGCAATGGAGGCGGCGGTCCGGGAAGCCGGGGCACTACCGGCGACAATTGGGATCGTCGATGGCCGGGTGACGGTCGGATTGACGGAGGACCAGATTGAGATGCTGGCGCGGCAACAGGTAGGTTCGGTGCGCAAGTGCAGTCGGCGGGATTTCGCCATTGCCATGGCCAACGGGGAGCATGCCGGGACGACGGTTGCGGGGACGATGCTGGTTGCTCACAAGGCGGGAATAAAGGTTTTTGCCACGGGGGGAATTGGAGGGGTTCATCGGGGCAACCCGCACGATGTATCGGCGGATCTGGAGGAGCTGGGCCGGACCCCGGTGGCGGTGGTCTGTTCTGGAGCCAAGTCGATTCTGGACCTGCCACTGACAGTTGAATACCTCGAGACCAAGGGGGTTCCGATCATCGGATTGGGGACGGACACTTTTCCGGCGTTTTATTATTCCGACAGTGGATTGCCGGTGGACCACCGGGCGGAAGACGCAGCTGAAGTGGCACGGATCATTCGTGCTTCCCTGGAATTTGCATTGGAGGGAGGTCTGCTGGTGACGGTTCCGGTTCCACCGGAGGCGGAGATGCCGCGTGAGGCCTGCGAGGCAGCGATTGAACAAGCCGTAAAGGAAGCGGATGCAAAAGGAATCCGGGGAAAAGACATTACGCCATATCTTCTCGCCCGTGTCGGGGAGTTGACAGAGGGCAAATCCCGGGACGCCAACCTTGCCCTGTTGAAAAACAATGCTGCCAAGGCCGGTCGCCTGGCAGTTGCGCTCTTTGGCTTGAAGTAATCCGCCTCGGCCAAGCCCAATTTTAAAGTAAACCAGAAAAGTCATTTTCCCAAGGGCGTGCCTTGGCCATAATTCGCCATTGCTCAATCGCATGACCCCGAAAGAACGCATGATGACCGCCCTGCATGGGGGCAAGCCGGACCGACTCCCGGCAACCATCCACCAGTGGCAGGCCTACCACCTGGAGCACTTCATGGATGGGTGCAACCAACTGGAGGCATTTCTCCAGACGGGACTCGACGCCTCGGTGACCCCTTGGATCAGTCAGCCATTAGTCAGCAAGGACTGGATCGAGACCCGGCAACCGGAGCCAACTCCGCGGATTCCCAATGCCGTGCGGACCACCGTCGCGACCCCCGAGGGCGAACTGAGCTATGTCAGTGCGCAAGACGAGTTCACGTCTTTTCTGATCGAGCATCCGGTCAAGGATGAGGCCGAGATGGAACGCTTCCTCAACTACTGGCCGGGGACAACCTTTGATCGGGAAGCCCTTACTGAATGGTACGATAGAACGGGGGACCATGGCATTGTCCGTGGGTTTGTGACCCATTGGGGACAGCCGGGGACCTGGCAGGATTTTGTGGAGCTGGTCGGCACGGAGGATGCCATTCTCTGGGCCCTCGATGAGCCGGAATACATCCATTCAGTCCTTCAGCGGCTGACCGATATCCGTGTTCGCTACATTCATGAACAGATGGCCGGCGGGAAGTGGGACCTCATTGAGCACGGGGGTGGGGCGGCCAGCACAACCGTCATCAGCCCGGCGATGTTCCGGGAGTTTTGCATCCCCTACGACAAGCAGGTTATTGCCGCGCTCGGCGAGGAGGGCTTTCCGGTCGTTTATCATACCTGTGGCGGCATGAAGGCGATTCTGGAGGACATTCCCTTGAATGGCTGTACCGCCAGCGAGACGCTTTCCCCGCCGGGCGTCGGGGGCGACCTCGATGAGTCGTTGCGCGAAGAGGTTAAGCAGGTCCTTGGTTCCAAAGTGGCCCTCATCGGCGGGCTCGACCAGGGTAGCATCCTCACGGACGGTACGCCGGAACAGGTCAAGGAAGAGGTCGGAAGCCTTTTCACCACCTATGGTAAGGATGGCGGCTACATCTGTTCCGCCTCCGACCACTTCTTCACAACACCTGTGGAGAACCTGATCGCCTTTGCCGAGGCGGCCCGGGAATGCCGGTACGGCTGAACCCGGAAAAAATATTTGGCGGTTTTGGCGGACTTAATCCGCGTGTGTGAATGAAGGCAGCCCCTGCGCCGCCTTCCGGGAGGACTCCTCCCATTGTGACTCAAGTAACCACACACGAAAGGATATATCATGAAACGCAGGCAACTGATGAACCTGGCAACCCTACGGATGGCCCTTGTCTCCGGGGTGTTGGCATGTGTTTTCGTTCCCGCCGGTTTTGCGGGAATCGTGGACGTTGGTCCACCCACTGGTGTCGATGACTATGCGCTTTTGCAGGGCGCGATTATTGGCAATCCGGGCGAAATGCTGATGCTTCAGCAGGGAACCTATGAAATGGGCGGCAACATGCTGGTCATTCCCCACGGGCTGACCCTGGTTGGCCAGAAGGATGGCGACGGGGCCCTTTTGACGACCATCAACAGCTCCGCTGATTACGGGATCTTCGTGAACTGCATCGGGGCCAGCGCGAACGATGAGGTGGTCTTCAAGGACCTTGCCATTACCACCTATGGTCCGGTCATTGCCCAGCTTCCGCTGGATATGGGAACCATGCAATTCGTTCCCGGCGGGGGAAACCTGACCGTTGATGGTTGTTATCTGGAAAACCAGACCCTGTTCACCATCATGGCCCACCGGCTTGACGACACCGCGTTGCGGGTCCGCAACTCGGAGCTCGTTACCCACGGGGATGACTGTATCCGCTTGAACTTCTCGAGCTACAGTGTCCTTGAGGTAGACAATTGCGTCCTTGATCTAAGCGAGATCACGAACCCGAACATTGTTGGCTACTGGGATCCCGATGAGCTATACCCGATTGTCTTTCCCCAGGACGGGGTGGAGGTTCTCAACGGCTACATCGGCTGGGAGTGGCTCTCCTGGCAGACCCCGGATGACAGCGAGGCCTACATCACCAACAACACCATGCTGACCGGGAATCCCTTTGTCGCCGGAACCCAGGCGACGCGGGGCATGGGTTTCAATCTCCTTCATGGCACAGCCCTCATTGAGGGAAATACCATTCACGTCCCGGTTGCCGGTGGTGGCATGACGTTCGACGATCTGAATTACTGTGACGATGTTCTCATCAAGAACAATACCATCCATGGATCTCCCGAATACTACGGCACCTATTCCAACGCTGTTGAGTTGGTTGGCCTTGAAGATCCTAAAGGCAAGACGGGTGGTCATGTGAAGTTCATGCACAACAAGCTGGTCGGACACTTCGCCGTTGCTGTGGACGCATATTTTGGTGTCTACAAGAACACCTTCGTCAACAACGACTTCTCGGAAGCCACCATGAACGGATTCGCTCCGTGGGGAATCGTCCCTGTCCATTATTCCTTCTTCTATGAAACCGGAAAGAACAGCGTGACGGACAGCTCCGGCGGAGAAATAACCTACTCCGACTACCCGGACGCGAACCACTTCCAGGGAAATGCCACCTTCATTCGCATTGAATAAGGAGACTGCCTTGGATAGGCAAATATTGTCTTGCAAACAAGGCGTGGTGGCCTCGGCCGCCGCGCCTTTTCTTTTCTTTAATCCGCCCGGACGGTAAAGAAAACAGAGGTTTGCCGGGAAATGGGAAGGGACTGCAGGGCCTCTCCGGATTGCGGGAAAACCGGTTCACCCAGATGCGACCATGTCGATGGATCGGGAGTTTCTCCTCCGAACAGCCAATAGCGAAATCCACTTTCGGCGGTGAAGCGGACCTGGACTTCCCCCGGTAAGGCCATCTCCACAGAGGTAATGTCCGGGACCGCCGGTTCCGGCGCCCGAGGCAGGCTGGTAAGGTAGGCTGTCAGGTCGGATTCCCAGAGACTGGGAGTGAAGATGATTCCATGGCCGTTGTAGCCGGGCAGGGGAGTGTAGAGTTTGATTTGGCCCGTCCCGCCGGCTGCCTTGAAGGCGTTGAAATTCGCCAGGCTGTGGGAAACCGAATAGAAGGGATCACTGCGGCCATAGAGCCACAGGGTTTCATTCACGAAGTCGGCGCCCCGGATAAAGGTGACCGTGTTGATGGCTTCCGGGTCCGGGCAGCCATCACTCATCCAGCCGCCAACAAAATTGATGACCCCCCGGAATACCCCCGGTCTGGTCCCGGCATAGGCTATGGATAAGATCCCTCCCCGGGACTGGCCCCCGATGAGCATGTTGCCCGGCTTGACCACGGGATCCCTGCGAAGGTACTTCATGACCTCGTCAATGTCTTCCATGGCCCGCTCGACGCCGGGCAGGGAGAGCACCGGATCGCAGGAGTAGCCCGATCGGTCCAGCGTGAATCCCTCGTCATAAAGCCCGTCCGACTTGCCCCGGCCCCGGCGTTGGGGGAAGACGACCAGCCAGCCCCGTTCATTGAAGTAGTCAACAATGGTCAGAAACCCTGTGGTAATAGTGAACCTTGAGGGGTCGCTTCCATTCCCAGTGGATCCATGGTTGAAGACAACCGTCGGAAAAGGGCCTTCCCCATCCGGTTCCGCATAGACCACCTCCAGCCTGACCGGTTGCCCGTCCTCCACCAGGTCGGTCGGGATGAGGCGGGAATAGAGTGGCTTGGCTTGAAGGCCGCACCCCATCATTAAAGACAGGGCGAGTACCCATTGTGGCCTCCTGAACCTCCCATTCATCATAGCTGATGAATGCTTGAAAGGCCTAGCTTGGCAATTATTCCCTGAGCGAAGGATATTTAAATCAGCGCCAGGTAGAAGGCGGCGCCCATGCCGACGGTGAGACCGAGCTTGAGGACAAGGGCGAGGACGGAGCCAACGATGGTACCGAATCCGGCGCGGGTGGCATCGGAGCCATCGCGGCTGGCCAGCAGCTCAAAGAGGACCGCGCCGACAATGGGCCCGATAATGAGACCGGGCAGGCTGAAGAAAAGCATCCCAAAGAGGGCGCCGATAACGGCACCGCTGGCTCCAAACCAAGTAGCACCGAAGCGCCGGGCACCCCACCAGGTGCAATAGATGTCGATGAGGATGGTGAGGATCGTGATGGCGAGGGCGAAGGTGACAAAGCCCCATGAGACAGAGGCTTCCCCAAGCAGGAGCTTGTGGAGGGCGATGCCGGTGAAGGCGATGGCGGTGCCCGGCAAAATGGGGAGCAGGGTGCCGAGAATACCAAACGCGATGAAGAAGCTGGCAATAATCGTTGCGATCATGGCTTCCTTCTATGAAGGAAATGTGCCAACTTTTGGTAATTCTATTTAGGAGTTTGATTATCAATAACTTATGAGTTAATTTTGGGATGTGATGATTGGTTGTCGTGGTATATGAAACCGATAATTGGGTGTTTTTACCAATCCATTTCGCTGCTCAATCACTCCCTCTGCGCGGTTGAGCCATCCAATCGTTCCAGCGAACGGGCATCCGGGTGAGGATTGGGATTGAAGAAGGCGGTAAACGACAGCTGGGGGTCATCGGGGTCACGCGGATCGAAAAGGACCTCTCCCTCGAGCCAGCCATAGCAGGCCTGACGGATGGTGCCGCCGGCATCGATGATGGTCCGCGTACGGATGAGGTAGTTTCTCGAGGAGCGCACTCCCTGCTTGAAGGAATCGCCCGCTTCCTCCTCGAAAGACCGGACCAGGTTGGGCCGGTAGCCGTTGAGCGGGGCCACATGGGGCGGGGCGAGGTTGCTGCCGAAATCAGTCGAATAGGGGCGGGCTGCCTGGAACGGCTGAATACCGTCCCCTTTGTTGGGAAAAAGGATGGTCAATGTCCCCGATGAGCGAGCCCGCTTTCGGTCTAGATGGAAAAGAATGTCGACCACCCGTCCAACTCCGTGCGGTTCCAGCCAGTCACCGTACTCAAGGTCGAAGCCGACCATCTTGTTGACCTTGGGGATATGACCCCGGTAGCGGGTGACCTTCACGGGGACAGGATCAATGATGGGCTTGAGCGTAATCGCCAGAGAGTCCGGCAATTCCCGGGCAAGGATGCGGCCCTCCTCACTCCGGTAAATGCCACCGGTCCAGATTTCACCACTGGTGGCATAGTATCCATTCTTGGATACATGGACATGGAGGGTGGCTCCGGCAGAGAGGTCAAGGACGGCTTCCCCGGATGCATCGGTTGATGCGGAGGCATTGCCGGGCCCGGGGAGGGAAGCCTCGACAAGGGCATCCGGCACAGGTGTACCGATGTGGTCTTTCACGGTAAATAGGACCGGCTTGGTTGCCAGCTGGGGAATGGAGGCGGCACTGCCCAGAGAAACGAGCAGGGGCAGGATGATGAGTTGTATCAGGATTTTCATGGCAATTTGTTGATGTTGGAAACGCAGGTCAGGTAAAAGCGGGCGACATGGGAAAGCGCAGGCCTGAGGTAGTCGCCGTGGAGCCAGCGGTCGCGCTTCCCGGCATCCTCCCGGGCCGGCCAGTGACCGGGGTCACGGCAATCGCGATCAAGGTCGATGTTGCGGAGCAGGGGGAGGTTGGAAAGCGGGTTGGACCCTGCCGGATCGGAATGGGCAGGAATGGCCTCAGCGAGAATCTTGGCATGGTTCTTCAATGTATCGATGCTCGCCCCGGCCAGAGGGAGGGCGGGCAGGTGGGCATTGGCTGTTGCGGTGTCGCCGTAGAGCCATGCCCCATCGCCCCAGAGGGGAAAGACGCTGTCGCCATCGGAGAACTTCCGGAAAAAGGGCTCGGGGATCAGGTCGGCTGGATTAATGAGGGCGGCCTCGGAGGTCGACATCGGAACCCAGGATCCCGGAGGTGGGTGGGCGGCTCCACCGGGGTCGACCCAGTCCATCCAGTAGCGGTTGAATCCCCAGCCGCCATGGATGTCGCTGACCAGGTTGGAGAGGAAAGTCTCTGTCCCCTTGACCATCTCGTTGAAAACCCAGACACGTTCCTGATTGGCGGCGTCCCCGAGGAGGCTGGGAAGATCCCCGTTGCCGGACTTCAGGACCTCCTCCCCGGAGGAATAGAAGTTGATGCAGCTGACTTGACTGGAAAGGCTGGCGAAGCGGTCCTTCCACTTCAGGAATGAGCGATGGTCATCCCCTGAAAACAAGCGATACCAGTTGGGTGAAAGGAGGAATTCCGCATAGTCGACACCCAGTTCCACTTCGTCCTTCCATTCCGGCGGGACCATGTTGCGGCGATTGGCCGTTTCACCGGCATAGGCCTCCTCGGGAACAGCGGCGTTGGTCATGAAGTACAGGCCAGCTTCCAGTCCATGGTCGGTTATGGCTGACGAGGTAACCATGTTCCCCAGACTGTGGGCAAAGATGGCTGTGCGCGGCCCGGCAAACGGGACCAGACTGTCCTTGACGTACTTTGCCGTGATGAAGGCGTTGATGACATTCTCGTTGTACTCGAAAGAGCTACCGGTCAGGTCCAGCGTTCCCTCATCACCCCGCCAGGTGACCCCGACAAAGCGGGCGTTGGAACCGGCCTGGAAGAAGCGCTTGAAGATTTCCGAATGGCCGGCCGGGATCTCATGGCCCGACCAGTTGTACCCATGGATATGAACAAGGGTTCGCAGGGGCGGCGAAAGCTTCTCCAGAAAGGCATCCGGCAAATTGGGTGGATCCTCCGTTGACGTTGCCCATGGGCCGGGATCCACTCCGTCAAATTTTGGATCCGCATTGCGGAGATTGATTACCCGGAACATGTCACGGACGGACCCGATTGACAGGGGCAGCCGGGAGGTCAGAACCTTTTCGCCTGCCCGGTAGAGTTCCATGACGAGTGGTTGCTGGGTCGGGCGGAGGGCCTCGAAAAGCAAAACACCACGGTTTTCCAAGCGGATGTTCCGGATGAGGCTTTGGGTGAGGGAAATTCCCGCGGCGGTGACGTTGGTGGTGGGGGCATGGTCCAGGGGCTCCGCGAAGGCGGGTCCAAATCCTGTTGCCAAATGCTCCCGATGGATGCTTCCGGCATCCTGCGGATAGAGGTTGGTATAGACGAGATTGAGCGCCTCGTCCGCCTGCCTGAGGATGATTTCCACACTGCCGGAGGTGCCGATGGCCTGGAGGATTTCTTGCAGGTCCAGCTGGACGGCAAAGAAATCGACAACATCCCGGAGCCCGTCGATACCGGGACTGGCCCAGTCGGGAGTGGGGCTAGCCGGCTGGTCGTCGGCGATGGTCTGGGAGAGGTTGCCCGAGTCGTCATCATCGTTGACCCAGAAGTGGAGAGGCTGGCCGGGTGCGTACAGCCGGCGATCTGTGTCATCAATTATCCCATCGCGGTTCCAATCCGGGAGCAGGGCGGGCGGAACCAGCAGGAAGCCGTGCCGGGCAAAGGCTGCCCGTAGCGGGTCGTAGAGCCAGCCCGTACCGGCAATGCGTCCATTGGCACTGATGCAGGTAGCTTCCAGTTGTACCCAGTCTCCGGAATCGTTAACAATGTCCGTCACGGTTCCCCACCAGAAATCAGGGGACGGTGTATCCAGAGGATTCCCGAGGAGGTCACGCTCCTGCATCCGGCACCAGTAGTTCTCGCCGAGGATAATCTCCTCCATGCCATTGACGGGGCTGCTCATGCGGATTTTTGCCGCTTCCTCGTCATCAATAAGCGGGCCCGGGTAACGCTGCCCAAAGCGGTCGAGGACAACCATGGCGTGGACCGGGCCAAGGGTCCGGCCGACAATCGTACCTGCGTCGTTGAGCAGCAGCGGCTCAAAGTCGAGGGCGGTATCCCTGTTCAAGGCAAAGTACTGGTTCTGGTAGCTGTAGACCGGATCGGGTTCAAAAGCTGTCGAGAAGGCCTCGTCCTCATAGACCAGTCCGATGGTGTCCCCGTAGTTGTTGAGGTCCTCGATGGCGTAGAGTCGCCCGCCCTGGGTGAGGGTCAGGTCAATGTCGTTGAAATATCTATACAGTGACTGTTCGTCCCAGGATTCGCCAGCAAGGTCGACCAAGTTCGTCTCAATTTCCAGGGTTGCCGGGGGAAGGAGGAATTGGTTGTCGGTGGATTCCGCGCGCAGGGCGAGGATCCCCTGATCGTTCAGGGCATAAAGCTCGGCAAAATGGGGATCCCTGAAGAGATTACCGGCCCATGAAAGATGGTTCGGTATTGTCTCTCCCGGATCCCAGTAAAGGACATCAGCCGTTGTTTCCGCGGCAGGATTGATGGCAACAGCCAGACCGGACTCGTTCATGAAGACGGTTTCGTGGTTGAAAAAGCCCTCAAGGAGGACTTCCTCGCGGCCCCATGTCCAGCGGATGAGCCGGTGGTCCTCGCTCTGGAGGAGGGCAATCCCGCTGTCGCTGACAGCCAGCGGAACCTGTCCGGGGCCAAGGTCGAGAATGTCATAGCCGGGCAGGTTGACGGCCGCCGACCATGCCTTGCCGTCGGCAAATTGATAAGCTGCGCGTAGCGACTGGGCGGCTACAATTTTTGTGAAGGCCGGAAGGAGCACCGGCAGGAGGAGCAGGAAACGGTACATTTTAAAAATTGTGGATGGATTCAGCCGGCCGGGGGTACGAGGATGAGGCTGTAGCGGCCAGTCTCCGGATCCGCCGGGGGAAGTTCTTCAACCGGAATATGGGCCAGATCTTCCCAGAGACCGTTTGCCTGTTGTTGCTGGAGCAGGAAGTGGCTGGCCCCGTCAATGGGTCCCGACCAGCTGACAACGGATTCCCCTGCAGGCTCGACAGTCTGAAGCAACTGGCGCGGCGGCGGGCCGAAGCCGGATCCCACCGACCGGACAGTGACCTCCGCGCGGCCCCTTCCGGCCTGCAGGGCAATGGCGTCCGTTATGCCTGCCTGCGATGGAGCAATGAAACGGATTGGAGCGACTTCCGGGTCGATGCGACCGTTTTCATCGGTCCAGAGAACCAGGACGGCCGATACCCCATCCTCGCCAAGCAGGCGATCCTCGCCGCTCGCGGCAAGAACTGTCACCGGTGCACTGTCCCATGGTTCGCCATTCGGTCGAAACACCGTCAAGTAGAGCTGCTGCTGTGAGGCCTGTCCGGCGGGGACAATCCAGCTGCCACCGCAAGCCAGCCGGATAACGGGCGTCTCCCCGTCGTAAAAGTCCAGGGGATCTGTTCCCTGGAGCCATTCGGTGTAATTGTCCCGTCCGTCGTTATCGGCATCGGCTTCCGGTTCCACATCCACATAGCCGAAACGTTCCCACTCCCACAGGTCGGGAAGCCCGTTTTCATTGGTATCGCCATCCGCGCTGTAGCGGAGGCGGGCGAATGCTTTTGGTCCCTCTTTGTCGAAGGTGAAGAATTCCCGCTCTCCCTGCCCGCTGATGACGAAGGGCAAGGTATGCCAATGGAGGAGGTCCAGCGAGGTCTGCAGGGTATAGGTAAATGCGGCTTCGCCGAACCAGGAAATGACGAGGGTGAGGAGGTTTGCAGAAACAAGCGCTGTGGTCATACAACCTTGATGCCAACAGC
>JBFOLZ010000054.1:0-16173 GCA_040830445.1 Puniceicoccaceae bacterium
CCAGGAACCCGCCGGGGACACCTGTATTCTCATCATCAAGCGGGGCGGCCGCCTCTCCTGTTTCTGGGCAGGCTCTTCCGCCCGCAACATTGAGAAGGGCTCCTGGCAGCGTACCGGGGAAATCCTCACCGCAAAATGGGAGGCCGGCCATACGGAAGTCTTTAAAATGATGGGCGAGAACGCCATCGAACGGTCCACCTTCCAGCCCGGCCAGTCGATCCTCGGCGACCCGGCCTACACCATCCGCGGAGTCCGGATCGATTCCCGCATTCCCGGCAGCCTCACCACCAAGTCGGATGGGCCTCCGCCCGTCCGTGAAGAGGTTGAAGACTCCTCAACCCGACCGGAAATCCCGGTCAACAACCCCTTCACCGGCTATTGGCTCGTCGACCAGTCGACCGGCATTTTCGGAATCGGTGGCGGTGAACCGAATTTCTACCTCCACCTCAGCCGCGATGGGGATGCTGCCGTAGCCCTGCGTGACTGGGAAGGCGATGAGGGCGTCCAAGGCCTCTGGAACATAGATGGCGACCGGGCCGTCATCACCTGGCCCAACAACCGCCGGGATGTCCTTATTCCGAATGCTGAAGGCGGTTACACCCTCGGTACCTACAAGCCGAAGGACAAGCTGACCAAAAAGCCGCGCCAGCTCAGCAAGACCAGGAAAGTCACCTTTTCCGACGCGGACCAATATTTCGAGGCCGGCGAGTTCGATCGCATGACCGTCCTTGATATTCGCGGGACATGGGTTCCGCAGGAATCAACCGGAACCCGGGAATACATCTCCATCGAGGGATGGGGCAACGCCTACCGCTTCCCGGCCAAGGCTGGTGGCAGTGGTACGGACCCCGGGAAGTGGCGCCTGGCCAGCGACCATGTGGTCATCACCTGGATCGACGGTTCCAAGGACCTCCTGCGCATCGCCTTTCCCCATTTTGTCCAGGACAGCTTTGCCGCTGGCGAACCGATCACCGGCACCCCCTTCCGGACGATACCGGTCCTCCGGACGGACAACGAGAACTGAGCACCTACCTCAGGGCAGCCAGGGGAACTTGTTGAATTCCGGGGCGCGTTTCTCGACGTAAGCCTTGTGCCCTTCCTCGCCTTCCTCGGTCAGGTAGTAGAGCAAGGTCGCATTGCCGGAAAGCTCCTGCAGGCCGGCCTGGCCATCGACATCCGCATTGAAGGCGCTTTTCAGGCAGCGAATGGCAAGGGGGCTCTTCTCAAGAATCTCGAGGGCCCACTGGACGCCCTCCTCCTCAAGCTGCTCCACCGGAACGACCTTGTTGACCAGCCCCATCTTCTCCGCCTCTTCGGCGTTGTACTGGCGGCATAGATACCAGATCTCCCGGGCCTTCTTCTGGCCCACGATACGGGCCAGATAGCTGCTGCCAAACCCGCCGTCAAAGCTGCCAACCCTTGGTCCGGTCTGCCCGAAGACCGCATTGTCGGCGGCTATCGTCAGGTCGCAAATCACATGGAGGACATGCCCCCCGCCAATGGCATATCCCGCCACGAGGGCAATAACCGGCTTAGGCATGCTGCGGATGAGCCGCTGCAATTCGAGGACATTCAGTCGCGGCACGCCGTCCTTGCCGACATACCCGCCCTTTTGCTCACCGCGGATCTTCTGATCGCCACCGGAGCAAAAGGCGTATTTGCCGTCAGTGTGCGGCCCCGCCCCGGTGAGGAGAACGACGCCAATGCGGGTGTCGTTGGCGGCATCGTGAAAGGCATCCAGCATCTCATCCACCGTATCCGGTGTGAAGGCGTTGCGCTTGTGGGGACGGTTGATGGTCACCTTGGCGATGCCATTCCACTTCTCGTAGATGATGTCCGAATAGTCCTTAACGGATTTCCAGTCTGCTTTACTCATTGTTCCTGATTGCTCGATAATTTAAGAAATGCACGGTGCAGGTCACGGCTGGCCTTGCGCTCGACAATGACTTCCAGGACGCGGAGTCCTGTTCCATCCCAATCACTGACCGCCGATTCCAACTCATTGATGTCACGGCAGACCGAATGCTGTCCGCCATGGGCCGTAATTAACTGCCCAAAATCGACTGTCTGCGGCGTGGCGAAAAAGGGCTCGAAGACCGCCTCCTCACTGGCGATGGGCAAAAACTCGAAAATGCCCCCACCCCCGTTGTTGATCAGAATGACAAAGAGTCCCGGGTCGGCCGTGCCGGCTCCCAGCAACCCGTTGCTGTCATGCAGGAAGGCAAGGTCACCTGTGACCAGCCAGGCTGGCTGCTGCATGCCGTCAGCAATGCCCCGCGCAAGCGAGAGCATGCCGTCAATTCCATTGGCTCCACGCTGGCTGAAGGGATGGAGGGCTGTCTTGCGGCGGGGCATGAACCATTCCGCATCCCGGACCGCCAGGCTGCTGGAAAAGATGATCGGAGCTGCCTCCGGGAGGATTTCGCCCAGCTTGCGGTGAATGTCTCCTTCAAAGAGTTCATGGGGAGCTGCCATGGCTTTCAGGAGTTGCTCCTCCATTTCCCGGTCCCGGGTTGCCCATGGCTCGCCATAGTGTCCCTTTTCACCCCGTGTCCGCTCGACAAAAGCGGCAACGTTCTTCCCGGCCCACTCTATACGGCCGTGCAGCGGGTTAATGCCCCGCTTGCCTTCGCCGACGATGTAGCCCCGGATGTCCAGATCCATGAGGCGCTGCCGCAGGACCTTGCTTGTTGGCGGTTCGCCCCAGAGGATAACAGCTTCCGGCTTGAGCTCTTCCCATGCCGCGTCATCCCGGACAATGCGGTCATAATGAATAATGAGATGGGGACACTCCCCGGCATGATACCGGAGGGGATTGGCGGCATCGACAAGGATGGGAAAGCCTCGCTGCCAGCTCAAGTCGAGCAGGGACTCCCACTCGGATGCCTCGTCCAGCCAGGGCCGAGGACCAGCAAGGATAAGCGTCCGCTCGGGTAAATTGGGCCGCTGCCCGGGGCTGGCGTGGGTTCGCCGGACAGGGTTCAGGTCCTGCAACAGGGCTGAATCCAATGCATAGGGCTCGTCCCCCGCCGAGGGCAGGAAGGGTTCCCGGAACGGGCAATTCAGGTGCACCGGCCCCCGCGGGGCTCCCACCGCCGATTCCATGGCCCGCCGACACAGTTCGCGCACCTGGCGAAACAGCAGGGCATTGGGCTCCGGCAAAGGGAGCTCCGCCTGAAAGACGGGATAATTGCCGAAAAGCTTCAGCTGGTCGATGGTCTGTCCGGCATGGCAGTGCCGCAGCTCCGGCGGGCGGTCAGCGGTCAACACGACCAGCGGCAAGCCGGATTCCCGGGCCTCAATAAGTGCGGGATAGTAATGGGCCCCGGCTGTCCCGGACGTGCAGACAAGGACTACCGGTTCCCGGGTAGCCTTGATGCGCCCGAGGGCATAAAAGGCCGCGGAACGTTCATCAATGCCCACGGTAATCGACTCCGGGGCTAGCTTGGCCAAGGCAAGAGCCAACGGTGTCGAACGGGAACCGGGGGAAATGACAAAATGCCCGGCCCCCAGAATCCGAAGAGTACTGATGACCAGTTCTCCGTAGGGCCGGTTGGCACGCCCGGCTGTCGACTCCATCTCTGTTGGCATGGTCCGGAAAGATAAATGGGGAATTCAAAATGGCAATCCTGCGCGACAAATCTGCTCTCGATCGTCAATTGTCCACCTGCGGCATTGACCGCATCCTCTTAATGGTTGCATCAATGGAATTCCTCCTGCAAGACTTCGCATGAACATGTGGCCTTTCCGGCCGCTGGAGCCAGCTACAACAGATTCGCATGAACGACCTGATTGAGAAATGGAACCGCAAGGACCTTATCTCCACCGAGACCCTGAGCCGGGAGGAAATCGAGATCATTCACGAGCTCGCTGGGCGCTTCAAGGAGATCCTCGCCACCGACCCCACCTCGTTGCCCTCGCTCACCGGAAGAAACGTCCTCAATCTCTTCATTGAGCCGAGTACCCGAACCCGGATCGCCTTTGAAATTGCCGCCAAGCGGCTGGGCGCGCATGTCACGCTTGTCGAGAAGGCCGCTTCCAGCCTCGTCAAGGGGGAGTCCCTCCGGGACACCGCCCAGGTGGTGGAGGCGCTTCAGTCCGATGTCATCATCCTCCGCCACAGTGCCGCCGGCTCGCCCCAATACCTTAGCAAGCTGGTCAAGGTACCGGTTATCAACGCCGGTGACGGGGCTCATGAACACCCCACCCAGGCCCTCCTCGATACCTTCACCATGCGGGAAAAGCTCGGTGGCTCCCTCGATGGGAAGAAGGTCACTATTTTAGGCGACATCCTCTTCAGCCGCGTTGCCCGTTCCAATATCTTCGCCCTCCAGAAGCTTGGTGCCTCGGTCACCCTTTCCGGCCCGGCAACGCTGGTGCCGGATGAGTTTTCCAAGCTGGGGGTCGAGGTGGACCTCAACCTCAAGTCCGCCCTTGCCGATGCCGATGTCGTCATGCTCCTGCGCATCCAGCATGAGCGCCAGACCTCCACCCACTTCCCCAGCCTCGGTGAATACAAGAGCATGTACGGCCTCAATCAGGAACGGGGCAGCTGGCTCAAGCCGGAGGCCATCATCATGCACCCCGGACCGGTCAACCGCGGAGTCGAACTGGACTCCAGTCTCGCCGACGATCCCCGCTCAACCATTCTCCAGCAGGTGGCCAATGGCATCTTCACGCGCATGGCCGTCATTTACCTCTGCCTGTCCGCCTGCGGGCTGAACCAAAAGATTTCCCAATGAGCAAGCTACTCTGGATCAAGAACGGACGAGTCATCGATCCCGCCAACCAGCGGGATGGGACGGGGGATGTCTTTGCCCGCGACGGCGTCCTTGTCGATTCACTCAGCGAGAAGGAAAAAGACGCCGCCGAGGTCATTGATGCCTCCGGACTGGTCGTTTCCCCGGGACTGGTGGACATCCATGTGCATCTGCGCGAGCCCGGCCAGACCCACAAGGAGGACATCGCCAGCGGAACCCGGGCGGCTGCCGCAGGGGGCTTCACCACGATTGTCTGCATGCCCAATACCAGCCCGCCGGGCGACAATCCCGGAACCATCCGGCGTATCAATGATTCCATTACACGGAATGCGGTCGTCAAGGTCTACCCTACCGGCTGCCTCACCGTCGACATGAAGGGCGAGCAACTGGCCCCGATGGGGTCCCTTAAGAATGAGGGTATTGTTGCCGTTACCGATGATGGTCTCTGTGTCCAGAACAATGAAATCATGCGGCGCGCCGTCGAGTATGCCCGCATGTTTGACCTTCCGGTGATGGACCATTGCCAGGACGCCAGCATGACGCAGGGCTCGGTCATGAACGAGGGTTACTGGTCCTTGCGCCTCGGTCTCAAGGGATGGCCCAGCGCCGCTGAGGACATTATCATCGCACGGAACGTCGTCCTCTCGCGGCAGTTTGATGCCTCCATTCACATGCAGCATGTCAGCTCTGCCTACGGGGTTGATATCATCCGCCGGGCCAAAAAAAGGGACATCCGCGTTTCAGGAGAGGCCACACCCCACCACCTCTTCTTCACAGACGAATCCTGCCGGGACTACAATACCCTCTTCAAGATGAATCCACCCCTAAGGACCGAGGAGGACCGGCAGGCCATTATTGAGGGCGTCCTTGATGGCAGCCTCGACATCATCGCCACCGACCATGCCCCGCATACCGAGGACGAGAAGGACTGCGAGTTCGACTATGCTCCCTTCGGCATCATCGGGATGGAGACCGCCCTCGCCGCCTGTCTTGAAGTCCTCGTCCATTCCGGCAAGTGCGACCTTCCCTTCCTGCTCGCCCGCATGACCCACAAACCGGCGGAAATTCTCAACCTCCCAGCTGGCACCCTTTCCACCGGCGCCAAGGCGGACGTGACCATTTTTGATCCGGATGAAGCGTGGGAGGTCGATCCCGGCGCCTTCGTCGGGAAATCCACCAACTGCCCATGGAACGGCATGATGCTCCGCGGAAAAATCCATCACACCCTGGTCGACGGTCGCGTGGTCTGGGACGGTCAGCAAATCATTGATTCATGACACCGGAGGAACTTGAAGCCTGGTTACTGAGCCAACCCCTTGTACTGGGGTACATCCTGTTTCTCCTGGTTGGCAGCCTGATCTCCTTCATTGTGCTCATCGTCAAGGTCCGCAAGGCTGGAAAACTGGGCCGTTACCCGGTTTCCAACTGGCCCCTTTCCGGTCATGACTTTGCCATCTTCATCATGGCCATCCTGGCCTGGTTTGTCGTCTCGGGATACATGGTCCTCTATGCCCATCAGTGGATAATGGGGCCGGAAGCGGTTCCGGGAAGCGGGGTGGCGGTCATTGCCGGGATCCTTTTGCAGGGTGGCATGCTCTACCTCTTCCTCCGCTTCAAGTTTCATCACCGCAACCCCAACGAGGGCCCAATCAGCTCCCGCATCCTTTCCATCCCGCAAAGCCTGGCCCAGGGGCTCTTCTACTTTCTCGCCTCCCTCCCGGTTGTCTACGGGGTCAGCATGGCCTGGACCGGCTTCCTCGAACTGCTCCGCAGCCAGGGCTTCGACATCGAGCTACCCCTGCAGCAAGCGGTCCTGCTTCTCCAGAATACCACCAATCCGGTCGTCTTTGCCGGCTTCCTGATCCTTGCCGTCATTATTGCCCCGGCGGTTGAGGAGACGGTCTTCCGGGCGGGTGTTTACCGTTTCTTCAAGGGCCGGACGTCCATCCCGGTTTCCCTTTTCATCAGCGGCCTCCTCTTCGGCATAATCCATTGGAACCTGCAGAGCCTTCCCGGACTGGTGGCCGTGGGTGTCTGCCTTGGCTTGGCCTATGAACTTTCCGGCAGCCTCCGGGTCTCCATCTTCTTCCATGCCTTTTTCAACCTCAACTCGGTTATTTGGATTTTCCTCATTCCCGACGCGTTGATTGGCTGAGGACGGCAATCGCTGGTATGGACATCCTTGATGAGTTGAAGGAGGGCATCGTCACCGCCTCGGCCGAAGAGACCGAGGCCGTGGGCGCGCGACTGGCCGCCAGTGTGGCGGATAACACAGCCATCGCCCTCTCCGGTGACCTCGGGGCCGGCAAGACCACCCTCGCCCGGGGTGTCGCCCGGGGACTGGGCATCACAGCGGATGTCACCAGCCCGACCTACACCATCTATACAACTTACCAGGGAACCCGGCAATTGGTCCATATGGACGCCTACCGGCTAAGTAATGCCCGTGAGCTCGACAGCCTGACCATCGAGGAATTCCTCACACCGCCCTGGCTCATTCTCGTCGAATGGCCGGAGCACATCCCCGGATTTTTTGAAGACAAGACAACCCTGGGCGTGAAAATCGAGATTCTTCCCGACCACTCCCACCGGATCCGAATATCCGGCTAGCGACCTTCCCCGTGAACAAGGGGCACGAAGCGGACCGCGTAGAGCACTTCCCCCTCCAGCTTTCCGTCCTCGTTTTTCCGATACATCCAGAGGTCCTGGCTGTAGGTGCCAACCGGGATGATCAAGTGCCCGCCAACCGCCAGTTGATCCCCTAGCTGCATGGGTACCTCATCGGCGGCCGCCGTCACGATAATGCCGTCAAACGGAGCCTTTTCAGGCCAGCCAAGGCGTCCGTCACCGCAGCGGAATCGAATGGTGTCGTACCCCAGGCCGCGCAGCAGGGCCTTGGCTTCCATCGCCAGCTTGTGAATATACTCAATGGTATAGACCTCCAGCCCCATTTCCGCGAGCACCGCTGCCTGGTAACCGGAACCGGTCCCGACCTCGAGCACTTTCATGCCCGCTTGCAGGCCCAGCGCTTCACTCATGGAAGCCACTATGTAGGGCTGGGAGATGGTCTGCCCTTTCCCAATCGGCAAAGGCCCGTCGGTGTAGGCCAATTCACGCATGGCAGCAGGTACAAAGGCATGGCGCGGGACCCGGGCCATCGCGGCCAGGACAAGTTTGTCTTCAATCCCCCGCCGCCGAATCTGATGCTCGACCATCCTCCGGCGCTGTTCCAAGTCACCTCCCTCGTCCCCACTGGACTGGAAGGGCCACTTCATTTCCCATTACCATGTAGTGGAAACCTGACGACACGCAAACGCGCCCCGTGGGTTGCCGAACCGGAGTTATGGAAAAGAATACCTCGGTAGCGGAAGTCCTCAAAGTCGTGATGGGTATGCCCAAAGTGGACATGCCGGACCGGCCGGCCGTTGAGCAGTTTCTCGTTTTCCAGGTAGGCGAGCAGGCGGGAGGCCAGGATCCGCTTCGGGAACATCCGGAAAGCCACCCACTGGACATGCGAACGGTGCACCGCCGTGTGGGCCATCCTCTGCAGGGCATGGCCGTTGGCCGGCTGCCTCAGCTTGCTACGGAAGCGTCGAATCGCCTCGTTGCTGTTACCCGCATGGATGGCATCCCCGTGGAGGAATATCCTATCCTCAACGAGGCAGGCGAACTCGTGCCAGAAGAGATTGGCATGCCGCTCCTCAAGCTCTGTCAAGGCCTCCATGTAGGGAGGGACAGCATCGTGATTGCCCAGAATGACATGAAACCGGCACTGGGGAAATTCATCCAGGAGGGTCTCGATAAAGTGCTCCGCCGCTGCCACCGAACGGCTGAAAACGCCATGCTGGGACCATTTGAAATCGAAAATGTCCCCGTTGAGGACAAATAGATCGACCTCTTGTGCCGCCGCCTCAATTTGCCGGAGGTACCGGCCCGGACGTGAGTGGTGGCTGAAGAGGTGCAGATCCGATACGGTTGCCCCTTTGCCCATAGTTTAAACCTACGGGACTCTTGACGCGGGGGCAAACGTAAATCGCCGCCTAGCCTTCGTAGGCATTCTGGAAGGCATGCAGCGCGTCATGCAAGGCCTCTGCATGCGATACATCCGTGCCCTGTTTGCATTTCATCGCCAGGACCGTGATCTTGTGCGCCAGGCCGACCAACTTGGCATAGCCTTCCGGATCGGACTCTTTCTGGTCCAGCTTGATCCGCTGGGCAAGGAAATAGGCGGACATGGTGTCCTGGATATTCTGCGCGTGGGATTCCTTGTTATTGACCCAGCGCACCAGTTGATGCGGGTTGGCCCCAACGTCCGCACTCAGTTCGTTGATTTGCTTCATGGCCTTGTGGATGGTTTCCACATCCGTCATCAATTCACCAAAGACGACGTCATCGGCGTAGATGCCACAAGGAACCTGGCAATGGGCGGAAAGATTGACGCTGGCAAGCACCAGCCCGGCGAGCATGAGGAGAGAACATTTAGCGGTTTTCATTCCGCCAACCATACTTGAATTCCGGACCTTGGCAATGCAGCTCTTCAATTTCGCTTTACCCGGGGCCATCCCCACTGGAAGGTAGTCGCCGATGCGATGGGACTGGCAGAACCGCAAATTGACGCTCTCCGTGGGTGAGCTGGCCCGGTTCTCCCTGCACGCTCCACCGGAAGAAGGTGCCGGCCGCTGGCGCATGGAACTCGGAAGCCATTGGCACAATGTCCTCCGCCAACGCGCCGAGGCCACGGACGAGGACTGGCAGTTCGAACAGCCAGTCACCGATGTCATTGTCCAGAATGGCTGGCAATTCCGTCTCCGGGGACGCATCGACCAGTTGAATCGTTCGGGTTCTGAAACCCTGGTCCGCGAAGTCAAGACCGTCTCCATGAACCTGCCGGCCGATGAGGCGGAACTTCGTGACGCTTATCCGCAATATTTTCACCAGGTGATGCTCTATGCCTTTCTTCTTGGCAAGCAGGGTGACTTTCCCCAGCCCGAATTGCTCTTCCTCGAGATCCAGACCGGATTGACGCAGGTCGTCCAGCTAGGCGACCAGGATCTGCAAGCGCTCCATGCCCACTTGACCAGCGTCGTCTGCGAATTGGAGGAACGTCGCGGACACTTTTCCCGCTTGCGGGAGTATGTCGTTCCCCGGCCATTCCCGGAATGGCGACCGGGGCAACCGGAGGCCAGACATTCCCTCAAGGATGCCATGGGAAGGGCCTCCATCACGCTCTTCGAGGCACCGACCGGCTTTGGCAAAACCGGGCTCGTCCTTGAACAGGCATTGCAGTTTCTCGCCTCCGGCCAAGTGGAGCGGATTCTCCTCCTGACAGGAAAAAACACCGGTCACACGCCGCTTCTGAAACAGTTGGAGGTGTTCCGGCAATCCGGTCGCGGCCTGACCATCCACGCCCTCCGCAGCCGCGCGGACCATGCGCTGGAGGAGGACTTTGCAGAACCTGTTTCCCTGCACGAAATTGGCGACCGCTGGATGGCCTCCGGACTCTCCGCCCCCGGCTTACTGGCGGAGGGCATCCTCGATTTGGAAACCGTTCGCAGCCTCGGCACTCAACACGGCATCCCCCCATGGGCCATCAGCCGGATGCTGCTGCCCTACGCGGATATCTGGATTGCCGACTTCAATTACCTCTTCGATCCGGCCGTCTGCCATGTTCTCGAGTCCATTCCCACCTTTTCTCCGGAACGGACCCTCCTTCTGGTGGATGAAGCCCACAACCTTCCCGACCGGGTGGCGGCCAGCCATTCCCATGTTCTCGATGCCAGGGAACTCGATTCCCTCCTCTCCGAGGTGCAATTCGCCCGCTTCCCGGGCCCCCTCGTCCGCCTGCTGGACCAGCTTTTGTCGATGGTCAAGAAACAGCTGCCCTGTGATGCCCTCGATCCTCCCTTCGAGGCCGATCTCTTTGGCCTCCTTCGTGATATCAAGGAAGCCATGGCCGACAGCAGCTTCGGGGAAGACGAGCTCTCCGCGGAAAGCATGGAGTGGCTCTGGCGCTTGTCCTACCTTCTGGCCGATTGGGACCACGCCCACCTGCCAATGATTACCTATTGCTCCCGCAAGGGTCGCATCCATCTGGCCTGCACCGATGCGGCCGCCCTTATCGCACCGGTCCTTCATCGCTTCACTCGCTCCGTCCTCATGTCGGCCACTCTCCAGCCATGGGAAGCTTTTCAGACAACGCTGGGACTCCCGGAAGGCGAATCCGTCCAGACCTGTGCCCGAGTGGAAGGGAATGCCCCCTGGCTGGAGGGATGCTTTGAGGTCATCGTTGATGCCCGGGTCGATACGCGTTACCGCGAGCGGGAAAAGCACCTCGACACCACCGTCCGCACGATCGGGGACACCGTCCTCGCTTCCAGGGGATGCACTGCCGTCTTCTTCCCCAGCTATCGCTATGCCGAGTCCGTCATGGAGCGACTTCGCTTCCACTACCCCGCCATGCGCGGAGAAATCCAGCCCCGTGACCTCAATCTGGAACAGCAGAATGCCTTCCTGGATGAGGCGCTACGGTTCGATGATGTCCTTTTCCTCGTTCTCGGCAGCCGGTTCAGCGAAGGGATCGATACCCTCGGCGGCCGGGTTCATCAGGCCATCGTGGTCAGCCCCGCCCTACCGGAGCTCAACAGCCTCCAGCGGGCAAGGGAATCAGGCTTCCCCGGTAACTCCGCACAGGCTTTCCGGTCCATTTACCTCATACCAGGCCTGCGGAAAATCAGCCAGGCCCTCGGCCGGCTGGTGCGGACCCCGGACCAGAGCGCCAAGGTCCTCCTGCATGGCAAGCGTTTCATGGAACCTGCCTACCAGGACCTCTTACCCCGCTATCTTCAACCCGTGGAATTCCTTGTCACGGAGGAGGATTTCTCAAGTAAATGGCTGAAGTAAATGTAAATTGATTTAATTCAGCCAATTCCTGAACAGGATGCTGCCTAAAGCGTCAAAATTCATGAACACAGCTGTCGTCCTATTTTTCATCCGCTCAATCATCAAAATCAGGTAAACTATCGCACTTCCTGGGATTGGGGATGGATTGTTGGAATCGCTTGCATTTGAAAGACTTCTCATCTTTATAAGTATGATTATGATACGCGTATTGGTTATCGGCCTGATTGTCGCCCTTTCAGGCTCCTCTCTCTATTCCGGCCCCATCCTTCTCGACAAAAGGGAACGGGACAGACTCAAGAAGGAAACCGTCTACGCCATCGATCTCATCCAGCGCTATCACTACAAGCAGAAGAGCTTTTCCGATATTGATGCCGAAGAACTGCTGCTCCAATATATAGAGAATCTCGACAGCACCCGCATGTTCTTTCTCCAGGAGGATGTCGACTTCATCATCGATCGCTTTGCGGGCACATTGAAGCCCTCCTACCTGTATGTCGGGGACCTCTATCCCGCCTTTGAAATTTTCAACCTCTACATCGAGCGCGTGGAGACCCGCCTCGCCTGGGGCAAGGAACGCCTCACCCAGCCCTTCAATCTGGAAAGTGATGACACCTACCTCACGGATCGTGACGAGGCCCCATGGCCTGCGACCATTGAGGAAGCCGATCGCCTCTGGGAAAAGCGGCTGACCAACGAGCTCATCATGGAGCTTTTGGAAGACGAACCCATGGACAGGGCCCTCGACCGGATCGTCAAGCGGCGGGAACGGATGGAAAAGTACATCAATGAGATCGAGGTCCATAACGTCCAGGAGACCTTCCTCACCTCCCTGGCCCAGCTCTACGACCCGCACAGCAATTTCTTTTCATGGGATTCCGCCCAGGAATTCGATATCCAGATCAGCAATGCCCTCGTGGGCATCGGTGCCCAACTACGGGACGTTGACGGTTATTGTGTCATTGAACGCCTTCTTCCGGGAGGTCCGGCCGAAATGGCCGGCAAGCTGCATCCCGGGGACAAGATCGTCGCCGTCAGCCAGGGCGAAACCGAACCGGTCGACGTAGTTGGCATGAAGCTGCGCAAGATTGTCCAGATGATCCGGGGCGAAGAAGGTACCGAAGTGCGCCTGACCGTCATCCCCGCTCATTCGGCCAAACGCAAGGTCATCACTCTCGTCCGCGAGAAGGTTGAATTGACGGCCAACCTGGCCAATGCCGACCTGTATGAAATTCCCGCTGAAAACGGTGACCTCAAGCGCATCGGGGTCATTGAGTTGCCCTCCTTCTATGGTGAAGGCGCTTTCGGCGAAGGAACCATCAGTACCTCCCGTGACGTCGAAGAACTGATCAACAAGCTGAAGAAACAAGACGTAGAGGGGATTGTCCTTGATCTCCGCAACAATGGCGGTGGCCGCCTTGACGAAGCGATCAAGCTGACGGGACTGTTCATCTCCCAAGGTCCGGTGGTCATGAAGCGCAGCTTTGATGGAGAAGTTGAGGAGGACTGGGATCGTGATCAGAAGGTGGCCTGGGACGGCCCACTGGTGGTGCTTGTCTCCCGTGCCAGTGCCTCGGCCAGTGAAATTGTTGCCGGTGCGCTGCAAAGCCTCGACCGGGCCATCGTTGTCGGGGATGAATCCACCCATGGCAAGGGAACCGTGCAGGCACCGATTGACCTCCGCAGTACCATGCGTGCCCTGCCCTTCTCAGAGACCCTGGAGGTGGGCACAGTGAAGATCACCGTCCAGCAATTCTACCTCCCCAACGGCGATTCCACCCAGAACCGCGGGGTCATTTCCGACATTTCCCTACCTTCCGCCAACATGTTCCTCTTCGACGGGGAAGCCGACCTCGATAACGCTCTCTCATGGGACCACATTTCCCCGATTATCTACCAACTGCCGGAGCGCAGTAATCCCGATTTTACACTGGTCCAGAACAATCTGCTCGAATCCTTGAATACCAAGTCCCGCCAGCGGCAGGAGAGGTCCGAGGAATTCGAGTTCCTCAAGGAGAACATCGCCTGGTACAAGGAACGGCACGACATGAAGTACGTTTCCCTGAACCTTGAAGAACGCCGCCAGGAAAAGGAAGAACTGGAGGAACTGCGGGACCGATTTGAGGAAATCCGCAACAACCTCAGTGAGGAGCTGGCCTACGAGGTCGAGTCGGTGAAGCTCGAGCTGACCAAGCTCAAGGAGGAAGCCCACCAGGAAAAGCTCGCCTCGACACCGCTTCCGGGAGGTCGTGAACGGGCCAACCAGTTCTATCAGAAAGTTTTCTATTACCAGAAAGCTCCCGGTGAAAAGATCCACGAGATCTGGGTTGAGTATTTTGATTACGACAAGGCCCTTGAGGAAAGTGAAGCCCTCGCCGCCACCCTTCAGGAGGCGTCTGGGATCGAGCTCGGCAAGGAGGAAACGGAAGAAATCCTCACCCGCTTCAAAAACAAGGACCGCGGAACCGATTTCAATGTCCTCGACCCCTTCACAGCGGTGCTGGGTGAGGATATCGACCAGACAGCTCTTCTCGAGGCCATGCCGGCCTTCTTCACCAAACTGGTGGAAATAGATCCCGATATTCTCCTGGAGCGTTCCAAGCTGGATATTCCGCTCCGGGAAAGCCTGCGTATTGTCCGCGACTGGATCGAAATCGATTCGCCACTCAACCCGACTCAGATCGCCAACGTGGTCTCCATCGACGACGAGACCGAGGATACGGCAGCAACTCCCTAGTCAGGATTTCATTGCCATTGCCGCGCAATCAGCGTGCCGGGGACAATTGAGAATGTGGTCATTGACCATGCCCGTGGCCTGCATGTGAGCATAGCAGATTGTCGTGCCGAAGAATTTGAAGCCGCGCTGCTTCATGTCCTTGCTGATGGTGTCGGAGAGGGGCGTTGAGGCTGGCAACTCTTTCATCGAGCGAAAGCTGTTCTGTATCGTTTGCCCGTCGACAAATCGCCAGATGTAATCTGAAAAACTGCCAAAGCCTTCCTGAATATCGAGAAAGCAGCGGGCATTGGTGACCGCGGAGGCCACCTTCAGCCGGTTGCGGATAATGCCCTCGTCTCCGAGCAGGCGCTGCTCATCCTTGCTGGTAAAGCGGGCCACCTTTTCCGGGTCAAATCCGGCAAAGGCCCGTCGGTAGTTTTCCCGGCGGCGGAGGATAGTCAGCCAGGACAGCCCGGCCTGGGCTCCTTCAAGAAGGACGAACTCAAAGAGGACCCGGTCATCGAAGCAGGGCACGCCCCACTCCGTGTCATGATAATTCTCATACAATTCATTCCCACGGCACCAGTCGCACTTCATTTTGCTTTCCTCCATAATCCAGTCCATCCACTCAGCCACGCCCCGAGTCCAACAAGCAGGGCACAGACCCCGACAAACCAGTCCCCAAGCTGGACATAGGGCGAGAAGCGGTTGGCCCACCAGCTACTGCGGCTGAAGGGAACAACCTCCACGCCCTGAAAGTAGATGGATGCATTGTTGTCCAGCATGACGTACCGGATATGCCCGAATTCGTCGATCCATCCGCTCCAGCCGGCATTGCCGCATCGCACCACCGGGCGGCGGGTCTCAACCGCCCGAAGGACCGAATGGGCGGCATGCTGCCAGGCGCCGGCCTTCTCCCCGAACCAGGCATTGTTGGTTGCCACGTAGTGCCAGTCGGCCCCGGCCAGGGTATTCGTCCGGGCCAGGCCGGGAAAGATGTCCTCGTAGCAGAGAAGGTTTCCGATCTGGCCAACATCCAACTCCGGGTCGCGTGGATCCAGCAAGTTGACAGAAGTACCGGGATGGAAGGTCCCCTCAATGGGAACCATCTTTTCCACAAAGGGCAAAAACCGGCTCAAGGGGACGTATTCCCCGAAGGGCACCAGCCGTCGCTTGGCATAATAGTTATCCACCTCAACCCCGCTCTCCGGATCCACCCAGAAAACGGCGTTGTACCACTTCGTCCCACTGCTGGTGGAGCCCCTCTCGCGGGAGATGTTCCCGACCAGCATCGGCAGGCCCAGGTCGCTGGACAGGGACTCGACCCATTGGCGCATGGAGGCATTGCCCTTCAATGGCAGGGGTGTTGGCGCCTCCGGCCAGAGGAGCAAATCCGGATCAAGATAACTGGCGTAGGTCGAAAGGTCCTTCAGGAGCTGGAGATTCTCCCGCACCAGCTGGGGATTCCATTTCTGCATGACCCCGACATTGGGCTGGATGAAGGCCAGCCTCGGCCCCTCAATGCGTCCCCGGTTTCCCGCGCCGGAACTGTTCAGTCCATAGCCAATGGCGAATAGAAAAACGACAAGGGCGAGGTAGAATTCCATGGAAAGCCGCTTCATCCAGCTCTCCTTGCGCTTGAACCAGAGTGTGTGCAGGTAGAAAGCGAGGCCGGCATTGAACATGACCAGCACAAAGGAAATGCCGGCCCCACCCGTCAGGGAGGCAATCTGCAGCAGCAGGGGGCGCTGCCACTGGCTGGCCGACAAAGGCAACCACGGGAAACCGGTAAAGATGAAG